>NZ_FYBS01000002.1:0-256271 GCF_900186185.1 Listeria sp. ILCC797
TACAATTTGAGCAAAGTCATACCCACTTTTTCCAAGAACTTTTAGCGCTTGTGATGACAGCACAAAGAACGATGCGACAACTCTTGCAGGAAGTCGAATTTAACGCCCAAACCGGCACCTATACATACCCGAAAGGCTATACCCAGTCGATGGATGCCTTGAAACAGCGGCTTAATACCGTTCGCGGCGTAGACCCAAAACTGGTCGAAGCGCTGAAAGCCTATCAAGTTTTGGCAGTGGTGTACTACGATGCGGAGGGAAAGCCGCAAGTGATGTGGCTGCTTGAACAAAACGGAGTGGGTGTGAATGACCCGAAACTGAAGAAATACTTAGACAAGGCAGGAAAGTATTTAGACCCAAGTGACTACCAAATTATCACGAATGAGGAGTTAAACAAAAAAATCACTGAATCGTGGAAAACTGGCACCTATTATATGGACGGCACGAAATACACAGGTATGGCTGGTGGCACGCTTCGGGCATCAGCATATGTGGAATCGGTGAAAGGCACGCTGGATGAAAGTGGCCTGATGGATGTGGTGATGGGGTTGGGCTTGAGCACGGCAGCCATTCGGGGGAGTATGACGTATGAGAAAGCCAGTGGAGCTAAATATGAAATTACATGGGACAAAAATATCAACCCAACTCAAGAAATAATTCCTAATACCAACATACCAAAGTCTTTTACTTTAAAAGGAACTAACGTAAATGGAAAAGAAGTTTGGGTTCATGGAAATGCGAGTAAGCATATGGGAGAATTTATTAATTCTGCTAAGGGGTCAATAATAACTGAAAATGAATTGATGCTTAGCTTTCAAGATTCGGTATCTTTCATATTACCTAAAGTAAATCCTGGTAGAAATTTTTTCAATGTGAATGGTTGGGAAATCGGTATTAATGGTGATACGGGGGTAATATATCATGCTTTATACAAACCATAATATAGGAGGATAATATGTTATTAAAAAAAATTAATAGTGAGAACATCAATATTAAAAGTGAAGTTTACATGGAAAAAGTTGTAGATGACTTACTTATGATTTCAGTAAAAATGGATACAAAAAACAATAAAAGTTATTATGATTATTGGCGTTTAACTAGAACAATGGGGATTCCTCCTTTAGAAATCGGTATTGATAAAACAGATGGTAGTATACAAACTATAGTTTTTTATGTTGCTTCTGATTTCTTTAAAAAATTGGATTTCAGCCTAACTAAAGAAAATGAAGGACTAATTATGGTAGATTCTTCAATTTTTAAAAAAGAAAATGACTATGTAGATATTGACTCTAACTATTTTGTATTTTTAGATAGTGATGAACTTGTATGTAGTTTTGAGGAAAATTTTGAACCTGATGCATCTTACAATATAAATAGAATCAGAGTGTTTTTGAAATTGAATGAAGTGATTGGTTTTTCGATAAAAGATTTAACAAGTATAGAAATTGAAGAATTGAAATCACTTTAAACATCTATATTAAATAAAATAAAAAGGCACTCTATTATCTGATAGGCGTCGGATAGTAAAGCCTTGACTAGTAGCATTCACTAATCAAGTTGCCAATAACTAACAAAAGCTAGCTGTATTCACTGAATAGAAGTTGCACTACTGAAAAAGATATGAGAAAACTAACTCTATAGAGAGAGCAGCATACTCATATCTTTTTAGCTATGTTCAAAAGTATAAAAGCAGTATGTTGCTAGGAGAGTGAAAATAGTTGATGATACAATACATACACCATACTAAGAGATAAATGAGGTGAAGCAAAAGAAAAAATTAACAACCAAACAGTCTTTTGAATACTACCTTTCTTTCCTAAAAAGGAGTGGGTGTGCATGACCCGAAACTGAAGAAATACTTAGACAAGGCAGGAAAGTACTTAGCCCCAAGTGACTACCAAATTATCACGAATGAGGATTTAAACAAAAAAATCACTGAATCGTGGAAAACCGGCACGCAATACACAGACATGGCTGGTGGCACGCTCCGGGCATCAGCGTATGTGGAATCGGTGAAAGGCATGCTGGATGAAAGTGGCCTGATGGACGTGGTGATGGGGCTAGGCTTGAGTACTGCGGCGATTCGGGGGAGTATGACGTATGAGAAAGCGAATGGGGCTAACTTTGGGAATGTAGAAAAATTAGAAGGTCATTTTTCAAAGCATGGCGGAGAATTCGGAAAGGCTTTTTCTAACGCTGATGAGTATTTAGCAGGAGCGAATGATGTTATAAAGAATGGAACAAAAGTTCAGTATAGCTATAATGGTGAAATTAGAACAGGGTACGTTAAATTTATGAAAAATAGTAGTTTAACTAATGCTAATGGTGTTCCAATAAAAAGTTATGCTAAATTTGAGTTTGTAGGAACAAATAACTTAGGAGAAATTACTACTTATCATGTTGAAAGTGGTAGAACATTTTGGGAAATGATGAATAATGGGAGTAACATTCCAGTTATCAACCCAATTGAATAGAGGTTAAATAATGGATAATTTAGTTAAAGTAAGTAAAATTGATTCTATCATTGAAGAAGAAGTAGAAGTTATGGTTAATAGCCATGAAATAGTCGCTTTTAATGTATCGCCTCAGAAATTAGAGGTAGAAAAAGAATATAAAGCTGAAATAGATATATTTACTAATGACTTTTTAGAAATCAAAGAACAAGCAAATAGAAAAATAAAAAGAATTGAACATATTGATAATTTTAGATATATGTTATGGGGAAAATTATTAGAAGATAATGTTTTAGATGTCGGTTTTTTTATTACAAGTGATTTGTTTGAGGATTATAATTATTTAACAGGACAGTATATCTTTTTAGAAGTGGATAGATTGCAAATATACTGTGAATAAAAATAAAAAGGCACTTTACTATCTGATTGGCGTCGGATAGTAAAGCCTTGATTAGTAAGCGTGAACTCACTAATCAAGTTACCAATAGTTAACAAAAGCTAGTTGTATTTATTGTACAGAAATTCAAAAGATTTTTCTAGACCTAATGAATGTTTTTTTGAGGAGGATTTTAATGATAGATTTTAATGTATTAAAAAAACAATTTCTAGTCATATATTGTGCTGTAAAACAGTACGGAGATTCAACAAATAATCCCCAACTTACAATACTTGAGGAATTATTGGCAGAACTGGACAAAGATAACCCGGATGTCAAGTTGCTTGAGGAATTAAATCATTCTTTGTATCCTCCGTATGCTGGATTAAGTGAATTCTTTATTTGGGACGATGATTTTGATAAACGCATAGAGTTAAATAATCCTGTCGATAATGCAAAAAGAATCACATGGGAAATGCTAAACTAAATATTTTGTGTTTTTTTGCAACGGAGTGTAGTATTTTCAAATAATTCCAGTAGAAGAAAAAATCTTGGGTAGCTATTTACAAATTGGGATGCTTTTTGGGATACTATAACTGGGTTAGTTGAATCACTAGAGAAAATAACATTTTAATATTGGCCAGAATTAGAAAATCCTATTCCAGTGGAAGCAAATTCATAGAAAGAAATGCCTCATAAATTTAACGAAAAGTACCCTACAATGGAATCTGAAATAGAGTATAAATAAATTTGAAGATATAATAGCTAATACATTAAGCTTATAGGATTGTAGCATAATGGGATTAAATTAATGTTGATTGATCATTTCACTCAAAGAGGACAGCTAAAAAAATGCTGCCCTCTTTCTTATTACTCATTTATCGACTATGTATGAAGCTATGCCCCCCTCGCTTTACTAATGCTAAACTCTGGCGACACAACTTACCGTTTGCTACCCGTCTGACCGATTTCCAGATGCACGCCCACTTAGAGCTTTTCCACCTCGAAAAACAAAGAAAATAACGCCAAGCACCGCGCTAATAATTCCGCCAAGTAAAGAAATACCAACAAGCACAATCGCTCCAGCAAGTTGCATAATTCCCAAAATAACAACAGCGGCAACTAAACCGTAAATAAAGCCGTAAAGAGCAAACCACCCTAAACTCACTTTTTGGCTAAAACCGTAAAAAATTTCAGCTATTGTACTGCCCACTAAAACAAGTGGGGCGGCAAAGAGAATTGCTGAAAAAATATCGGCCGTTGTAAGCGCGTCAAATAGGAGCGCCTCAATTCCAAGAACAGCCAAAATCCCTAAAATAAATACCGTTAAATAGGCGATGATAAAACGCAATTTGAACACTCCTTCCGTTAACAGTATATCATAAAATAAGTGTGAACTTTTTGTTTAAAATAAAAAGCACCTGCTTGATTCACCTTGAACGTTTCAGTGAATCAAACAAGCGTTTTTTTATTCCGTGAGAAAAGCATCTTCTTCTCGACCAACTAGCATGCGCACACCTTGAATGATGTTAAACAGGAATAAAATGGCTGTTAAAATAACCAAGGTAACCACAACCCCAAAGGCAACAAAACCTACTGTATGTGAACTGTCCGTGCTGACGGCAACGAGTGAAAGAATGCAAAATGTTAGAAATACGCCAATTGTAGGCAATATATGTGTGAACAGGGCGACTTTTGAATGATGTTTAACATCGCGAGCCTCTCCAAAAACCCAAATGAATAAAGGGACTAATATTGGTGCAAATAAAATACTGAAATAACTAAGCGCATTGACAATTCTATGGTTATTCAATTTTGAACACCCTCCTTTAACTGATAACTTTATTATAAAGAAGGGAGAAAATGATAACCATCGAATGAAGTGACAATTTTAAGTTTTGGAATGACAGTTTTGTAAGTTTAGATAACAGATTTAAGCGTCCATACTTTACTGCGCCAGCGCCTGAACATCAGGAAGGAACGAATGCCTTCGTCAATAATATAGGCAATCCAAACGCCGACTAGTCCAAGTCCTGCTGTAATGCCAAGCACGTATGAAAACGGCAAGCTGACAATCCACATGACGATGATGCCAACAATAAATGGAAATTTAACGTCGCCAGTTGAATTTAAACTGCTAATAATAATGATGTTGGTTGCTCGGAAAAGCTCAAGCGCAATGGAAAGCAAGAATAAATTTTTCGTCATAGCAATCACGAGTTCATTGGACGTAAAGAGGCTCATAATTGGTTCGGCGAAAAGGTAAAGTAAAATACTAACGACGAGCGCGATAACTACGCCGATTTTCCAACTTTTTATACCTTGCTGATACGCCTTTTCAACTTCCTTTGCGCCAACTGCGCGGCCAATTAAAATTTGTGAAGCTTGACCAATCGCTATTGCAAAAAGCGCAACGAATTGACTGACGCTAGAGGCATACACCTTGGTTGTAAGGGCTTCGGTGCCTAGAATGGCGATAATTGCTGTTATGACCAGCTGCGAGCCAGCGTAAGACATATTTTCGCCAGCTGAAGGAAGACCTAGTTTTAATATCGAATAAAGAAGTTTTTTGGAATAATGCTTTAGCTTCCCAAAAGTAAACGTGTAGCCGATATATTTTTTGAGCATGAAAATAGCCATAATCATACCGATGAAATTGGCGATGGCTGTAGCGATCCCAACTCCGGCGACACCTAAGTCTAAGTAAGCAAGTGGTCCGTAAAGGAATACATAGTTCCCGACAACATTAATGACACTAATTGTGATGGGGACAAGCATTGCTTGCCTCACGTAACCGTGGACACGGATAATCGGTAAAATGGACGAATGAATTGCGATGACAATAGAGCTGCCGCCAATAATTTCAAGAAAAGGTGAGCCAACACGAATAAGTTCTTCATCTAAACCGACAAGTCTAAGGAATGTATCGCTTGCAAATAAAAAGATAATACTCATAATAATTCCGATAATAAAAGCGACAATTAGGCCGTTAGTTATGACGCGTTCAATCATTTTATGGCGTTCGGCGCCAATCATTTGGGCAACTAAAATTTGCACACCGACACTGATAAAGCCGTACATAATAATGGAAATTACGAGAATTTGGCTGGCGACACCGGTTGCGGCAACAGCCTCATCTGAGTAATGCCCTAGCATGAAAACGTCAACATAATTTATCATGATGCGTAAAAATTGTTCAATAAAAATAGGCCACGCCAATGTAAAAAGACTCATTTTTGCGATATTTGTATGATCTGCCATGTGAAAACCCCCTTTTGATGTTTGTTTTTCCGGGCAAATGTGAATAATAAAAAAGTACGTGTACAACAAGGAACATTATAAGGGATTCAACCTTAAAAGTATAGGCTTTTTTAGGACTTCGCCTTTTTTAGTTGACTTTTAATTCAAACTAGATATAATTAGTTAGGTAAACTAATTAAAAGGAGGGGCATACATGTACCCGTCTGATGAAGATTTGGGGCAGTCAGTCATTAAAGCGTTCATGAATTTTAAGCGAGCTGAAATGTCGAGTTTCCACATGGAAGGCTACACGAAAGCTGAAACGCGTTTTATGTTTGTTCTTTTTCACGGGATTAAAATGAGTGATTCAGAGCTTGGCGTGCGCGTTTCCGAACTTGGCAAGCGACTGCGCATTTCGAAACCAAGTGTGACCCAGCAAATTAATGCGCTTGAAAAGAAAGGGCTCATTATCCGCACTCAAAATCCGACCGACAAACGCGCTGCTTATTTGAACTTTACTGAAAAAGGAAAAGCGCTGACAGAAAAAATGATTCAATCTTTTCATAAAAACTTCGAAGATATGCGCGATTTTCTCGGGGAAGAGGATATGCGCACACTCATTATGCTACTTGAAAAATTAACGGATTATTTGAACGAGAAGGCGAAACAAGAAGGAGGCGCAGTGCCAAATGATAAAACTTTTTAAGCGACTGAAGCCCTATTCATGGGGGATTATCGTTGTATTAGTTTTAACTTTTATCCAAGTTATTGGGCAGCTTTATTTGCCTACACTCATGTCAAACATCATTGATAAAGGTGTTGTGACGGGCGATAAGCCCTATATTTGGAAAACCGGTGGGCTAATGCTCTTACTTTCGGCTGGAGCAGTTGTTTTATCGGTTATTATCGTGTATATCGCATCACGTATTTCCATGGGCTTTGGACGTGATTTACGGGATAAAATCTTTACACAAGTTGAAAATTTCTCTTTGCAGGAATTTAACAAAGTGGGGACATCATCGCTTATTACGAGAACGACAAATGATGTTGTCCAAATTCAAAATGTACTTTATATGATGCTTAGAATGATGGTTATGGCGCCGATTATGCTTATCGGCGGGATTATTATGGCGGTTGGACGCGATGCAAAACTATCGTTAATTTTTGTGGTCGTTCTGCCAATCTTGCTATTACTTGTCGTGTTACTAGGCGGTAAAGCAATGCCGATGTTTAAAAAACTGCAAAAGAAAATGGATAAATTAAATCAAGTTATCCGTGAAGGTCTAACAGGTATCCGCGTTATTCGCGCTTTTAACCGCAATCAAGATGAATTAAATAAATTTGAAGAAGCGAATAATGATTATGCCATAACGGCAATTGGCGTAAACCGCCTGCTGTCGCTTATGAGCCCGCTCATGATGCTCATTATGAATTTAACGTCCATCGCCATCATTTGGCTTGGGGCTCACTTCATTAGTGACGGTAACATGATGGTCGGCGACTTGATGGCTTTCATTCAATATGCCATGCAAATTATGATGAGCTTTATGATGCTTTCTGCTGTCTTCATTTTCATTCCGCGTGCTGGTGCTTCCGCAGAACGTATCAACGAAGTGCTCGATATGAGCGCAGAAATTTTAGACCCTGCTGCACCAAAAGCGGCTGACGGACGCGCAACGCTTGAATTCCAAAACGCATCTTTCCGTTATGAAGGCGCAGAAAAACCAGTTATTGCAGACATTAGCTTTAAGGCTAAAGCGGGTGAGACGATTGCCATAATTGGGAGTACAGGCGCTGGGAAATCCACATTAATTAATATGGTTCCCCGCTTCTATGACACCGAAAACGGCAGCATCCTAATGAACGGCGTCAATGTGCGCGATATGTCGCAAGAAGAATTGCGCGAAAAAATTGGGCTTGTGCCACAAAAAGCGGTTCTTTTCACGGGCGACATCGAATCAAATCTCCGCTACGGAAAAGAAGACGCCACGGAAGAAGAAATGTGGAAGGCTCTCGAAATCGCCCAAGCGAAAGACTTTGTCTCCAAATTACGAAAAGGTCTTCATTCGCGCGTTGAGCAAGGCGGAAACAATTTCTCCGGCGGGCAAAAGCAACGGCTTGCAATTGCGAGAGCGCTCATCCGGAAGCCAGAAATCTACATTTTCGACGACAGTTTCTCCGCACTCGATTTTAAAACAGATGCGAAGTTGCGCAGTGCGTTAAAAGAAGAAGTAGAAGATGCCATTATGATTATTGTGGCGCAGCGCATTACATCTGTTGTTGATGCAGATCAAATCATCGTTTTAAATGAAGGTAAAGTTGCCGGAATTGGTACGCATAATGAGCTAAAAGAATCCAATGAGATTTACCGCGAAATCATGCGTTCACAACTTTCAGAGGAGGAGATAGCATGAGTCCAGGACCAGGTCCAGGTGGAGGCTCTCACGGCGGAGCAATGGGTGTGAAATCGAAACCAAAAGACTTTAAAAATACATTATTCCGTTTGCTTGGCTATATGAAGCCCCGAACGGTAGCGATTTCAGTCGTCTTTATCTTTGCGATTCTCTCCACCATTTTTAATATTTTTAGCCCGAAAGAATTAGGGAAAGCAACAACTGAAATTTTCAAAGGCGTCATGAGCCCAGCTGGCATTAATGACGATAAAATTTTCAACATTCTATTCTTCGTGTTCCTCCTTTATGTCGGAAGTTCAGTCTTCAGCTTTGTTCAGCAATACGTGATGTCAAGTGTCGCGCAACGTACCGTATATGATATGCGTCGCGATTTAAAGGAAAAAATGGCACGTATGCCGCTCAAATATTACGATACCCGTTCTAACGGGGATATTTTAAGTCGCGCTGTCAACGATATGGACAACATCGCGAATACGCTCCAACAATCCTTGACGCAGGCCATAACGGCGATTGTTCAAATTGTCGGCGTACTCATTATGATGCTAACAATTAGTTGGCAGATGACCCTAATTGTTGTGGCGACTGTACCGCTAAGTATCATTATTGTAGGTATCATCGCGAGCAAGTCGCAGGCATTCTTCGCGGCGCAACAGCGCAATTTAGGGATTCTAAATGATACGGTCGAGGAAACTTACGGCGGTCAAACGATTGTGAAGGCGTTTGGTCAAGAGAAAAAAACGCTCGTCAAATTTGATGAAGTCAACGAAGACTACTACAAAGCGGCTAAAAAAGCCCAATTTATTTCGGGTATCATGATGCCGATGATGCAATTTGTAGGTAACTTAGGTTACGTAGCCGTCTGTGTTGGCGGTGGGATTTTTGTGACGAACGGCACCTTGCAAGTCGGTGATATTCAAGCCTTCACGCAATACGTGCAACTGTTCTCACAACCCATTTCTAGCGTAGCAAACATCGCGAACGTTATTCAATCAACCATTGCTTCTGCGGAACGTGTTTTTGAAATTATGGACGAAGAAGAAGAACAAGACATGATTCCGGAAACTGTTCCTACGATTAACGAAGAAAATGGTAAGATTGTTTTCGACCATGTAGAGTTTGGGTATTCGCCTGATAAACCGCTCATGCAGGACCTGAAAATTAACGTAAGCAAAGGGCAAATGGTAGCAATTGTTGGCCCAACTGGTGCAGGTAAAACAACGATTATCAACCTGCTCATGCGTTTTTACGATGTAGATAACGGCGCGATTCGCATCGACGGCATAGACACGCGCGACATGACGAAAGACGAAGTCCGCGCGAAATTTGGAATGGTGCTGCAAGACACATGGCTCTTTAGCGGAACCATCGCTGAAAACATCGCTTATGGTCGGGAAGGTGCCACGATTGATGAAGTAGTCGGAGCTGCCAAAGCGGCGTATGCAGACGATTTCATTCGCCGCTTGCCAGACGGTTACGACACCGTTTTAAATGAAGAGGGGACCAATATTTCACAAGGGCAAAAACAACTACTAACGATTGCCCGCGCGATTTTATCCGACCCAAGCATTTTAATTCTAGACGAAGCAACGTCTAGCGTTGACACAAGAACCGAGCTAAACATTCAGCTCGCAATGGGGAACTTAATGGAAGGCCGAACAAGTTTTGTCATCGCCCACCGTTTATCCACTATCCGCGACGCCGACTTAATTCTTGTCATGAACCACGGTGATGTTATCGAACAAGGTACACACCAACAACTCCTTAGCGAAAACGGCTTTTACGCCGACCTATACAATAGCCAATTTACAGGTTCGCAAGCAGTGTAATAGTCAGAAAAACCGAATGATAAGTCATTCGGTTTTTCTGTGCTTAAAAAATAAAGTCACACCTTATTTTTTAGGTAAAATTTCTTTTGAGCAGTCTTCTTGAATGTTAGGAGAATTTTTCGTTATGATGAAGGTAACTTATTTCCCGGGAAATAAAAAAAGTTGAGGTGGAATAAAGATGTTTTTATCAATCACAACAAGTGAATTAGAAGGAAAACTAGATGTTTATGAAATACTAGACGTACGCGATGCAGATGATTTTAGTGCGCGACACATAGAAGGTGCAACGAATATCCCCATTTCCGAATTGGAAGAAAACGTAAACACGCTTTCCAAAGAAAAAGTATACGCAGTCATTTGCTATGCAGGTGGACGCTCTCAAAGAGCAACTGAATTTTTAGACAGCCAAGGCTTCCAAGTGACCAATGTAAGTGGCGGCATGAATGAGTGGTCAAAATAAAAAGCAGACGTTATAAAAACAGCTCTCGGTACTAATCCGAGAGCTGTTTATTTGGTTGTAAAAGGAAAGCGATTTAGCATAAGTGAATCAAATTGTGGAATATGGACATTATTAAAGGCCATATACATTAAGTTATGACAAAAAATACAAATTTTGAAAAGGCATTAAATGATACAATGAATAAGAATTAAAAAAGGAGGTAGGAAAATGAAGAAAATATGGATGGCAATTAGTTTCATTGGTATTCTATCATTTAGTTACGTGGGGATTACGATTATTGACTCGCCTAAAGTAGTTGAAGCAGCAGGATATTCTGGGAATATTAAGCGAGATTTAGGTGCATCGTACTTTAATCAAAGCAAAGACAGCAGGTACTATAAAAAAGCCGTAAAAGTTATTCAAAATAACTATAATGCATGGCTGTTTAACACGCATTCCTACAGTTACTACAATAACCATAAACTTAATGTAGATGGCTACTTTGGCTCGAAAACAACGCAAGCAGTGAAAGTGTTTCAAAGTTATGTGAAAAAATATTGGGACAGAAATTTAGCTGTTGACGGATCAGTAGGACAGCATACGTGGCATTACTTATACTGGCAATAATAAATATTGACATACATAAAAACACGAACAACTCTTTTCTGTTTAAAATAAGACTAGCGTGGTTGAAATTGTGAGAAAGACAGGAATCTATCGGTGTTATCAATTAGCGTCTTAAAAAGTGAACCGCCCCCCAAATCTAACTTTTGGGGGGCGGTTCACTTTCTATTTTTTAAAATTGTTCAGCAAGCTTAATAGCTTCATCACGACCAGCTTGGATTAAATCTTTTGCTTGATCAGGACGAGCGTTGTGTCCTTCAACAACAACCATTTCCGTTTCCGTAACACCGAAGTGGCTTAAAATGTTTTTGACGTAGTTTAAGGACATTTCATAACTTTCTAGTGGACCGTCAGAATAAATGCCACCACGTGCATTAAGCAAAGCAACTTTTTTATCAGTTACTAAACCAACAGGACCTTCTGGCGTATATTTAAACGTCTTACCAGCTTGGTTTAAATAAAACAGGTAAGTTAAAAATTGCGCGGGAATACTGAAATTCCAAAGAGGGAAAGCCATAACGACTTTATCAGCTTTTAAAAATTGGTTTAAGTAGCCGTTTGCAATATCAGAAAGGCGTTTTTCGTCTTCTGTTAAAGGCTCGCCGGCAGCTTCTTTATGTAGCCCACTCATCATCACACCATCGTAGTAAGGCAGGTCTACTTCAAATAAATTCAGTTCAGTAACTTGGTCTCCGGGATGACTTTTTTTATACGCATCCAAAAATGTTTCATAAAGCGTCACGCTGACAGAACGCTCTGCAGGTAATCCATTCGCTTTAATAAATAATACGTTTGACATAAGATTGATTCCTCCAAATTTTTAATAATACTTATACAGTTTAGCTGAAAACCACACAAAATAGCAAGTTCTTAGCTTACAAAAAATTAGTAGCTTTTAAGAAGAATTCTAAATAGGAACATGATACACTAAAGGGGACAGGAGGGATTTAATTTGGAAATAAGAAAAATTGCGGAAGAAGAAATCCACCAAATTAAACGATTGCGAGATTATGCTTTTCGCACACCAGGCGGCGGTGGGGAGGAAGACTTTTTATTTTGGATGGAGCGGGCAACTAGGTTAGGGGCCTTTTCAGACGGAAAACTAAGCGCACAAGTGATGACGTATCCACTAGACGTATCGTTTTTAGGTCAGAAAATAAAAATGGGCGGTGTGGCTTATGTAGCTACATTTCCAGAAAATAGACGCAGTGGTTTTATTCGGGCACTCATGACAGCGTCGCTAAACGAGATGAAGGAATTAGGTCAGCTTGTCTCTTATTTACACCCTTTCGACATTCCTTTTTATCAAAAATTTGGGTTTGACCTTGTGGCAAATGAGGTTAGCGTGAGCCTAAAGCTGAAAAATCTGAAGCGGCGTTCGAGTGGTCGCGGCGAGATTGTGCGGACAAGTGCCAACCAGCCTGATTTTAGCGATGTGCGGGCGGTCTATGAAACGTATGCGACAAATCACCACGGCATGCTAGTTCGCGGTGACGACTGGTGGGGCAGACTTAGTCGGCGCGGCTATACGAATGAAGTGGCCTTATTTCGAGATGAGCAAAATGAACCGCGAGGCTACCTTCTATACGGATTCAAAGGATCAGAAATGCTTGTGCATGAACTGGTTGCGCTTGATTTCGCTGCGGAATGTGAGCTGTGGGCATTTATTTCGAGCCATGATTCGATGTTTGAAACCGTCCAGGCGACGCATTTTGGGACGCCAGCTGAAGTGGCACTAGCGCTACCAAATGTGACGGGTCTTAAGATGGAAACGGAATTCAATTGGATGGCGCGCATTGTTGAGGTGGAGGCGTTTTTAAACGCAATTTCATTTCAAACGGCAGAAAAAGTCTATGTGGAAATCCAAAATGATGTCGCTGACTTCAATCATGGCATTTTTGAGATAGGTGACAAAATTCGGCGAGTCGAAAGTGCACCAAACGATTTGCTTTTACAAACAGATATAGGAACGTTTAGCCAAATGATGTTTGGCTTTATGCGCCCGAAAGAACTTGCCTATTACGGAAAAATGACGGCGAGTGATAAGGTGCTTGCGATTTTTGAAGCAGCAATTCCAAATGTGAAACCCCGATTTTATGATGGGTTTTAAAAAATAGAGACCATTTTGGTCTCTATTTTCCTATTAAGTCCGAAAAGATTTATTTCGGACTTTTTTAATTACATAGAAGAAATAGCAATAGACGGGTCATAATAACTTGCCAAGCCTTCAATATCTTTAATAATAAATGGTTTAGAGCTAGATTCTAAAATACCCTCTTTTACGAAAAAATTAAGGTGTCCTGAAATGCTTGATTGAGCGCAGTTGCACAAAGAAGCTAAGACAGACTGGGAAATTGCTGCAGGGAGGTGAGAGGCGTTGCCTTGCTTCTCGCCAATATAAGTGGCTAAAATTTGCAAGTTAATCGCTAGCGTTTCAACAGGAGGTAATTTATTGACAGCTGTCATAAATGTTGAAAAAGAAAGAGCAGCTAAACCTAATTCGGCTAAAAAGTGGAAAAATTTAGGCTGAACGTAAAGGTGATCAACTAAGAAATCACGATTAATCTCATATACTGTCATTTCTGTAGCGGCTCGAACTCGGTAAGGTAACTTAACTTCGAACGTGAATAAATTTTTTAAGATGGGTTTAGCATGAAACAATGTCCAATCAGAATAAAAAGTAGTCACATGCGGTTTATCTTGATAAAAGACTTCAAAAAAAGCGAGACCCTTTTGAATAAGATAAATCGTGTGCTCTTGATCACTTTGGCTTGAGGTGATAATTTGATTCCTTTTTATATGAAGTTTTCGAATGTGACTATCGGATAGACTGGTATTTTGGTGCAAATAATCAAGTAGTTCTTTCATTGGCTTGGAAGTGGAGCCTTCTGAAATAAATTCCATACATTCCTCCAGAAAATTGATTTTATATATAGTATACGATTATACAATAATAAATATAACCGTTATAGTCAATTTGAACAAGAGAAAACGAATGAAAATCCCCTTTTTTTAGACACAAAATGTTCAAAAGTAACATTTATTTGTATAAATCGCAATAAATAAAGCGGTTTATTTTATTTTCAGACACAATTTGTTCACAATTATGTTGCGGAATTATCGCTGTAAATATTTCCAATGATTTTATCCTTGTATACTAAAAAGTATCAAAGGGAGTCAAACTTACCTTTTGATTCATTTCAAGAGTGAAAGAGGTGAGAAAATTTGAAAAAGGGATTTCGCATCATCACAACGATATTTCTTGTTGCGAGCTTAGCTATCATAATTCCACTACAAGGAAGTGGGGTTTTCGATAGGATGTTTCAAACGGTCAAAGCTGAAGCCGAAAATGTTGCGAATGTGACTACATATCAGGAACTTGAAACCGCAATGGGAAATCAAGCAATTACTGAAATAAATATTATGAATGATATTGAATTTACGAACTATCCATCAACAAGCGCGGGTGAAGTGAATGTAACAGTTCCAGCTCGGAGCATTACAATAAATGGTAACAATCATCATGTGGATTTTCGTAAGCGGGGTTACTTGATGAACTTTGGTTCGACAAAAATTAACATCACCCTTCAAAATATTAAGATGTATGGCCAAAACTACTGGGGACCATTCCGAATTTACGGAACGGCTGGTGTTGGTTCTACTTTTACTTTCGATAATATCGAATACACAGGGGCCCAACTAACCGCTTCCTATCAAGCGGATGTCATTGTAAAAGGAACAGTGAAGAATGCTTCTGTTAACTCGTATGTAAGTCCATTTAATGGAACCACTTACAATGCTTTAACAAACCAAACAAACCTTGAAGTGACGAACATCACCTTCACAAGCGGATCTAACTATACAGGAACAACAGAAAATGCCACAGTTTTAATGCTTGGAACTGGCGGAACTAAAGGAAACGCCGTGATTGAAGAAGGCGCTAAGCTTAACCTGACAGGAGGCGGCAACGGACTTAGTGGCGAAGGACAATGGACAACCATTCAACTAAATGGAAATTTTGAGATGCAAAGAAATTCCGAGGTTAACATTACGACGCCGAATGCCTCAACCCGTGGAGGGATTCAATTAGGTAACGACTCAAAACTACTCGTACAAGACGATGCAAAGCTAACGCTTAATATGGATGGTCCGTTTACTGACGCTTATAATAAAAATCCAATTAACGTAGGAACAAACGCTTCATTTGAAGTAGCAGACGGAGCAAGTCTCATCGTCAATGCGACGAGTCAAGGAACTGGAACTGGCGCTCTAGTTTATACGGGAACAAGTAGTCTATTTAAGATTGGCAAAAAATCAATTTTCAAATTAAAAGCCGACGGAACCGGAGCAAAAAACCTCATTCGTATCGGCGGAACATCCACTTTTAGTTTTGAAGATGCAGGGGAAGTTGACATTGATGCTTCCGCCAATACAAATGCCAATACACGCCCCATTTATATGGTGAGTGGAAGTTTCAAAGCCTCCATTCAACGTGTAAAAGCATGGACGACAGCCAATGTCGCTGGCACGCCAACGTATGATTGGTATCCGATGTACGACATGAATATCCCGTATGTCGGCGCCAATGTTCAAACGACACTAACTGGGAATAGCATTACTCAAGAAACCCAAGATAATTTCATTGCGAACTACCGGACGCAAAACTTCAAGCGTGTATTATTTGAATATATTCCAGATGTTTCCGTCATCATAGATGCACTATCCGATAATAAAACGCAGGCAAATAGCCATACGATTACGGGAATTACAAACCCCAATGCGTGGGTCATGTTTTCCGGTGATTCAGCCATTCCAACAGGAACAATACCCGCGCAAGATAAAAGCGACACTAAGATGTACCATGTCAAAGCTGACGCTTCTGGAAATTACACGTATACACTTCCAGATGGGCAATTTTTCTCTGCAGGAAATACGGTTGTGGCCTATGCGTATTTAGACGGAAAAAACGCCACAACAAATACAGTTGTCTCGGATGAAACCCCGCCTGATAAGCCTGTTTTAAGCCCCATAAAAGATGTGGATGCATCCATTAAGGTGAAAGCCGAACCAAACGTGACAGTTACCATTTATGATTCATCGGATAAACGTATATTGGCAAGCGGGACATCAAATACAGAAGATTATGAAATTTCGATTCCGGCAGATAAGCGCCCGCTAGCACCGTATGTGTCTTACTATGCAACCGCGACTGATTCGGCAGGAAATATTAGTGAGCAGTCCAATTTTGAACTGGTAAGTGATACAACACCGCCAGAAGCAAATCCAATTACTCAAACCGTGCAACTTGGCGCGCCTTTTACAACAGATGCTAAAAGTCTTGTAGAAAATGTTTTTGATAATGCGGGTTTGGAGGATTTGACCTATACGATTATTTCAGAGCCAGACGTGAGCCGAATTGGTCATTCGACGGCTGTTGTAAGGATTCAAGACCGTGCGGCGAACTATCGTGATTTTACAATTCCAGTTTTTGTGGAAGATGGTAGCACGAGTTCGAATAATGATGCGATGTTAACAAGTACTGATTTTACGATACTAGCACAAAGCGTACCTGCTACAGAAGCGGAATTAGATGAATTAATTGTAACGAACGGTCAAGTAAAAGCTTGGAAAAAGCCTTCTGGTGAAGATATTACAGATCAAGTTGTGATTGTAAACAGAGGCGGGCTATCAAGCACACCGGGTGAATATGATGTGAAAATTTCTGTTTTAGGTGTTGAACGGACAATCCACGTAACCGTTAAAGCAGGAACGCTAGAATTTAAAGAAATTCCAACTGACATTTCATTTGGCAACGTGACCATCAAATCGAAACCACAACTTGTTACTCCAAAAAATGATGTAAAGATTACGATTGAAGATTCACGAGCTACTCCTAAAGAATGGATGCTGATGGCACAACTTACGACGCCGCTTGCAACGGACAGCGGAGATGCGCTAAACAGTTTGGTTATTCGCACAAAACAAAATGGCGTAACCGACTATTTAGAGCTGACGGATCAAGGAACTACACCTGTATACACGAATAAATCAGCTACTACAGGTACAACGGTCATCGACTTAAATACGACGCAAGATGAGGGGATATTGCTTAATGTTTTACCTGGGCTGGCAAAAGCTAAAGCTTACTATACAAAAATTAGATGGACACTTCAAGACGCCCCTTGATGAAAGGAGAGAACGATGCGACGCATAATAAAATGGTCAAGTTATCTTCTGTTACTTTCTGTGTTACTCACAACGAATCCGCTTTTTACAAAGGCTCAAAACTATGATGTTGAAGTAGGGATTTCATTTAGTGGGCAGTCGATTGAAAGTGAAACACCACATGGAAATTTACCCGAAGGAGGCACGTCTAATTGGCAGACGCCAACGGATCAAGGTGGAACTAAGCCGAATCAATTGGAGCAAACGGCTTTAGGCAAGTTACCGACTACGGGGGACCAATTTTCAGTTTTCGGATTGATTATCGGTATGGAGTGTTTGGCGATTGGCTGTAGCTTATTTTTACTACAAAAAAGAAAAGAAGATAACGATTATGGGAGGAGTAAGAAATATGAATAAGGGAACGAAATGGCTAGTAGCGAGCGCGGTTTTAACGACTGCAATTTTTAGTGAAAGTATCCATGTTTTGGCGGTTGACGGGGGGAGTATAACGTCAGATGCAGACCTGACTTATGAAAAAAACACAAGTACGACAAACCCGATTGACCCGACTGAGCCAGGCAATGTTATCACACCTGACCCAGATAATCCGGGACAACCTGGGACTGCTGGGCCATTAAGTATTGATTTTGCTTCCAATTTACGTTTTGGTTTGCAAAAGATGTCGGGTAAACAAGAAACCTACTATGCTCATTTAACTAAAGTTGTTGAGACTGCAACTGGCGCTAAAAAAGAGGTGCCAAACTATGTGCAAGTAACGGATAACCGTGGCTCAAACGGCGGTTGGCACTTGACTGTGAAGCAAAATGGTCAACTTATGAACGGAGCGAACGCTTTAGAGGGAGCCCAAATTAGTTTGCTAAATAGCACGCTTGTCACTTTGCATGATGGAAATGTCCCAACGGCTAATACGCTTATAACGCTCGATCCCGTTTCTGGTGATGCAGTTGAAATTGTCAATGCACAAGCCGGAACTGGTAGTGGAACTTGGGCGAACTTGTTTGGTAAAGATGTATCCGAAGCGGCAACGAGTGTCAAATTAGTTGTGCCAGGAAAAACACAAAAAGTAGAAGGTCAATATAAAACGACTCTCACGTTTGAACTTGTAGATTCACCAGCGTGATATTTTATTTAAAAAAAGGAGAGATTTTTGATGGAGAAATTATTAAAAGTAGCAGCAATTAGCGTTATCGTAGCAGGAGGAGTAGGGTACGGGACAGAAGCCTTTGCGGCTGATGTAACGTCTAAAGGGGACATTACTTTTACTCAAAATACAGATCCAGGAAAACCAGAAGTTCCAGGAACAGGTGAAGAAATTGATCCAGGAACGCCAGCGCCAACTCCTGGGCCGCTAAGTATTAACTATGTTTCCAATATTCATTTCGCGGACCAAATGATTTCTGGTAACAACGAAGTTTATTATGCCAATCTAGATAAAGTAACGCTTTCCGCATCTAGTACAGAAGTGGAAGTACCAAACTTTGTGCAAGTATCCGACAACCGCGGCTCAAATGCAGGTTGGCACTTAACGGTAGAACAAGTAGGTCAATTTAAAAATGGCGCAAGCACACTAACAGGAGCAAAATTATCCTTCCAAAATGCAACGATGCAATCATCAAAAGCGACTGCAACAAACACACCGACAGCGTATTCATTTGAACTTGATCCAGCGGGCACTGCATCAGATGTTGTCGATGCAGCAGCAAATAAAGGAATGGGAACATGGTCAACATCATTCGGTGACGCGACTACAGCTGCGCAAAGTATCTCACTTTCCGTACCCGGCGACACAGCAAAAATCGTTGGGAAATATGAAGCTGAGTTAAAATGGACATTAACTGACACTCCTGCTTAAAACGGTCAAAAAGTCGCGCGGAAGACCCACTTTCGCGTGACGCCATTTTAAAGGAAGGGAGAAGCATAGATGTGTAAACTAAAATGGAGCATGAGTCTCCTTACCATACTTGTCGGCTGTATGACTTTTTCCGGCAACGCTTTCGCTGTAGGCACAGAAACAAATGCAGATGTCACGTTCCAAGCTGATGATACAGGAGTCACACCACCAATTGATCCAACCGATCCTGGAGCGGATGTGACACCAACAGAACCTGTAAATCCAACAAGTGGCGCGCTTCGCATTGATTTTGCTGCGGCATTAAATTTCGGTACACAAAAAATTTCTGGAGAAGCCAAGAACTATAACGCGCTTTATACAGAAGTAACAACCGCTTTAGGTGGAAAGAAATACGTACCAAACTTTGTGCAAGTAACAGATAATCGCGGCTCTAATTCTGGTTGGTCACTTTCGGTTTCGGGCACTGAATTTGTTTCAGCTAGCCATGCTGTTTTAGAAGGTGCTGCCCTTACAATGTCAGGGGTTCATCTCACCTCCACTATGGATTCTAAATTTACACCAAGCGTTGTTGCAACAGATGTAACTTTAAATGCGTCAGGTCAAAATTTAGTCACTGCTAGAGAAAATGAAGGCATGGCAACATGGGCAATCGCATTTGGTAACCTTTCAGGAGCGGATGAGTTGGCAACTAATCCTAACGTATCACTCCACATTCCTGCTGAGGCAAGGAAAATAGCAGGCGAAACATATACGTCAACGATAACATGGACCCTTGAAGCGACACCATAAACAGAAGGGGGAACGCAAAATCCCCCTTTTCCCAAAAGAAAGGGTGGCTAAGGAGTAAAAATATGAAAAAATTTTTAGCAAGCATTTTAATAAGCCTATTAGGCCTAGGAATTTGGCTAGTTCCTTCTCATGCTGACGCAGCTTCGACGATGAACTTCTCAGTAACAGCCGTGATACCAGATAACCAAATCGATAAATCAAAAACATACTTCGATTTGAGAATGAAACCGGGTGAGACGCAAGCCCTCGAGGTCGTCGTAACAAACGGCCTAAATCGCACCATCACAATTGAAAGCCATGCTAACACAGCCGTAACGAATGATAATGGGATTGTCGACTACAGCAATACGAAGCCCAATTTAGATAAGAGTTTGAAAACCCCATTTTCCGAAATTGCCAAAATGGACGAAGAAATAACAATCCCAGCAAATGGTACAAAAACTGTTAAAGTGAACGTAACCATGCCAAAAGAAGAATATGACGGACAAATTCTAGGTGGACTTCATTTTACTGAAAAACTAGATAAAGAATCGGAAACAGAAGAGGAAGGCGTACAAATTAAAAATTTATATGCCTATGTTATTGGCGTTTTACTGACAGAAAACGACACTGAAGTCAAGCCAGACATGCAACTAGGTGACATTAATCCAGCGCAAATTAATTACCGCAATGTGCTAAAAGCGAACTTGCAAAATACGCAGCCAGTAATTCTAACAGATTTAGAAGTAAAAGCGCGAGTTACTAAAAAAGGCCGCGATAAAACATTACATGAAACAAATAAAAAAAATATGCGTCTCGCTCCAAACTCTAACTTCAACTATGGTATAAATTGGGAAAATCAAGAGTTTAAAGCGGGCAAATACACCCTCCACATGACCGCTAAATCCAATGAAAACGAGTGGAAGTGGACAAAAGACTTTGAAATCAAAGGCGATGAAGCGAAAGCTTTGAACAATAAAGCAGTGGAACTAGAAAAAGACTATACAATGTGGCTCATTCTAGGCGCCGTCTTGTTAGGCATTATCTTGCTTATCCTTGTGTTCTTACTTGGCAAGCGTTCTAGTCGTAAAAAAGATAAGTAAAGCGAGCCTTTTTGGCTCGCTTTACTTATTTCCCCGAACATATTCAAATAAGAAATCTAATTTTTCAGTGTCCGTGATATGCGCATTGCAAGTTGCCTCATCTTGGCAAATATAGTTGCTAAGCGCTTTGTAATTATGATTTTTCGTATCCGTCTTAACATCTACTGTAAAAAGTCCAACAGCCCCCATATGGTGACAAAAATGACAAATGCCTTTTTGCGGGCTAGGTAGGAAACTTCCGGACAAGCCGCGCATTGTCCCGTCAATTTCACGAACAATAAATTTTTTCATACTTCCTTTATCGTACCAACTTAAATAAGTCAGGTGTGAAAAATCAGCAGGACTTAAATGAGGCGGATGAAGTTTCTTCGCTTTTTTAAACAGTTTTTTTAATTGCGCATCTGTAGTAGCGCGAAATGGAATGCAATAAGGCTCAAGCGAATCTTTAAAATGCGTATAATCCGACTCGTTTTTTATAGAAACAAGAGGTTTCAAAAGCTCTAATTGGTCTGTCATTAAAGAGTCAAATGCTTTTTCAGCTTTGTTTAGCGAGTAATATGCAAATTCTTGCTTTACTTTAATATCATTTACTCTTTGCTCTGCATCAAGAACATGTTTCGCTTGCCGTAAAATTTGATTTAACACGTGATTTTCGATAAATGCTTCCATATAAAATCACCTCCAATTCTTATTTTACAACGAAAGAACACTTAAAATATAGTCTAAGAACATTTTATAGTCAAATAAAGCAGCTGACTTTATTTTCGATAAACAATATTTTTGATAGTGCTTTCAGATAAAAAGTATTTTTCAGCAAGTTCTCGAATCGTAGAACTGCTCTCAAAATCCTTCTTTATCAGTGCATTTCGTTCTTTTAGCCGCAGTTTAATTCCAGACTCGCTTCCCCAAGCCTTTTTTGACCGTACAGGGATATAAAGAAATTCCCCATCTACATATTTTTGAATTTCAAGAATTAATTTTTCAGGTAATATATTTTCAACAGTTTGATACTTCATAAGGCTAGCTCCTTTATTATTTAATCCATAATAAGTAGCAAAGCCCAGTATTGGCGATTAAGAATAATCCATACAAAGAATCGCCATTTCAGGCTTTGCATGGAACAGCATTACATTAGCAGACATGCTGATCACCTCCTAAATTTAAAAATAATTTTATAAAAGTAGCTAACAAATGTCGAATTCTTTTTCTGACATTGCTATAATAGAAAGTAGAAAAGAGGTGGTTGAAGTGGATTTTGGTGAAAAGTTAATTAATCTACGAAAGAAAAATAGACTAACACAAAAAGAACTTGCTAAGAAAATTGGTGTGACACCTTCAACAATCAGTAAATATGAAAGCGCAACACATAAACCACCAATTTTTATTTTAGCCAAATTAGCAGAAACACTAGGGACAACCACAGAATTTTTGCTTGACGATGTAGCAGGTTTAAGAGAAAAAAATTCTGTCAATGCATTCCCGCTAATTGGAAATCCAGAACTAGAAAAATGGTATTTAGAACTACCATACTCGTTTTCTGAAAAAGATTTGCAGTTACTTAAAGATATTTCAAGTGCTATTGAAAACCAAAAATAACGATACATCGAGGTATTCAACATATAGTTGAATGCCTATTTAGTTTACCATATACATACTCGAACGATTATGTTATTGGTGGAGTTATTTAAAACTCCACTATTTTTTTACTCTATGAATGGATTATGCGGCCCATTTTTGGGCGATGTTTTGTACGATGTGAAAGGTTCAGCCACAATTCCAGATGGTGGAAAGAATGCATTATTATACGGGAATTGTGTTTCCATCATACGCATCTTCTGCGAGAACTTCATGTGTAACATAGATGTACGTGCAACTTGATTATTAAAAGAGGAAATCGAAACATCAATTTTAATCATTTCAAAATTAGAAAACTGTACAAGTGTCTGGTTATCTTTTGTCCCGTGGTATTCTTTAATATGTTGCGGAAAAACCCAAATGCAGTTTGGATTTGTTGGTGAAGCTGTCGGAAAAGTATACGTAAATGAAATAGGATCAATAATAATTGGCGGCTTATGAGTGATGCCTATTAGATGCTTAGTTCCTTCCCTCCTACCATCATAATTCGCACCGAAAAACTTGCAACTGGTTTTAATTAACTCAAATGGGGTAAATTTAGAAATAGAGTCAGACCCAATTTCAATTACCCTCGAAAAAAGTGGACCTCCGGCCGAGTGTGGCAAAATAATCATCGTATGTGGATTCACCTCATAGATTTGTTTCTCTGCTTTCTTGTTTTCCATTTTCATACATCCCTTTCTCGTGATAGTCTTTTTTAATTATGTAAAGAAGTAGTTCACTTCAAAACACCAATGTTAAGGAGTTACTATTTTTTCGTAATTATAGCACAGAAAAAAACGGGAGTCAGTATATTTTGGGAAAGTAGAGTTTTGGAGCAGTACAATGATTTTTGAAGCCAAATTGTGAATTTTCGGAGTTGTTTTCGCCATATAGTAGTGAAAGGAGTGATTAGTCGTGGAAATGCGAGATTTTTCAAACTCATTAATGAATCAAGTTGGCATTTTAAAAGGAGAAAAAGAGTTAACAAACGTCTTTATTGAGTGCTACATGACAATGCTCCTAGATCAGAGGAAAGTAGAACAGTTGAAAAAAGAAGTCGATATTGCTCTCGATAAGAAGGACGAAAAAAGTTTTATAGAGCTTACAAATAAAATAAATGAAATTCAAAAGGAAATGCTAGCATTTCAGTGAATTTTATGAAAAACTAAGGTAAAGAAGAATTTGCCTTAGTTTTTTTATTGTAGCGCTTAAAATTTTATAAATGGACCTCAAAATAATACTAGACGAAGTTAGTATTTTTGGTTAAAATAAAACAAAACGTATGTTCGGTGGTGAGGCTATGAGTTTACAGTTTATATCTGGAAGGGCTGGAAGCGGAAAAACAACTTTTTTGATTGAGCAACTCAAAAAAAGAATGCTAGAAAATCCCAGTGAGAATCAAATTCTCATTGTGCCAGATCAAATGACATATCAAATGGAGCGATTTCTTTTTAAACAAACCGGATTTAAAGGGATGATGAATATTCAAGTTTACAGTTTCAGCCGAGTAGCGTGGCGAGTATTACAAGAAACTGGTGGACTTTCTCGAGTATTTTTGACCCATTCTGGTATGGAGATGCTTGTACGACAAGTTGTGCAAGAAGAAGCTGGTGAGTTGAGGCTGTTTGGGAAAGCTTCTTCTAAAAGAGGGTTTTACAAAGAATTAACTAGTTTGTTCCAAGAATTAAAGCAATACGAAGTAGAATTAGCTGAGCTAAAGCAACAGTCTGAAGAAGCAAATGATTTTGCGATGCGCGAAAAACTAGCAGATATTTCATTAATTTATGAGCGTTATCAAGAAAAATTATTCGGAAAATTTCTTGAAAATGAAGATTATTTACGTTTGTTAAATGAAAAAATGGACAAAAGTCCATATGCCCAAAATGCCTCTATCTATTTTGATGGCTTCGACTCTTTTTCAAAACAGGAAATTTCGGTGATTTCAAAATTTATGGAAGTTGCTAACCAAGTGCAAATTACTTTGACTACAAGTAAGGAAGCTGTCGCTGGACAATTAAATGATTTTGATATGTTTGAATTGACCCGAGAGTCCTTATTACAAATCAGAGAAGCAGCTAATAATTTAGGAATACATGAAAAATCACTTGTGTTTTTAAATACGAACAAGCGATTACAACACCAAGATCTTACTCACCTTGAAGCAACTTGGGGACAAAGCAGGTCTGCAAAATATGAAGGAGAAATATCTGGAATCCGCCTTCATCAAGCGAATAATAGACATTCTGAGCTAGAAGGAATTGCCCGTGAGGTGAAACGCTTAGTTCGCGAGGAAAACTATCATTTTTCTGATTGCGCCATACTGGTTCGCAATATGGCTGATTATGAAGAAACCATTTCTTCCGTATTTCGCGCCCATAAGCTACCGTATTTTTGGGATAAAAAACGTTCTATGGCAAAACATCCTTTGATTGAGTTTATTCGTTCTAGTTTAGATGCACTAAAACTAAATTGGCAGTATGAAACGCTTTTTCAGACAGTTCGAACAGAGTTTTTCTTTCCAATTGAGAAAGATATTAGTATCTACCGGAAAAAAGTAGATTTATTTGAGAACTATTTATTAGAGAATGGTATTTTTAATCGCGGACGTTTTATGAAAAGCGATAAATGGACATATCGGCGAATTCGCGGCCTTGAAACGAATGTGCAGACGCAAACGGACGCTGAACTCGAAATCGAAGAACAAATCAATGAAGTCCGTAACCTTATTCAAATTCCACTTCTTTTTCTTGAAGATAAATTGCATTCAGCTAAGACAGGAAAAGAATATGCAGAAAGTCTATTTGCTTATTTAGAAAAGCTAAATGTGGCTGAACGTATTGAATTATGGCGTGCTCGTGCAGACGAGGAAGGACTACTTGAACTATCTCGTGAGCATGAACAAGCTTGGCATGCCGTTATCAATCTCCTCGATGAATTTGTGGAATTATTAGGAGATACCGTAATTTCGCTGGATGATTTTATTGAAATTATTCAGACAGGACTTGAGTCGATGGAGTTTTCATTGCTTCCACCTTCTCTTGATCAATTTGTTGTCACGGATATGGAACATGCTCGTTTGTTAGAAGAAAAGATTGTTTTTGCAATAGGTCTTAATGATGGTGTGTTTCCGAAGAAAGTGGGCGATAAAGGCATTATCTCAGACGAAGAACGCGAAACCATGACAAATGATGGAATTGCTTTAAAACCAAGAAGCTATCAATCACTTATTCAAGAAGAGTTCATAGCTTATCGTGTATTTACAGCTGCAAGTGACCGGCTGTATTTAAGCTATCCAATTGCTGATTCAGAAGGGAAATTGCTTTCAGCTTCTAACTATGTACGTAAGATAAAAACGGTGTTTCCAACTTTAAATGAAGAGCTATATTTAAGTGATCCATCACTTTTATCAGAAAAAGAGCAAATGGAGTATATTGCGGGTGAGATGGATGCGCTAGGTTTTCTTACCGCTCAACTACAAATGTATAAGCAAGGATATAAGATTGCGCCAATCTGGTGGGATGTTTATAACATTTTTATTAAGAGTAAAAATAAACTAGCTTTACAAGTGCTTGCAAGTTTAAACTATCATAACGATACAACTAGATTGACCGAGGAGACAGCTACAGAATTGTTCGGTGATAAAATTCATGCCAGTGTTTCTCGTATGGAAAAATTTTTCAGTTGTGAGTTTCAACATTTTGCTCAGTATGGCTTGAAGCTTGAAGAAAGAAAAACATATCAATTACAAGCTGTTGATATGGGGGAAATCTTCCATGGGGCGATGGAGTGGATATCCGCTCAGCTAAAAGAACGCGGCATTGATTGGGGAGCTCTATCTGAAAATGATTGTTTGACTCTAGCTAATCAAGCGATGACTTATTTAGCGCCGAAACTGCAACATGAAATACTTCTTAGTACAAAAAGAATGGCGTATATTCAATATAAGTTGCTTCACATTATTTTACGTGCAACTAATGTGCTAAATGAACAAGCGAAACAAAGTACATTTCGTCCGCTTGGTTTAGAGGTTGATTTCGGTATTGGAAAAAGTATTCCTGCAATGAAGATTCCGTTAAAAGGCGAGCGTGAATTGTTCTTGCAAGGGCGCATCGACCGAATTGATTACGCTAGTGCAGATGAACGAAATTATCTCCGCATTATCGACTATAAATCTAGCGCACGAGATTTACAACTTCCCGAAATTTATTATGGACTTGCGCTCCAAATGCTAACTTACTTAGATATAGTCGTGACAAATGCTAAGAAATTAGTAGGAAATGATGCTGACCCAGCAGGTGTTCTTTATTTTCATATGCACAATAAGCTTGTCAGTGCCGATAGTCCATTAGATGATGAAATACTCGAAAAAGAGCTTCAGAAAAGTTTTAAGATGAAAGGAATTGTTTTAGGCGATCCTCTTGCTGTAACGCTTATGGATAACTCAATTAAAGACGGGGGAGCCTCTTTAATTGTTCCTGCCGAAATTAAAAAAGATAACACGCTTAGCGCAAGGTCAAAAACAGCTTCTAAAGAGGACTTTGATTCTATGCGGCATTTTGTTCGCCACAAATATCAGGAGGCTGGGAACAAAATTTTAGATGGGGAAGTAACAATCAATCCGTATCATTTAAAAGAAACAACGCCGTGTAATTTTTGTCCGTTTCGCTCAGTATGTCAATTTGATCCAGGTTCACAAAGTGACAAGTATCGCTATTTGGCGTCAGAAAAACCAGAAGTAATTATTCAGAAAATGAGAGAAGAAGGAGGGGAGAGTCAATGAATCAACTACCTGCTAAGCCAGAAAATGCAACATGGACTGATGAGCAGTGGCAAGCGATTCATGCGAGAGGTCAGAATATTCTAGTTGCGGCAGCGGCCGGTTCGGGGAAAACAGCTGTGTTAGTAAATAGAATTATCGAACGGCTTCAAGATGAAGAAAATCCGTGCAATGTGGACGAGTTACTGGTCGTTACATTTACGAATGCTTCGGCAGCTGAAATGAAACATCGCGTCGGACAAGCATTAGAGAATGCCCTGGTGCAAAAACCGGATTCACTACACTTGAAGAAACAACTGGCACTTTTAAATAATGCATCGATTCAAACACTCCATTCCTTTTGTTTAGATTTAATTCGCAAATATTATTATATTGCAAGTGTCGACCCGGATTTTAGGTTGATGGACAGCATTGAAAGTATGATGTTGCGAGATGAAGTTATAGATAAGTTACTAGAGGAAGAATATGCAAAGCCAAATAATGAAGCTTTTTTCCATCTCGTGGATAGTCTGACAGACGATCGGTCAGACCGAAATTTAACAGAAGTGGTTTCGAAGCTATATGACTTTTCGAGAGCGAATCCAAATCCAGAAAAGTGGTTAAAACAGCTCGTTGATTTTTATGAAACTAAGGATTTGCAAGGGATAAAGGATCTACCATTTTATGATGAAATCATGAATCAGATTCAATTGTCCATTCAACAAGCACTAGGTGCGCTTCAGCAAGGAATGAATATTGCCAAAATGGTCGATGGTCCAGAAAGCTACATAACAAATTTTACAGAAGATATCGCTGAGGTAGAAACGTTGACTGGACTTCTTGACGATGACTGGAACAAACTGCGCGAAGGTTTTTCTCAAGTCGTTTTCGGTCGTTTGAAGCCGCTTAAAAATAAAGAGGAAGTAGATGAACAGTTAGTAAAGCAAGCAAAAAAAGCTAGAGATCGTGCTAAGAAATATATTCAAGATGCAGCGACAGATTGGTTTAAACGTGAAGAACGAGCATATTTAAGCGATTTAGAAAATATGAAGCCAGATGTTGCCACGCTTATTCAACTTGTTCAAAATTTCTCCGAACAGTTTTTTCGGGAAAAAGAAAGAAAAGGTGTGCTCGATTTTAATGACCTAGAGCATCTAGCGCTTGCCATTTTATCAGAAAACGATTCGCCCTCATTTGTAGCAAAAGAGCTCCAAAGTCGCTATCATGAAGTGTTGATTGACGAATATCAAGATACTAATCTAGTACAAGAAACTATTTTGCAATATGTGACTTATTCGGGCGAAGCGGATGGGAATTTATTTATGGTAGGCGATGTGAAGCAATCTATATACCGCTTCCGTCTTGCTGAACCTACACTGTTTATGTGGAAATATGAAAATTACCGACTAGACGGAAAAGATACTGGTTTACGTATTGATTTAGCCAAAAATTTTAGAAGTCGAGCAGAAGTTCTAAATGCGACTAACTTTATTTTTAAACAAATTATGGATAAAGAAGTCGGCGAAATTGCATATGATTCGGCAGCAGAACTTGTTCTTGGTGCTAGTTTCGAAGAACATAATAATACTGAAACAGAACTGATGGTAGTAGACATGAAGAAAAAGTCGCTCGATACAGAAGAGGGCTTATCAAAGGACGAATTACAAAAAAATCAGCTTGAAGCGAGAGCTATTGCCCAGAAAGTCAAAAAGATGATAGATGAAAAATATCCTGTTTTTGATAAATCAATGAAGCAATTTCGACCAATTCGCTACCAAGATGTTGTCATCTTATCAAGAGCGATGACTAGTGCGCCTGACATCGAGGAGGCTATGAGAGAGCAAGATATTCCTTTCTATGCATCTAGCCAACGTGGTTATTTTGAAGCGGTTGAAGTGGCCGTCATGATTTCGGTGCTTAAAATTATCGATAACCCTTATCAGGATATTCCGCTTGCCTCGGTTTTACGCTCACCGATTATCGGATTATCAGAAGAAGAGCTTGCCTCTGTCAGACTGGTTAACAATCGCAGCTATTTTTTCGAT
Source organism: Listeria sp. ILCC797 (assembly GCF_900186185.1). NCBI lineage: Bacteria > Bacillati > Bacillota > Bacilli > Caryophanales > Listeriaceae > Listeria > Listeria sp. ILCC797. Next base: position 29,700 of record NZ_FYBS01000002.1, read on the forward strand.
GCATTAGAAGAATATGCCAAACAACCAAACCAAACAGCAGAAAAAATAAGCTCTTTTTTAGAAAAACTAGTAAAATGGCGAGAACTTTCCATTCGTGAGAATCTAACAACGCTTATTTGGCAGATTTATGAAGAAACCGGCTTTTTTGAGTTTGTAGGTGGACTTCCAGGTGGCAAAGTGCGGCAAGCCAATTTACAAGCGCTATATGAGCGGGCGGGACAATACGAAAAGACAGCATTTCGTGGCTTATTTCGATTTGTTCGTTTCGTAGAACGTTTAGAACTGCGTGGCGATGATTTTGGTACAGCGAAGGTATTAGGCGAAAAAGAAGATGTTGTTCGTATGATGACCATTCATTCAAGCAAAGGCTTGGAATTTCCAGTTGTTATTCTAGCGGGAGTAGGACGCAAATTTAATATGCGTGATATTAATAGTAAAGTATTGCTTGATAAAGACTTTGGTTTTGCATCAAGTTATACGGACGTTCAGAAACGAATTACTTATCCGACAATCATGCAACAAGTTTTCCGTAAGAAAAAAATAAATGAAATGATTGCAGAAGAAATGCGCGTTCTATATGTCGCTATGACGAGAGCAGAAGAAAAATTAATTATTGTTGGGACGATTCCGGAATGGGAAGAAACATTAGAAAGCGCGTTTCAAGTAGCGGAAATGACCGACTGGGTCTTGCCGCCGAGCATTAGAGTGCAGGCAAGAACTTATCTCGACTGGATACTTCAGACGCTAATTCGGCATCCTGATTTTGCGGAGCAGGTTAATAAAACAGCAGGCGTAACACTGCCAACAGATATGAAATTGTGTGTTACGATTATTGAGAAGGGAACTTTGACAGATGATTTTGTGAATGAACAAGCCCAGCCCTATTTGCGCTCATTAGAAACGCTTGAAGAAGTCCCGCTTTCTGGCGGAGCAGAAGGGCAAATTGCTGAGATTTTTTCCTTCAAATATGAGAAGCAAGCAGCAACTGAAATTCGCTCTAAACAGTCGGTTACAGAATTAAAAAGGCAGTTTCAAATTCAAGATAGTTTTAGTGATGACCGCTTTTTGAAAACGTTAAAACAAGCTTCGCTTAAGCGCCCCAAATTTATGCAGGAAAATAAATTAAGCAGTACGGAAATTGGGACGGCAATGCATACTGTCATGCAGGCGATATCGTTTGAAGCGATACCTGATGAGGCAGAATTAGATCAACTTTTAGATGAGATGGTGGCAGAGTACAAATTAACAGAAACAGAGAGTAGAGCAATTCGTAAGCAACAAATCCTTTCTTTTTTTCAAACAGCACTTGGTAAAAAAATGGTTGAAGGGGTGGATCAATTAGCTAAGGAGGTTCCATTTGTGTATCAGCTTCCTGCTAATCGGGTGTCTGAAGGTGCAGACGACGCGGACACCATTTTAATCCAAGGTGTAGTAGACTGTATGTTAATAGAGGATGATGGGATTATTTTGATTGATTTTAAGACGGATCGTACCGAGGGGAAATATGCGTCTAGGGAGCAAATGGAGAAAACCATGCATAGCCGTTATCATACGCAATTGGAATTGTACCGGGAGGCTGTACAAGCTATCACAGGCTTGCCGGTGAAGCAAGCCTCACTGTACTTCTTTGATTCGGGAGAAATACTGGATTTTTGAGGACTATAAGCGTTCATGCTATGATAGAACATATAATAAAAGAGGAGAGGGATTTTTATGTGGGGATATTTACATTTAATATCGTGGGCGGCTATTTTTGTACTGACAATTGCGGCGTTTATTGCATATCCAAAGTCAGAAAAAAGCTTTACGATACTTGCGATGATTAATCGTGTTTTCTACTTGCTTGTTATTTTTAGTGGGATTATGATGATTCAATATAGTGTAGAGAAAGGTTGGCTCATTGCGATTTTTAAAATTTTAATGGGACTTCTTACAATTGGTGTGATTGAAATGTTGCTTAGCTATCGGAAAAAACAAAAGCCGACAGGAATGTTTTTTATATTGTTTTTTGTGGCTGTCATTGTAACGGTATCTCTTGGGTTTTACCTATCAGGTGGAGCGCCTTTATTTAATTAAAAAAGGACTAATGGAGCTCCCTAAAAGAGTTTTCATCAGTCCAGCAGTTTATAAGATATTTTCTTCTAAATAAACGGCAATACCGTCTTCTTCGTTGGAAAGTGTGATGGTGTTGGCTACGTTTTTTGCAGATGGGACAGCGTTTCCCATCGCAACGCCAACGCCAGCATAGTCCAACATTTGTAAATCATTTGATTCATCGCCAAAAGCAATGATGTCTTTTTGAGAGATGCCAAGTGATTTTGCTGCTTTTTGGATTCCAACGGCTTTATGAATGCCGTATTTTACGATTTCAACAGCTGGCCAGCTCGCACCCCAAGTGTGATGAGAAATAACATCAGCCAATTGTTCATCAAGATGTTTGCTCATTAAAGCCAGTTCTTCATTTTTTCCAAAGAAAAGTAGTGAAGTTGCGTTGGCGTTAATTGCATTTCGTATATTTCCGATGATCATGTTGTTGACGCCTAAATGAAAGGTGTCGGGCACAGTGTCATCGCTACGCTCTAAAAAAACGCTATCTTGAACTTCAGCAGCAATATTAGCAAGGGGTAGTTGATAAGAGTAATCAAGTATATCTCTTACGATATTTAAGTCGATTGCTTCGTGGTAACCATCATGGAAATTGACGTCGAGTGGGTGATGCAAAACAGCACCGTTAAAATTAACAATAGGTGTTGTAAGTTCTAGTTCGCTATAATAGAAGCTGCTTAAACGGTAAGGGCGACCAGTTGCAATCATTACTTCGTGGCCAAGGTTACGTGCTGATTCAAGAGCTACCTTTGTTCGTTTCGAGATAGTTTGGTCATCTTTTAAAGTTGTGCCATCTAAATCAAGTACAATTAATTTTTTATCCATAGTTAGCTCCTTTTAATTAAGTTGGATATTTTTTGTTAGCATAATCTACTATCATGATAGACTGTAAAAGAATCTTTGTAAATGAAAGAACATTAATAATTGGTAAGAAAAACAAATAGAAATGAGGCCGTGCAATTGATTCAAGTATTTCATGAAAAAATAAAAGATATTCCAGTTTTACATATTGTTGGCGAAAAATATAGTGCAGAAAAGATTCGAACTGTAGTATTTTATCATGGATTTCAGTCCCAAAAAGAGCTGTACCTTCAGTATGGCTATTTTTTAGCTGAAAAAGGGATTCGAGTGATTTTGCCAGATGCGAAATTTCACGGAGAACGAAAAGGGAATATTAGCGAAGAAGAGCAAGCGATGTATTTTTGGGATGCTGTGCAGGCAAATATTGATGAACTAGGTGGAATTGTTGATGAGCTTGTTGAGAGAGGACTTACTAATAAGCAAGAAGTGGGCGTTGGCGGTGTATCCATGGGAGCGATTACTTCGCTTGGAATATTAGCCAAATATGACTGGATAAAAGTTGTTGTGAGCCTCATGGGAAGTGCTTATTATGGTCATTTTGCTAAAGCGCTTGTCAAGCAGTCCGTAGAGTACGGGTTGGAATTTCCTTTTGATGTTGAAAGTAGGATTGCGGCGCTGAATCCGTACGATTTAAGTGAGCAACTTGAAAAAATAGAGAACCGTCCACTGCTTTTATGGCACGGGAAAAAAGACGATGTCGTTCCGTTCGCTTATAGTGAAAAACTGTTCCAAACATTGGTGGAACAGCAATTAGATCAGAATGTAGAATTTATTGTTGATCAAAAAGCGAAACATAAAGTGAGCATTGAAGGAATTTTAGCTGGCGTGGCGTTTTTTGAGAAGCACCTCTAGAACAACGATAGTGAAAATGATTCTCATGTATGATACAATAATTTTACAAACAGCTAAAAGGAGGTTCGTACCTAGTGGATGAGGAACTAAAAGAAAATATTATGGGTGCACTTGAACAAGTGATTGACCCTGAACTTGGAATTGATATTGTCAATATTGGTTTAGTCTACGATGTAGATTTAGATGAAGACGGTTTATGTACGGTAACCATGACGTTAACGACGATGGGCTGCCCGCTTGCTGGCGTGCTGACAGATCAGGTTCACGCAGCGTTAAGTGATATCCCAGAAGTTAAAGATACGAATGTTGAAATAGTTTGGAATCCACCTTGGACAAAGGACCGGATGTCACGTTATGCTAAAATTGCACTCGGTATCCGTTAAATAAAAAAGTGAGAGCTAGCATCTACACAGGATGCTAGCTCTCACTTTTTTTCAAGTTGTTCAATTCGTTTAACGAGAGCGGCTTCACGTTCATAAACTTTTACAAGCTTTTTAGCGAGATTCAATTCGGTGTGCGCGGTCATTAAATGATCTTGACCATGAATTAATAAAAAACTAGGTGCGGTATTTTCAGTTTCTCTTTGTGAAACTAATTTGACTTGCCAACTGTGACCGCTTTGGTATTCAACTAAACCAGCTTGTAGGTGTGCTTCTGCGGACGCAAAATCATATTTTTCGGCGGCATCAATTGCGTTAAAGGCTTCTTTTCGTGTGTTGCCACCATGAAAAATCATTTTAACAACGGCTTCCTCAGTTTTAATCCCCATAATCTCACCTCAACATATACTTTCTTTTTATTTTAGCAGAATAAAGCGAATAAATCAGCCTATAGATGGATTTAGTGAAGAGTTTTTTTGTTTATAATGAAAGTATCTAGTTGAGTAGGAGGGATTTTTCATGGAAGAGCGTTTATACGAGCTAGAAGATAAGGTTCAAGATTTAGAGCTTGAAATTTTTGAATTGAAAAAACAAGTCCATGAGCTGGAAAGTCATCCGAATGAAAGTAGGGGTTTGCTAGGCGGACAAGTGTGGGTTTTAATTCCCATTATAGCCATTATTGGCGGTGTTCTTATTACTATTTTGGATTGATGAAAAAATTTTGTAAAAAATATAAGGGTTTTTACTCGATTTTTTTGTCATTTTTAGATATTATGTATAAAGGTGCTATTTTTTAAAAGAATTATTCTAATTGGTCACAAATTTTCCACAGTTTGTTCCCTTGCTTTTTTTGAGAAGAATAGTACAATATAAAGTATAGAGTTTTATCCTGATGAAAGCGAAATTGTATATTTTGTTTTCATGGGGATAAGACCCTATCATGGTTATAGTGGCTTTCGGTGTATCCATCTTCCAATAGATTAACGTTTGTTAATCGTCTGTTTTGACACCGAACCATTATTTGTTTTCATTCATCTCATTTGCCGTGTAGTTCTGTTTATGCCTCATCCCGTTATGCATAGACTGATGAACATGATGGCGACGCTGAATTTCTATTCAGCGTATTTTTTTTGCCATAAAAAAAGAAGAAGTATGACTTCCTCTCTTTAAAAATAATAGCTAATAATAAAACCAATGAAATTTGGGACTGCCGCAATGGCGAACATGATGCTCCACTGCATTTGTTTTTTTCGATTTGGATTGCCAGCGCGGCCACCTAAAGAGACGAAAGCAGAACAGAAAATAGAGGCGAACACGAGTAGCGCAGCGATAAATGAAAATAAGGTCGAAAGCGTGTAATTTGGTAAGATGAAGCTAGATAAAAAGATAAGAAATGCTAAACCGATGCCGGCTAAAAATGATTTTAAGTACAAAGTAGTCATCCTTTTCTAAATTAAGATTACTTTCTTTATAGCAAACGTAGCTTTTTTTGTCTAGTAAAAAAAGCCAAAAGTCTCGGAGGAAACTTCTGGCTTTTGGCATTAATGTGGTAAGAAGGCGACTAAAATGAAGAATAGTACGGCGATAACAATGAGGAATACGTTAAGCTCACGCCATTTACCAGTAAATATTTTTAGGATTGGATAAGAAATGAAACCAAACGCAAGTCCGATTGCAATGCTTGAAGTTAGTGGCATCGCTAGAATGACTAGGAATGCTGGGAATGCCTCGTCAAGCGTATCCCAATCAATTTCTCTAACAGCGCCAATCATCATGCTTCCAACGATGATAAGAGCGGGAGCTGTAATGGCTGAGATGCCGGAAACAGCGCCAACTAGTGGTGCGAAAAAGGCTGAGATGACGAACAGAATCGAAACCGTTAGCGTCGTCAAGCCGGTTCGTCCGCCAGTTGCCACACCTGCTGTGGACTCAATATAAGCGCTCGTAGGGGTTGTTCCAAAAACAGAGCCGACTGTAGTTGCGACCGCATCCGCCATTAGAGCTTGTTTGGCATTCGGCAATGATTCGCCTTTCATTAGGCCTGCTCGCTTGGCTACGCCAATCATTGTGCCAGTCGTATCGAAAATGGTAATAAGTAAAAATGATAAAATGACAGCGTATAAACTGTGTGTGATAACATCTGAAAATGCGTTAAGCGGGTTTGTAAATACAAATTCAGGCATTGGCGGCAATTTTACGAAGCCATCTGTGAATTTTAGTTCGCCGGTGAAAAAGGCGATGATACCTGTGGCAATCATACCGATGAATAAAGCGCCTTTTACATTTAGAGCCAGGAAGATTAACGTGATAAGTAGGCCAGAAATGGCAAGCAGTGCTTCTGGCGAGTGTAGGTTTCCTAGGCCGACCAAGTTTGAATCGTTTTGTACGATGATGCCGGTCATTCGGAAGCCAAGAAATGCAATGAACAAGCCAATTCCGGCGGTGATACCAGCTTTTAGATTATGCGGAATAGCCGTGATGATTTTCTCCCGAAACGGTGTTAATGAGAGCAGTAAGAAAATAAGTCCCGCGACAAAAACGGCCGCGAAAGCTACTGAATAATCGAGTTTTTGAGTGGTGACAACAGTGACGAAATAAGCATTCATTCCGAGGCCAGGTGCGATAGCGATTGGGTAGTTGGCGAATAATGCCATCCATAGGGTACCTACAACAGCGGAAATGATTGTGGCCATAAACACTGTGTTAAACGGCACGCCTGCTGCAGATAAAATCGCTGGGTTCACGACGATAATGTATACCATCGTTAAGAAAGTTGTAAATCCGGAGATGATTTCTGTTCTAGCATCGGTTCCGTTTGCTTTTAATTGAAACATAAAATAGTGACACTCCCTTTAATTAATGTTATTTACGAACAATAACTATTACACATACAATAATATTCGTTTTTTAGTTAAAAAGCAAGTGCGGCTTGGCAATTTTTTCGCGCTACCGTCAAAAAGTGAATTATGATACAATGAAAAGGATTACAAAAAGAAGGAGGGCGCAATTTGAAGGCGATTATATTTGATTTTGATGGTACGATGATTGATACCGAAAATTTATGGCATGAGGAAACCATGCGCTATGTCAAAGAAAATTATGATATTACAATTCCCGCGCATATTTATCAAGCGATAATTGGAACATCAGAAGAACCATTACATGAATACTTATTGGAAAAAACAGCCGGGCGGTTTAATGTCGAAAAATTTACAGCCCATATTGCGGAACGTTTACACGGAGGTGTAGATGAATTAGAACTTCGGGAAGGCTTCCTACATATTTTTAATTACGCCGTTCAAAATAATTTTAAAATTGGTTTAGCAACCAGTTCTGGTCGCGATTGGGTCATTCCTGTTTTAGAAAAATTTGAGTTGTTGAAACATTTTTCTAGCATCCAAACAGCCGATGATGTTACAAACATAAAACCGCATCCTGAACTTTACATAAAGGCAATCGAAGAACTGGGGGCGGGAATTGAACGCACTTTTGCCGTTGAGGATTCCTTAAACGGTACGCTAGCCGCAAAAGAAGCCGGCATCCAAGTCATCGTTGTCCCAAATGAAGCAACAAGCGGCATCAAATTCCCTACAGACGTCAAAATCTATCCCAACTTTGAAGCAATTCCATTAACAGAAGTATTCAAATAAGCCATACGCCAAGCGTATGGCTTATCTTTATCTTTTAAAATTCAAGCCCCGCCAGTCGGTCGAAAGCTTCTTCTAGTGTTTTTAAGTCTTGAGTTGCCGCTAGTCGGACATAATTGTCGCCGCCATCGCCAAATGCGCGTCCCGGGATAACGAGAACTTGCGTTTTTTTTAACAGATATTCACTAAAAGTTACAGAATCCATGCCTGTTTTCGTGATATTTAGAAAAGCGTAAATCGAACCTTTCACAGGATGAAGTGATAAATAGGGAATTCCTTTGACGCGTTTTGCGACGTATTCCAGGCGTTCCTGAAAGACTTTACTTACCTCTGGGATAAGTTCTTCCGCATGATTTAAAGCGTAAATAGCCGCACGCTGTGAAGGAGTAGGGGCAGAGTAGGTGATGCCCTCGTTTACAAGCTTGGCTGCCTCGTTAATATAGCTCGGCGCAACCATGTAACCAAGCCGCCAGCCTGTCATCGCAAAGTTTTTCGACATGCTGCCGAACGTAATCGTGTTTTCCGGCGCAAGACGCGCCATCGGAATAAAAGGCTCATAAAAACTAAAACCGTCGTACACTTCGTCAGAAAGAATATAAAAATGATGTTTCTTAGCAAGCTCCGCGATTTTCTCAAGCGTTTCAAGTGAAAAAACCGCGCCAGTTGGATTGTTCGGCGAATTTAAAATAAGCGCCTTCGTTTTATCCGTGATGGCCGCCTCTAAAATGTCCGTATGAATCATAAAATCATCTTTTTCAAAAGTAGGAATGATGACCGGCACGCCACCAGCTGCCAAAACCTGATCTTTATACGGCGAAAAATAAGGTTCATGAATGATAACTTCGTCGCCTGGATTTATAATGACTTGTAGCGCCAAATACATGCCGTGCAAAGCGCCAACAGTTGCCCGAACTTGATTTCGCTCAAAAGAAAGTTCATATGTACGCTTGAAAAAATCACGAATGGCGTCAATCAACTCGACATCGCCGCCTGATTCCGTGTATTTCGTATGCCCCGCTGTAACGTCTTTGAAAGCCGCCTCAATGATTTTCTGATTCGTAATTAAATCCGGATCCCCAATGGAAAGGTCCCAAATGTTTGGCGTTGTTTTCGCAAGCGTCCCAATATCCGCTAAAATATTAACAGGCGTTTCCTGCCATTTCGCACTAATAAAACTTTTATCCATTATGTCATCTCCCTAACGAAAAAGGAACGCACGGAGCATCCCTTTTTCTTGTATTGTAGCATTAAGCTAAAACTTTTCCTAGAAAATCTTTCGTCCGTTCATTTTGCGGATTGCCGAAAATTTCTTCCGGTGTGCCCATTTCTTGAACAACACCAGCGTCCATAAAGACGACACGGTCAGCCACTTCACGAGCAAAGCCCATTTCATGTGTGACAACCACCATCGTCATGCCCTCTTTCGCAAGAGATTTCATGACGCTTAGCACCTCGCCGACCATTTCTGGATCAAGCGCGGAAGTAGGTTCATCAAACAGCATCACATCGGGATTCATCGCGAGCGCTCTAGCGATAGCCACACGTTGCTGTTGACCGCCAGATAAACTTGACGGATAACTTGATGCTTTTTCTGCTAACCCCACTTTGGTTAAAAGCTGAGTCGCGTGTGTTTTCGCTTTGTCGGCGTTCTCTTGCTTGACCTTCAGAGGAGCAAGCATTAAATTCTCAAGTACAGTTTTATGTGGAAATAAATTGAAGTTTTGAAAGACCATGCCCATTCTTTGGCGTAAGCTGTTGATATCCGTACCCTTGGCAAGCAAATTTTTGCCTTCGAATAAAATTTCACCGCTTGTCGGTGTTTCTAGTAAATTTAAACAGCGTAGGAAAGTACTTTTGCCGCTTCCAGAGGGGCCAATGACCACCACCACTTCTCCGGCTTGAATGTCTAAATCAATTCCTTTTAGAACCTCATTTTTCCCAAAATATTTGTGTAAATCATTGACTTTAATCACTTGTTTTCATTCTCCTTTCAGCAACGCCTAGCAGTCTTGATAAGCTGAACGTTAAAACAAAGTAGATGAGCGATGTGATGATAAGCGGAATAAATGGCTTGAAGCTTGCGCCTTGAACAACACCTGTCATAAACATCAGCTCGCTGACGCCGATGATGGAAACAACGGAAGATTCTTTAATAACTGTTACGAATTCATTTCCAAGCGCAGGGAGGATATTTTTAATCGCCTGCGGAAGAATGATGTAACGCATTGCTGCACCTTGTGTCATGCCAAGCGAGCGAGCCGCCTCCATCTGACCTTTATTCACGGCCGAAATACCAGCACGAATAATTTCTGCTACATATGCGGCGCTGTTTAAAGATAGCGCGATGCAACCTGATGCAAAAGCAGATAAATTCAGCCCGAAAACTTGTGTGCCGAAGAAAACGATGAAAATTTGCACGAGTAGTGGGGTACCACGAACAAATTCGATGTACCAAGTCGCCGGCCAGCGCAACCATCTTGTTTTCGCTAGTTTGAGGAGAGCAAGGAAAGCACCAAAGATAGCACCGAAAAACACGCCAATCGCAGCGAGCGCAATCGTATAAAGTGTTCCTTTTACAAAATAACTACCATACTGCTCAAAAAAACCACCTTTTTGGAACATTAGCTCATTCGCTTCTTTTTGATAGTCTTTCAAAAGCCCCTCATCTTTAATCGTTTTAATAGATGAGTTTACTTGATCTTTGAGCGAGGTTGCCCCTTTTTGCATCGCAATCGCTGTTTCTTTTTCGCCATTTACAAATGTAATATCAGAAATGGCAAGCGCCTTATCTTGACTAACATAAGCATCAGCAACAGGCCCCTCAAGCACAACACCGTCTACTTTATTGCTCTTTAAGTTTAAAATCAGGTCAGGTACTTTTTGAAGTGAAACGACCGAAGATCCCGTCAGCTCGTTTTGAGCCAGCTCTTCCTGTGTCGTCTGCTTCTGCGCCCCAACTTTCTTGCCGTTAAAGTCTTGTGTGGACGTAAATTTATTTACATCCGCTTTTCGAACAATCACTTTTTGTTGTACGGTCATATACGGGTTCGAGAAATCGACTTCCTTTAAACGTTCCGGTGTAGGCGACATGCCTGAAATGATTAAATCAATTTTCCCGGTTTTTAAGGCGCCTAGGAGGCTATCAAAGCCCATCTCTTTAATATCAAGTTGAACATCCATATCGTCCGCAATTTTTTGCGCGATACTAATATCGAAACCAACCGTTTTATCTTTTCCGTTAATTGTTTGGTGGAATTCATAAGGTGGATAGTCAGCAGATAAGCCAACAACAAGCGTCCCTTTATCTTTAATTGCTTGCAAAGAATTGTCGGAAGCTGCATGTGCAGGAATGAAACTTGAAAAAATGAAAAGAAAAATAAGTCCAATAACTGCGAGCTTCTGCAAGATATTTTTCTGTGCCATGTGCATAACTCCTTTTTTGTATCATTGATGTAATAATAATACATCAATATGTTTAAATATGCAATGTTTTTTTGAAAATTTAGCACTTGAAACTTAAATTGCTATTTTACTACGGGTAAGGTATATTTAAAGCGATACAGAAGTTTTGTTGTAACATAAGGGAGCTTAGAACGATGAAGAAAAGATTTTTAAAGATTTTAATTATTTTTGGCATTGTATTGGTCATTCTTTGGCTATCAGGATTTCTTAAGATAATCTATATTTATTTGAACAACACAGAAACGACAGCCGAAATTACTCAAGTGAAAAGAACGTTCGAAAAAACGAATTCTGGGAACGTTTATAAAATATATGTCACATATAAAACAGACAATCAGGAAGAAATCCAAACAAGTTTTAGGGAAACTGTTGATGTGTATGAAGCTGATTATTATTACGTTGGAAATACAATTTCAGTGCTCTATTCAAATTGGACACCGTCAGTTTGTTTAGGTCAATGAATGAGGAAGGAAAATGTTTTGCTCATAAAAAAACTATAGACAAGATTAGTTGTCTACAGTCAAAATTCTTCCTTCATCAATTTCTGGATAAAATATCCGAGGAAGAAAAAATTATCGGGGATATTCGTATTGTCGGATAAAAAGTCAAAAGTGACATCATTTTCATTTTCCGTAATGACTGCACTTTCTTGTCCGTGGAATAAAATAATAATCGGAGCATCCTTTTGCTTTTGAATAATCTCAATTGGAAACTCGCCGTCCGTAGAAATAATATGTAGGGGATAATTAGGAAGGTCTTTTTCTACAAAAGAAATGGCCTTTTTGTTTTGCTTATCATGATAGACGATAGAAGCTCCGTCTTTACCAAGCCAACCAATTTCGAGGGTAATCGAGCCGAGCTCTTGATCCATTGTAGATGTATAGGCGAAAATATCATGATTTTTAGAAAAAGCAATTTTGGAAGCAAGTTTGACAAGTTGCCCGATGCTTTCATCTTTTTCGTTTTTCACCTCAATGGGCCGATTTTTAGCGACATAAAGTGGCTTTTCATAATAAAACCTGGACATCAAAAAACTCCTTTCCTTATTTTGTATACATATTCCCTTTTTTAAAACAAAAAAACCACTACCAGAAGCGGTAATGGTTTGAACAGTTTTATAAGAATAAACGTAAAATGAAAAAGGCTAGCGCTGCAATAACAGCGGAAATTGGGAGTGTGATAATCCAAGTAATAATCATACGTTGTGCGGTATCCCATTTGACCCCTTTTACGCGATGCGCGGTACCAACGCCAAGAATAGACGAGCTGATAACGTGCGTAGTGCTGACTGGTAAATGAATGAAAGTAGCGCCGAAAATAACGATAACAGAACCGAGGTCAGCTGCAACCCCGTTTACTGGCTTGATTTTCATAATTTTACCACCAACGGTTTTGATGATTTTCCAACCACCAATACTTGTTCCAACAGCCATGGCAACTGCACAGGCAACCTGTACCCATAATTGCACCTCATCATCGGATTGGAATCCATTTGCGATGAGCGCCATTGTAATAATACCCATTGATTTTTGTGCATCATTTGTTCCGTGCGTATAAGACTGGAGGGCTGCTGTTCCGACCTGAATCATTCGGAAGCGGCGATTTGTCGCGGCTAAATTTAAGTTTTTCAAGAAAATCTTAAATAAAGTGTAGAGCGTATACCCGACAGCAAAAGCTAGGAACGGAGAAGCGATAAGACCAATCAATATTTTGGAAAACCCACCGTATTCAATGGCAGAAAATCCTGCGGAAGCAATCGCAGCTCCTGCAATGGAACCGATTAAAGCATGCGAAGAACTACTTGGAATACCATAGTACCAAGTAAGTAGGTTCCAGAAGATAGCGGCTAAAAGTGCGGCTAAGATTACAATTTCGCCGTGCGGCACGCTAAATGGATCTACGATGTCTTTCGTAATCGTTTTGGCAACACCAGTAAAGGAGATTGCCCCGACAAAGTTCATAACAGCAGCTAAAACAATTGCATGTTTGGGCTTAAGAGCCTTTGTGGAAACACTCGTCGCAATGGCGTTGGCTGTATCATGAAACCCGTTAATCAGGTCAAATGCAAGCGCGGCCAGTACGATGACTACGGTAATTAGTAACATTCCTTCCATCTGGTTGCTCCTTACGCGTTTTTCATGACAATTGATTCAAGCGTGTTTGCAACGCTTTGACAGTTGTCAGCGATTTCTTCTAGGTTTTCATAAACTTCTTTTTTGCGGATGATTTTAACCGCATCGGTTTCTTCTTGGAAAAGCTTAATTAATGATTCGCGGTAAACTTCATCGCACTGAGACTCATAATCTTTAATTTGAATCGCAAGCTTGCGTACGTCTTTAAGTTTCTTATCGAAAACTAAATCTACTGCTTTTTCGATTTCAACCGTACTTTTTTGAATAGCTTCAATGAATTTAAGCATATAGTCGTCATAATGCGTGATTTGACAGATTTCAAGTGAAAAAGCTGTTTGCTCAAGGCCGTCCATAACATCGTCTAGACGATTGGTAAGCTCAAGCATATCTTCACGTTCGATTGGCGTGATAAAAGCATCGTTTAGTTCCATAATCATTTTATGGACCATTGTATCACCAGTTGTTTCATACTCTTTCATTTTATCTGAGAAAGTATGCAAGTCCTCCACTGAATTGATGTTGTAAGATGCAAAAAAGTTGGCGCCTTCATGCAAATTTACTGCAATATCATGAAGCAAAGATGCAAAACGGTCTTTTTTGTTTTTAAAAGCCATTTTTTTCAATTCCCCCGATCTTTTTAGTAAGTCATTTTGGTCATTTTAAGTTGCCCTTCAAGTTAGAACAGGAAGGGTTCTCTCTTTACAATTTGCTTACAAAAAAATAAAAAACTTTTACTTGAAATTTACCACATGTTAATACTAACATATTGATGCTCTAAATAGTAACTTTTTTTTAAGTATAAAGTTACATAAATCGGTCGTAAACGCTTCCATTGCCAAAAATAAAACGTTGCGTAGCTTTAACTAAGAAATAAATTTTTTTAAGTTCATTTCTTTCGGACGATTGCTGACACAAAATTAGCTCATGAAATTATCCTTTTTAGTGGGAAGAAAAGAATAATTTCGGTATACTGGGAGTATTATGTAGAATCTTTTTTGGATAGCTAAAGGAGGTTTGTCAAAGTGAAGACTTTAAAGGACAAAATGATGCTTACAAACGGGGAACAAATTCCATACATTGGCTTAGGTGTTTTTCAGATGAGCGAACCCAATTATATTATGCAAGCTGTTATGCAGGCAATTGAATGCGGCTACCGTTTATTTGATACGGCAGCTGTTTATAATAATGAGAAACAAGTTGGTAATGCGATTCATGCGTGTGACGTAGAACGAGACGAACTTTTTATTAGTTCGAAAATTTGGAATGGCAATCAAGGTTATGACGAAACACTTTTTGCGTTTGAACGCACACTTCAAAATTTAAAGCTGGACTATTTAGATTTATATTTAATTCATTGGCCGATTGCGGGGAAATATCTCGATACGTGGCGGGCTTTCGAACGCCTACTGCGCGAGGGGGCTGTGAAATCAATTGGGGTCGCGAATTTTAAACAGCATCACCTCGAAAAATTATTCCAAGTGGCACAAGAGAAACCCGTTTTAAACCAAGTGGAAACGCACCCGCTACTGCCGCAAAATGAGCTGCGCGAATTTTTGAAGAAACATGATATTGCGCATGCCGCATGGTCGCCGCTTGCGAAAGGGACGCTGATGCAGCATCCGGTTATTGTCGATATCGCGAAAAAGCACGGGGCGTTTGTGGATCAGGTGATTTTGCAGTGGCATTTAAATCGAGATACGATTATTATCCCGAAATCGATTACGTCAAGTAGAATACGTGAAAATGCCAATTTGGCGTATTTTAAATTGGACAATGAAGATATGCGGAAATTAAATAAGTTGGAAACGGGGACATATGTTGGTCCTGACCCGGACGACTTGGACTACTTTTTGAACAGTGTGGAGCGCGAGCGGGAATTCATTGAATCAGGAGATAAGGACGCATGAGCGACTTGCAAAAAATCAAAGACACGTTACAAAAACTTGCCAATGCGGAGAATCAGCCCAAAATGGAAGCCTATATGAAAAATCAGTTCGCTTTTTTGGGGATAAAAGCTGGTCCGCGCAAGGAATTTGTACGCGACTATGTAAAGATACACGGTGCTCCCGAAAATCTCGAATTGCTGGCAGAAAAACTATACCGCGAACCTTACCGGGAATACCAATACGTGGCGATTGATTTATTGATCCGCTACATGAAAAAAGCAGATGAAAATGTGATTTCTGTTTATGAGAAGCTCATTCGAGAAAAATCTTGGTGGGATACGGTTGATTTGCTAGCTAGCACGCTTGTTGGTCACTATTTTTTGAAATATCCCGAACAAATGGCGCCTTACAATCATAAATGGGTGACGAGCGACAACATGTGGCTTGTTAGAACCGCGATTTTATTTCAACTGAAGTATAAAGAAAAGACGAATGAAGCGATTCTTTTTGGAAATTGCGATCAGTGGCGTCATTCCAAGGAATTTTTTATTCAAAAAGCAATTGGCTGGGCGCTCCGCGAGTATGCCAAAGCGGAACCTGACAAGGTGAAACAATATGTACTTCGTGCGAACCTTGCGCCGCTTAGTAAACGAGAAGCGCTGAAGCATTTTAAGGACACGCTATGAAGTTGCATCATGTGGAACTTTACGTGGGGGATTTAGAGGCGTCGCGGGAATTTTGGTCGTTTGTGTTGGAAAAACTTGGCTACTCGCTTTTTTCCCAGTGGGAGAAAGGTTTTAGCTACTCAGATTCGGATTGTTACATCGTCTTTGTGCAGGTGGAGGAGCCATTTTTGCCTTTTGGGTACCACAGAGCGCGAATTGGTTTAAATCACTTGGCGTTTTATGAGGCGTCGCGCGCAAAAATCGATGAATGGCGGTCAACTTTGCGTGAGCGCGGGGTAAAATTGCTTTACGATGAGCGTTATCCATATGCGGCAGGAGCCGATTATTACGCAGTCTTTTTTGAAGACCCAGACGGTATGAAAGTCGAGATAACAAATAGCAGTAGCCGGTGAGGCTACTGCTATTTGTATACCCAATCGCGCCCGGGGGACACTTCAAATGTCATTTTTTCTTCGGTGAACGGGTGGGTGAGGTGGAGCCGTTCGGCGTGCAGCAAGACACGTCTTGCGCGCTTTGAACCACCGTAAAGTGTGTCGCCAACAATTGGGTGGTGGATACTGGACGTGTGGACACGAATTTGATGGGTGCGGCCAGTTTTAAGCGTGCAGCGGACGAGCGTGACACCTGCTGTTTTGTCGGCGCTTAAAACGTGAATGTGCGTTTCGGCAGCTTGCCCGTTTGGACTCACACGTTTTTTGCCAGACTGGTGGCGGTCATTTCCGATGGGCTGGTTGATGATGCAGTCACCGTTTAAAACGCCGCCTAGGACAGCTAAATATTCGCGTTTAATTTGCCGCATTTCGAGTTTATACGAAAGGGCAGCTAGGCTGAGCGAATGTTTCGCGAAAAGGATGAGCCCGGATGTCGTTTGATCGAGGCGATGGACAGGCAAAGCGGTGCCGCCACGCGTTTTATTCAAGTAGAATTGAACGTGATTTGCAAGCGTATCCGTTTCACTTGGCGCATTCGGATGAGTTTTCACGCCAGCCGCTTTGTTCACAACAAGCAGATGCGCATCTTCAAAGACCACATCAAGCGGTGCTTTAGTCGCATGAATCGGCTTGTCTTGCGTGGGCAAGGTCAAAATGCCGCCAGAAACGAGCGGTTTGTCGAAGTCTATCAAAACCCCATTAAGCAGCACATTTCCTGCCATACGCAACTCATGGCGCGCCTTTTTCCCAAGATGAAAAAGCTCTTTTAGCACTTCTGCAAGCGTCAGCCCGTCCCAGCTCGGCAAAATTTGAATTTCCACAGTAATCCCTCCTACAAAAGAAGAAAGAATAAGCACGTGGCCTATTCTTCCAGTTTTTTAAAGATTTCTAAGTACTCGATATGATGCGGTTCTGCCTCTTTTACGCGGAAAATAAATCCGCCATATTCAATTTCGTCTCCGACTTCGACTTCGTAGTTTTGCGTTAAGAACCAACCACCAATTGTGTCGACTTCATCTTCCGCGAGATCCGTACCTAAAATATTATTTACTTCGTCAATCAAGAGTTTTGCGTCCACGATAAAATGCCCATCTTTAATTTTTCTGATTTCTGGAATTTCATCTGCATCGAATTCATCGCGAATATCGCCAACGATTTCCTCGACAATATCTTCTACCGTGACAAGGCCAGATGTGCCGCCGTACTCATCTAAAAGAATGGCAATATGTGAACGCTCTTTTTGCATGCGAATTAAAAGTTCCTTAATGGGAATCGTTTCAATGACACGAATAATTGGTTTTACAAACGGGTCAATTGGGAACGGCTTACTTGATTCATGTTCGACGTAAGCCGACAAGATTTCCTTCAAGTTTAAAACCCCGATAATATGATCTTTATCACCGTCAATGACAGGATAACGCGTGTAGCGCTCGTTTTTCATGATGTCAGAAAGACCAGAAATATCAGAGCCGGAATCAACGGTCACAATTTCCGTACGCGGAATCATAATTTCTTTTGCCATTCGTTCATCAAAATCGAAAATTTTATTTACATAACGAAATTCCGACTGGTTAATTTCGCCGCTCTTGTAGCTTTCGCCAACAATGATGCGCAGTTCTTCTTCCGTGTGGGCAATTTCATGCTCACTAGCTGGCTCCAAGCCAAACAATTTCGAGATTAGAACAGAAGATTCATTGAGCAACCAAATGAACGGGAACATGATTTTATAAAAATAATGTAGCGGTCTCGCAACTGTAAGTGCGACAGCTTCTGTTTTATCGATAGCGAGCGTTTTTGGTACAAGCTCCCCAACGACCACATGTAAAAAGGTGATGAATACAAAAGCAATCACAAAGGAAAGAATTGTTACAGCCGAACTCGGAATGGCAAGCATGTCGAAGAGTGGATGTAAGGCCGCCTCAACCGTAGATTCACCGAGCCAACCAAGACCTAGCGAACTAATCGTAATCCCAAGCTGGCAGGCAGATAAGTACGCATTTAAATGGTTATAAATGTATCGTGCCAGTTTAGCACGCTTGTTTCCTTCTGAAATAAGCTGGTCTAGCCTACTCGGTCGCATTTTCACAATTGCAAATTCTGTCGCCACGAAAAAGGCGGAAACTGCAATTAAAAATGCAATAATTAAAAACTTAATCGTTAATATCAATCGCATGCCATCTATAGAACACTATAAATGGCTAACACCTCCTATGGTATCTGTTTTTTTATGAAAGCAGGTGTGAGCTTAGTTCCCAAGAGGAAATACTAGAAGCATCGCCCTGCATAAATTGATTTAGTTTCTCTGCCCCATCGGTATATTCCCTCCCAACCTTAAAAAGCTATACATACTCAAATTATAATGGACTTTCCAAAAGAAAACAACGAATTTATTCTTTAGAAAAAGGCTCGATATGTACAAGCGTGTAAGCATTTGGAAATTCCGTACGAATCACGCTTTCGATGCGCTCGGTAATGGCGTGACTTTCGGTTACATTTAGCGCCGCATCAACCGAGATAGTTGCGTCAATCCAAATACGATTACCGTTAAAACGTGCTTTAATATCCTTCACCTCTTTGACATCGTCCACGCCCGCAATTAGCTTGTGGATTTCTTCCAGTTTGGAGACATCGAATCCGTCTGTCAAACTATGCGCGGCATCAAAGAAAATTTTGACGGCGGTGTAGCCGATGAGAACGCCGACAAGAAGGGCGGTGACCGCATCAAGCCACGGCAACCCAATGATGGCGCCTAAAATCCCAAGACAAGCCCCAAAGCTGACCCAAGCGTCGGAACGATTATCATATGCGGCAGCACGAATGGCTTGACTGTCGATTTTTTTCGAAAGCCGAATGTTAAAAAGATAAATGATGTACATAAACACGCCAGAAAAGAAGGCTACAATGGCAGTGAGCATGCTCGGTGTGCCGTAATTTTTTTGAATTAAGTTGACGATGGATTCAAAGACAACTTGTAAGCTGACGAGTAGCATGATAAAAGAGGCAACTAGTGAGCTGATGGTTTCGGTTCGGCGATGGCCATAGGCGTGGTCTTTGTCCGGCGGAATACGCGAAATTCGAAGGCCAATTAATAGGGCGATAATGGCGATAACATCGGTTGTGTTGTTTAAGCCGTCTGCAAAAAGAGCGTCAGAATGCCCAATAAGTCCAACTGTTACTTTTAGCGCGGCGACAAAGATGTAGGCAAACATGCTTAGGAAAGCGGCTTTTTCTGCTTTTTTAATATCTTGATAGGCTTCCACTTTTCATTCCTCATTTCATTACAAAAATCTCTCCGAAAAAATTCGGAGAGCTAAACTTCTATAAAAGCTTTTTTTAATTGTTTTACCGAAAGTGCGATCGTGTCACACACTTCTTGGTAGTGCGCCCACTTTGCTGGTAATTCATTGATGTGTTCGGGGTCTTCAATATCCCAGTAAACGATTTTTTTGTTAAACGCATCTGGGAAATTCGGTGCTAATTCATTTGTAGAATCGTAAATCGTCACAATTAAATCTGCATCCTCAAGCAATTTTTGGCTAGGCGTGTAAGAAAAACTGTTTGGAGCTTCCATTGAAAATTCATGAAGCACATCATTTACAAAAGAAGTTTCCCGCGCTTTTGACCAAGAGCCGCTGATGAAAGTGACATCACGAAGCGGTAGTTTCTTTGCCCAAGCAAGCGCAATGCTGCTACGAATATGCGATTGTGACAAAAAATAAATAAGCTTGTGAGTCATATTCCAAATCCTTTCTACATCAGTCTGAAAAATAATCTAGCAATATTGTAAAAGTACCCCTTTTTCGCGTTTAGAAACATGATTTATAGGAAAAGTTTTAGAGGAATTGTGACAATGTTATGGCAAGTGTTTACTTTGACTAAAAATAAGACTTAAGAAGGTAGAAAAAAATTCTGATTTAGCGTAAAATGATTATATTCCCGTGTATTTTTATATGCGCGGAGAAAACTAATTAGAGAAAGCTAGGAGATAAATTTGGAAAATTTTAAGCAGCTGATTGTGAAGTATTTTAAACAATTTTTCAGCTTTATCTGGAAATGGATTGGCATTGGATGGCGCAAATTTAGGCGCTTTTTGAGAAATCGTCATGTAATTAAAATTATTATTTTAGCAGTTTTATTAGCGGTATTAGGATTTATTGTATACTTGACGATTGTGGCCAAATCAGCAGATATTGACGCGCTTAAAAAGGGACTTGAAACAGCTACGATTATTTATGATAAGGACGGGGACAAAGCAGGGGAACTTTCGTCTACTGATGCGACGTTTGTTAAAATTGATAAAATTTCCCAAAACTTACAAGACGCAGTTGTTTCCATTGAAGATCGCAAATTTTATGAGCATAATGGTTTTGATATAAAAGGGATAATGCGTTCTGCAGCTGGACTCGTTTCAACTGGTGGGATAACCGGCGGAGGAAGTACGATTACGCAGCAGCTCGCTAAAAATGCTTTGCTAACCCAAGAACAGACGTTTACACGTAAAGCAAAAGAATTGTTTATGGCACGTGAAATTGAGCGGACATATTCGAAAGATGAGATTTTAGAGATGTACTTAAACCGTTCGTACTTTGGTAACGGTGAATGGGGTGTAGAAAACGCATCTAAAAAATACTTCGGCAAATCAGCGGCCGATTTAAACGTTCCAGAAGCCGCTACAATTGCGGGTTTACTTCAGGCGCCTAGTGCGTATGACCCTTACAAGCATTTAGACAAAGCAACGAACCGTAGAAATATGGTTTTAAAAGCGATGCAGGAAAATGGGAAAATTACGGAAGCGCAGTATAAAGAGTATAGCAACACGAAAATTGTGTTAACGAACAAGGCGCAAGACCCACTTGCGAATAAATATCCGTGGTATATTGATGCGGTCATTAATGAGGCGGTCAATGAAGCCGATGTGACGCAAGATGAAATCATGAAAAAAGGTTATAAAATCTACACAGAACTTGACCAAAACTATCAGACTTCGCTTGAAGGAACGTATAGCGATGACAGTTTATTCCCGAAAAATGCGGCAGACGGGACGCTTGTTCAATCTGGTGCGGTATTAATGGATCCAGCAACTGGCGGAATTCGGGCGTTAGTTGGCGGACGCGGAGAACATACTTTCCGAGGGTTTAACCGTGCAACGCAAATGAAAGCTCAACCAGGTTCCACAATGAAACCTTTAGCAGTGTATGTGCCAGCGCTTGAAGCAGGCTGGAAAGTAGACGACATGCTGCAAGATGAGAAGACAACGTATGAAGGCAACTATACCCCGACCAATGTTGGTGGCTACTATCAAGGTGAAGTGCCGATGTATGAGGCTGTCGCTAAATCGATTAATGCGCCTGCTGTGTGGCTTCTTGATCAAATAGGAATTAAAAAAGGTGTTAAATCTTCGAAGGAATTTGGTATTCCGCTTGAAGAAAGCGATGATACGCTCGGACTTGCGCTTGGTGGCTTAAGCAAAGGTGCTTCACCAGTTGATATGGCAACGGCTTACGCAACCTTTGCGAACAAGGGCGTTAAACCGGAAAAGGGTTACATCATTAGTAAGATTGTCGATCCTGCGGGTAACACAATCTATGAACATGTACCAGAAACAAAACGCATCATTTCGGAAAAAACTTCGAATTCAATGACCTCGATGCTTTTAGACGTTGTTAACACTGGAACAGGTACAAACGCTGCTGTTGCAGGATATGAAATGGCCGGGAAAACGGGGTCAACGCAAGTTCCGTTTGATGATACAAGTGGAACGAAAGACCAGTGGTTCGTCGGGTACACACCCGATTTAGTAGGCGCTGTTTGGATTGGCTTCGATAAAACGGATGAGGCGCACTACTTAAAAACAACTAGTTCGCAAGGCGTTGCTAATTTGGCACACTACGTCATGAAGAGCGGATTGCGCTATCAAACGCCGCAAGATTTTGATACGAAGAGTGCCGCACAAGAAACAAAAGCGAAGGAAAAAGAAGAAAAACAAAAAGCGGCAGAAAAAGATGATTTCTGGAATACCGTCAAAGAAAAAGCAAATGATGCTGGAGACGCCATCGAAAAAGGCGCTGACAAAGTCGTTGAATTCGGCGGGAAAGTCAAAGATGGCATCGGAGATTGGATTGGTTCGTGGTAATAAGCAATTAAGTTGGAGCATTTAGCTCCAAATCAGACTGATGACAAACAGCGATCTTCGTCGTTAAAGCCTCCGTTCCGCTCCTCGTGTACTCGAGTACGCTCCGGTGCGGTACTCGGCTTTTCCTAGAATCTCACCATTTGTCATCAGTCTAAATATAGCGGGATTACGTTTTGTTTTGTGTTTTTCTACAATCTGAGTTGGAGCATTTAGCTCCAACTTTTTTTATGTGATTGACTAGAAGTGTTATCTGTTATACAATATATATAACAGAAAAGGAGTGTTTAATATGGAATTTGCAGGAATTAATTTGGCCTTAATTTTACCTATCTTAATTTTAAATCTTGTTTTACTTATTACGGCGCTTGTCGACTTAATTAGACACTGGAATGTGCGCAAAAATGCCATCATTTGGCTTGTCGTTATTTGTTTTATTAATACAATTGGTCCAGTGATTTACTTTATTTTTGGAAGAAAAGAGGAGTTCAAATGACAGAGCTCCGCATTCAAAATTTGTCCAAGCGTTTTGGCGCGCAAAAAGCAGTTCAAAATGTGGATTTAGTTGTGCCAGACGGGGCGTGCCTCGCACTGATTGGCCCAAATGGTGCTGGGAAAACGACACTAATTAATATGCTGGTGCAAATTTTGAAACCAGATGGCGGCGAGATTTTGCTTGACGGGAAACCAATTCGGCATTTGAAAAATTTGATTGGCTACTTGCCGCAGTATCCGCATTTTTATGGTTGGATGACGGCGAAAGAATGCCTGAACTTTATGGGCAAGCTATCCAAAATGAATCAAGCCGATTTAAATGTGCGCATTCCGGAAGTTTTAGTGCTCGTCGGTTTGGAAAAAGAAGGAAACAAACGAATTAGTGGGTTTTCAGGCGGCATGCGTCAGCGTTTAGGCATAGCTCAAGCCATTTTGCATCGCCCGAAATTGCTTGTCATGGACGAGCCAGTCTCGGCACTGGATCCAATTGGACGTATGGAAGTCATTCGGTTGGTTGAGAAATTGAAATCGGAAACGACCATTTTGTTTTCAACGCACATTTTGGCGGATGCCGCTGAAATTTGTGACCATATTACGATGATCAAAAAAGGTGAAGTGGTACTTGATAAGCCGCTCGAAACGCTTTTAAAAGAAGCAAGCACAAATGTTTTTGAAGTGGAACTATTAGGCGAAAACGCAGCGTGGTATGCGGAAGTAAGCGAACACTCAAACATTTTGTTTTCCGAAAAAAAAGGCTCGGTTTACCGGTTTGAAGTGCAAAATAAAGCGGAAATGAGTGTTTTTTTGTTGCAGTCGCTTGCATCAGCGAATGTCGAAGTGGTGCGCTTTATGAATGTGCATGAAACGCTCGAACAAATTTTTATGAAGAAGGTGAGCGAATGAATGCATTACTTGTGAAAGAATGGCTCGAAATGAAACGCAACTTAAAGCTATTATGGTTGCCAATTGTTTTCGCGATTCTTGGCTTAACGCAGCCGCTTATTGTAAAATTCCTACCAGAAATTCTAAAAGCAGTCGGCGGCATTCAAAACGCAGATGCGCTCACACAAATGATGGGCCCCACGACGCCAGAAGTCATTTTAGGTCAAACGCTCGCTTCGCAATTCGACCAGCTCGGCATCATCATTTTTGCAGTCGCAGCGATGGGCACTATTTTGGCCGACAGAACAAGCGGCATGCTCGCTTTTATTATGACGCGTCCCGTTGAACTCAGTAGTTACATTGGCACGAAATGGCTTAGCCAGCTCGCAACCGCATTTTGCGCACTGCTGTTTGGCTACGCGCTATCCGCTTATTACACGATTCTTTTATTCGGTCATTTAAGTTTAAAACGAGTCATCATCGCCTTTTTGATTTATTTTGTCTGGTTTTGTTTCGTGGTCGGAATTGTCATCTTGGCCAGTGCCTTCTTCAAAAGCAGTGCCGCTGTAGCGAGTACCGCTGTCGTGCTCGCGATTGTTTTCACTGCGCTCAATGCGGTAGACTCAAAATGGCTAGCACTAAATCCAGCCTATTTAAGCAAAAACGCGGTCGAATTTTTAGCCAGTGGTAAGGTTTTAGAATGGTTTTACGTCTCTTTAGTCCTTACGGTGATTTATCTAGTCGCACTATTCGTTTTAACGCTTGTCGTGATGCGAAAAAAACCATTACAGGTTGAGAACCATTAAAAGAGCAAATAGATTCATAAAGAAACGCACTTTTCATTTGAAGAGTGCGTTTTTTAGCTGCAACTGATAAACAAGTTGTCCGTCGTAACTTAGACCACAAATCGACTTTTATTGCCAGTTGATATAGAATCAAAATGTGGAACATAGGAAATGGTAAAAAAACTTTAGATTCTGTTAGGAAATGAATCAAGAAATAAAGGAGAGCATTATGCGAGATGAATTGAAAAGTAACACATATTTTAAAGAAAGATTGGCTTATTTAGATGAAAGTATTAATCAGTTTGAAGAGCTTTTAATTCAATACAAAGATTCAACAAATGTAAATTTTAGGAGTGCGTATCTCTCATTGTTAAACTATTATTCATCAAAAATTAATTGTTCATATTCTATTGGTGATCCGATAGAAATAATTAATAAATTGTTGCCAAGATATGTAAATTTAATTGAGAAAACATGGGATAAAGAAACTGGAAGTTATATACAATTACTTCAAGCTGTTTCACTTGGAATACTCTTAGAGGAGACTAAAGAGCTTGAAATATTGCAGCAGTTAGTACAAAGAGAAGGTTTTCATGATTTTCTGATTGATTATATGTTTCATAGTGTAGATAATTCATGGGTGAAAACTAATGAGCTTGCATTCACTAGACCATATGAAACTTTGAAAGCTGTGACGCAAGCTCACACAAAAGAGGTAGCGGAAACATTACTGAAGCAATATGTGGAAAAAGAATGGTATCAAGGTCATCGTGATGCTGGTTGGTATAATTCACATAAAAGCCCTCATGCTATCTATAACGGATATTGGAGTTATGAAAGTGGGGCAGTTGCTAAAATTATGCAACTTAATGATGCGGAATTTCAAACTATTAAATATTATCCTTATGATTTTGTACAATATGAACAATGAAGAGTCTGGAGCGTACTTAGCATTTGTTCCGTGAAAAAAATAGAGAAGCAAAAAGCCATCTTTAAAAACGGTTTTTTGCTTATTTTTATGACTCAGACTCTTTTTAAATATGCTATACTATTTTCGAGGTGAGGATTGTGGAACGAATTGAAAAGGATTCATTTGGTGAGATTTCTGTTGATGCGAGTAAATTTTGGGGGGCACAAACTGAGCGGAGTCGGCAAAATTTTAAAATTGGTGAGCGACGAATGCCACTTGAAATTATTGATGCTTTTGCGTTTTTGAAAAAAGCTTGCGCAAATGTGAATGCTGCTGCTGGGAAGCTTGAAATGGAGAAAGCGCAAGCAATTGGCCGTGCCTGTGACCGCATTTTGAGCGGCGAACTAGACGAGCATTTTCCACTTGTTGTGTTCCAAACAGGGAGCGGCACGCAGACAAATATGAACGTGAATGAAGTGATTGCATTTGTTTCGGAGGAAAATGGAACAAAGGTGCATCCTAACGATGATGTGAACATGTCGCAAAGCTCAAACGATACGTTTCCGACCGCAATGCACATTGCTGCGTATAAGGTGATTCATCAAAATCTTTTGCCAGAACTCGATAAATTTCAAGCTATTTTAAAAGAAAAGAAAGAAGCTTATATGCAAGTCGTGAAAATCGGGCGGACGCATTTACAAGATGCAACGCCGCTTACGCTCGGACAAGAAATTAGTGGTTATGAGGCGATGATTAAAAATGCCAAACGTTTTATTGAGGAAAGTAGCGGTTCACTTCGCGCGCTGGCAATTGGTGGCACCGCCGTTGGAACCGGGATTAATGCATCGAAAGATTTCGGAGAACAAGTCGCAGCCGAGCTTGGCAAGATGACCGGCAATCCATTTGTGTCGGACGAAAATAAGTTTTTTGCGCTCTCAAGCCACAGCCCAATCAATTATGTGCATGGCGCCATTCGTGCTCTTGCGTCTGATCTCATGAAAATAGCAAACGACATTCGTTTTTTAGCCAGCGGACCAAGAAGTGGAATTGGCGAAATTAGCATTCCAGAAAACGAGCCCGGTAGCTCTATTATGCCGGGGAAAGTCAACCCGACGCAGTGTGAGGCGCTTACAATGGTTGCCGCACAAGTGATGGGCAATGATACAACAATCAATGTGGCGAGCAGCCAAGGGAACTTGGAATTAAACGTGTATAAGCCGGTCATTATCGACAACTTTTTAGAATCTGTACGTTTGCTGACAGATGGTATGAAATCGTTCCGTATCCACTGTTTAACGGGGCTTGTCGCCAATGAAGCTGTCATTCAAGAAAAACTCAAGAACTCGCTCATGCTCGTGACAGCCTTAAATCCACATATCGGCTACGAGAAAGCCGCAGAAATTGCGAAGGCGGCACATAAAAATGGCACGACATTACGCGAAGCCGCGGTCACTTCTGGCTACATAACAGAAGAGCAGTTTGACGCTTTTATTGACCCGCTTAAAATGACGAACCTTTAATCATACTTTAGAATGAAATTCCCCGAGAAGCATTGTCGCTTGGGGAATTTTCGCGTATAATGAAACCACTCTAAAGGGTGGTGCAAAGATGCAAACTATAGTAACAATTGGGTTAATGGCGCTAATCGGTGGTTTTATTGGAGCGATGACGAATTTTATTGCGATTCGCATGCTTTTTAGACCATTTGAGGCGAAATATATCGGAAAATGGCGCGTGCCGTTTACACCGGGATTGATCCCTAAAAGACGGGACGAACTCGCGAAAAAAATAGGTGAAGTGATTGTCGAACACTTGCTCACTGGCGATATGATACAGCGCAAACTAGAAGATGAGGCACTTCAAAAGGAAGTTATCCTAACCGTACAACAATTATTTGAAGAAAAAATGGCGCTGCGGACGACACCAGAGGAACTCGCAGAACTCGCTGGATTTAAAGACGGGAAGGAAAGGCTCATTCACTGGGTTTCGGACAAAATCGAACAAGAGCTAACCCGCTTTTTGGAAGAAAAACAGGATGTGGCATTGCAGCAATTTGTTCCCGCCGAACTAAAAAACAGTGTAAAGAAACATTTGCCTGATATGACAAAAATAGGCACTGAACGCGTTCAAAGCTACATTTTAAGCGAAGCCGGCGCCGCACAAATTGCCGCTATGTTAAACAAGTTTTTCACCGAACATGGCAAAATGGGCAGCTTTGCAAAGCTCGTTTTAAATGTGGAATCCTTGACGGAAAAAGCGCAAAAAGAATTGGTGAAAATGCTTGCGCAACCTGAAACGGAACAAATGATTTTAAATTTATGTGAAACCGAACTCGACCATGTATTTTCACAAAAATTAAATGACATTTTGGCAGCGGATAAATGGCAGCAATTTACTCAGCAAATAAAACATGAAAGTGAGCAATTTTTACGTTCGGAGAAATGGTTGAATAAGCCACTTCAGGATAATTTGAGGAAATATGAAACGCATATTTCGGAGCATCTCATTCCGTATGCCACACTTCGCGTACTCGATTTTGTCGCAAGCCACAGTGCCGACATGATGAAGCGACTCGATATTTCAGGCCTTGTCGAAAAACAAATCGAGACATTTTCCCTAGAAGAGGTAGAAGCGATTGTAATCGATATTTCGGGACGCGAGCTAAAAATGATTACGTATCTCGGCGGTGTTTTAGGTGGTTTTATCGGAATTATTCAAGGAATTCTAGCGATTTGGGTGTGACAAGCGTTAAGACTTTTGTTATAGTTAGTTAAGAAGAAATAAACTATTTTGGAGGACTTACTAATGAGCGAAAATATTTATGATTTAGCACATGGTTTAGACAAAGGAATTCGTGAAACAAACGAATTTAAAAGCTTGCAAGAAGCATACAAAAATGTGAACGCAGACGAGGAAGCTAAAACAAAGTTCAATCGTTTTCGTGAAATTCAAGTTACGATTCAAGAAAAACAAATGACGGGTCAGCCGATTGATGATGAAACGGTTCAAACTGCACAAGAAGTTGCTGAGGATGTGCAACAAAACGAACTGATTATTGCTTTAATGGAAAAAGAACAAGCGATGAGCACGATCATTAACGATTTGAATCGCATTATCATGACACCACTACAAGATTTATACGAAGTACAACAATAAAAAAGAAACCGCGCCAAGTGTTTGGTGCGGTTTTCATCTATTTATAGGAACGACTGTGCTTCAAGTTCAAGAGCCAGTTCTTTAGCTTGGACTAAAATAGGGGACGCCGTCTGCGCGTTTATTTTTTCAAATGAGAGCAACTTATATTTCTGCGGCTCTTCTTTGACGCCCTCAAAAATAAGTGGCACTACAGTGTCTTTAGAAAAATTCAAATCGACTAAATAAAGCGCACAAATTTGGTGCAGCAGCCGTTTTCCGTCCATTTCATGACCGATTAAGAAATCAAATGTACCAAGTGTTCTTTTCGCTTCGGGGAAAACGCGATACATACTCAGGTGACGTTTTAGTGCGTCATCAAGCATTTCGTCCTCCAAAAGACTTCCACCCGGCAAATCATATTTTTGCTTAAACGGGCCATTCTCGCGCATAACGACCAGGATATGCTGTTCATGAATATATAAGCCATACGTGCAAAAAATACGGTTCCAGTTCCCCATATTATCAATCCCTTCCGTTAACAATCTATAGTTTATTGTAGCACAACTTTAGCTGATTAAAATAGGGCTCTGGCAGGACTTGCGAAAAAAAGTCATTCTCGGTATAATTAGAACATACATTCGTTTTTAGGAGGTGGATAAAAATGAAAGAAGTAAAATTTTTACATATTGCAGATTTGCATTTAGACAGTCCTTTTGTCGGTTTGAAGTCCCTTCCTAAGCCGATTTACGAACAAATTAAAGAAGCGAGCTATCGTTCATTTCAAGAAACAATCAGGCGGGCGGTAGCCGAACAAGTGGATTTTGTCCTAATTGCAGGCGATATTTATGATAAGGAAGACCGCAGTATTAAGGCGCAAGTTCAATTTTACAAAGAGATGAAACGGCTGGAAGAAGCCAAAATTGACGTGTTCCTTATTCACGGAAACCATGATTTTTTAGAAAAAGGAAAAGATTTAATTGCCTTGCCTGAAAATGTGCACACGTTTTTCGAGGAAGTAAGCGATATGGTTTGGCAAGATGGCGACAAAAAAGTAAAAATATACGGCTTTAGTTACCCAGCGCGGCATGTATTAGAAAATAAGACGGCTCTTTATCAAACAAGTGGCGATGCGGATTTTCATATTGCGATGTTACACGGTTCGGAGCTTACGAAATCGAGCGAGCACGATGTGTATGCACCGTTTCGTTTGGAAGAAATTACTCGAAAAGGATTTGACTACTGGGCGCTTGGGCACATTCATAAACGCGAGATTTTGTCTGAAAACCCAGGCGTATATTATCCGGGCGTTATTCAAGGCCGAAATCGGAAAGAAGCTGGCGAAAAAGGTGGCACAATTGTTACGTTAAACGAATTTGGCGTGCAATTTGATTTTTTTCAAACGGCACCAATTATTTGGGAACAAATTCGCCTAGAATTTAAGGAAGAGGTAACGAATAACAGCCTTTTTCGCAAATTAGAAGATGTTCTTTTGGAATTTGAAAATCGTGAGGCTTCTTATATTTTGGACATTGACGTCTCGATTAATCAAAACATTGCGCACGAAGAATGGCTGCCCATGTTGCAAGACGGTCGCGCTAATGAAACGCCTTTTGTATGGGTGAATCGTCTAAGCTTTATGACAAAAAAAGGTTTGTCTAAAGATTGGTTCCATGAAGGGATTTTGCAGGGTGAATTGACGCGTTCAGCGGCGGAGTTAAGCGAGGAAGAGGCTTTTTTCAAAAATGTTGAGCCGCTCTATTTTCATAATGGCATCAGAAAATTTTTGCCAGATATAACGGAAGATAAGCGTGCCCAAATTGTGTTACAGGCGACCAAAAAAGTAGATGAAATCCTAAATCAGGTGGAGGGAGAGCGCAAATGAAAATAACTGCCATTGCGATTTTAGGTTACGGAAAATGGTCGAATGTGACGTTTTCGGATTTAGCAGATTTCCAACTTGTTTACGGCGGCAACGAAGCTGGCAAGTCTACGATTATGGCTTTTATTCATAGCGTTTTATTTGGATTTCCGACAAAGCAAAGTTCGATTCCGCGTATGGAGCCAAAAAATAAAGGGCCATACGGTGGGAAATTAACGCTTGCTGACACGAAACTTGGCGTTGTCACGGTTGAACGGTTGCGCGGAAAAGCGACGGGGGACGTAACGGTTCAACTCGAAAACGGTGACGTGTTTGGCGAGGAGAAGCTAGCGGAGATTTTAGGCGAGATGGATCGTCAAACGTACGAAGCGATTTTTTCTTTTGATATTCACGGTTTGCAACACGTTCAGCAAATGAAACAAGCTGAGTTTGAAAAGCAGCTGCTAGTAGCGGGAACTGCCGGTTCGGATACGCTTTTACAGGCGCTTTTGCAACTTGAAAAGCAAATGGAACTCTTGTTTAAGCCAAATGGACGGAATCCGCAAATCAACCAAGCGATTCAAGCGACAAATAAAGTGCATGAATCCTATCTTTCGGCCAAGCAAAACAATGATAATTACGCCAAGCTACTTGCGAAATTGACAGAGCTAGACGATGCATCGGCGGAAAGATTTAACGAACGCAAAACGTTGACAGGCGAACTTTCAAAACTTGAATGGATGAAGGAAAAATGGCCGGTTTATACGGAGTGGCAATCCTTACAAGAGAAAATCAAACCGGCAGCAGATGAATTTCCAGTAGATGGAAATATTCGTTTAGAGCACTTTCTAAATCGGATACGCGAACGCGAAAATGAATTATTACAACTGAAAGAGCGTAAAAAAGTGCTGGAAGACAGCGGGATTCAAAACGGAGCGATTGCGGATAAATCACAAATTGGCCAGATTGAATCGCAACTTGAAATGTGGCCGATTTATCAGGAACGCAAAGCGGCATTTTTAGAGCTGCAATTTGAAGAGCGGAAACAATTGGAACAGGTGACAATGGAATTTGATGAGCTGCCACTTCATTGGACGGCTGAAACTGATCAAGAAGTAAAACAAATTAGTCGCGAGCAGGAAAAGCTGGACAATGATGTTAAAACGGAAGAATTAACACGCGCTTTTCTCCAAAAAGAAGAAGATGGTGTGCAAGAAGAAATTGATGCATTGGAAGAAGTAATGTGGCCGGCTGAAAAATGGAAAGAAAGTGCGAACCACAAAAATACGAGCAAATGGCGCGAATTTTTGTGGCCGACTTCCATGATTTTGACACTGTTTTCTGTCGTGCTAGCCATGGTGTTTTCCTCGTTTTGGCTGTATGGACTGGCTGTTTTATTCGCTGCAAGCTCGCTTTTTTTCTATATGAAAAGGCCAGCGCAAAATGTGGAGGCGCAGTTCATTTATGAAGAGCAGAAAAAATACCGCAACAAATGGCAGCAATTGTATGTGAAAATGGACGGCATCGCCCATAAAAAAGCACAGAGCGAAATGATTCTTCAAGAAAAATCAGAGAAAAAAGCATATTTAGAACAAAAACAAGCTTTGATCTATGAAAAATGGGATATGCCACCTAAAAATGATTTTTCAGTAGATATGGCCGAACTGAAAGCACAAATTGAATTGCAAAACAGATTGGTGGACATCAAACGCCAATTAGTCGAAAAAGAAAAATTCATCAAGGACTGGGAAGCTAATTTATTCGCCCTGCCTGGCGATGCGACCTCGCCTGAAGAGCGCGTAGCATATTTGCGGCAAAGCTTAATTTCATATCGGGAAAATCAAACGGATTTTGCGAAGCGTGAGGAAAAATTAGACCAGCTTGCAAACCAAATTGATTTGCTTGAACGTGATTTGCGGGACTTAAAACTGGAAAAAAGCAACTTGATGGCGCAAGCCGGCGCGCATTCAGAGGACGATTTTAGACAAAAGGGGCTTGAAGCGCAAGTGCATCAAGAGGCCAAAGCACGGTTACTGCTTTTAGAAGCCGAATTGCCGGCACGGGAAAATTTTGCGGGCTATGATGAACTTTCTAAGCTGAAGGAGCAAGAATTTTTGGTGAAGCAAAAAATCGCCAATTTAGAAGCAGAATCGCGCGAATTTGAGCGGCAACGTGCCGAATTGAAACACGAAATTGAACGACTTGAAGAAGGTGGTCTGTATGCGGAACAAAAACAGCTGTTTTATTTAGCGCAAACGGATTTAACGGAACTTGCGGAAGAGTGGTTTGTTTTAAAAACCGCGCATGAAGTGTTGAAGCAAACAGTTGTCCACTTACAAGAAGAAAAATTTCCGAAAGCTTTGCAATTTGCTTCGACTTATTTTGAAAAGTTAACGCACGAAAGATATAAGCGGATTTATTTTGAAAATAATCGCATACGTGTTGAAAATACTGAACAAGTGATGTTTTCGCCAGAAGAACTCAGTCAAGCGACAAAAGAGCAACTTTACTTATCACTACGTTTTGCTTTAGTTGAAACGATAACTGATGAATATCCATTCCCTATTCTGATTGATGATGGCTTTGTTAATTTTGATCAGTCGCGTCTCGATTTAATGATGGAACTTCTGCGCTATAAAAAAACGAGCAATCAAGTTATTTTCTTTACGTGTCATGAGGAAACTAGCAAATATTTTTCACCTAACGATAGACTCATGCTATACTAAACATAAGAAAA
Organism: Listeria sp. ILCC797; assembly: GCF_900186185.1. Taxonomy (NCBI): domain Bacteria; kingdom Bacillati; phylum Bacillota; class Bacilli; order Caryophanales; family Listeriaceae; genus Listeria; species Listeria sp. ILCC797. The sequence goes on from NZ_FYBS01000002.1 coordinate 63,075, forward strand.
TGCATAGACGGAAAGTAGGCGAAATGATTGGAAAGAAAATTATTAGAATTTGATGTCGGCGAGAGCATAGAGTTGTTTTTACTCATAAAATCCAGTGTGAAAGGAACGGCAAGCAACGGGAAGCCATTCCTGAGCCTTGTCTTGCAAGATAAATCTGGAGAACTTGAAGCAAAACTTTGGGATGTGTCAGAAAACGATGAAGCGGCTTATGCAGCAGAACATATCGTTCACATTGCAGGTGATATTCAAAATTATCGCGGAAGAAAGCAGCTCAAAATCCGTCAAATTCGTCAGGCGAGCCCTTTAGACAATGTGAGCGCAGGCGAATTTATGGAAACGGCCCCAGTTAATAAAGATGAAATGGCCGAAGAGATTACACAATATATTTTTGAAATGAAAAATGCCAATTTACAACGCATCACGCGTTCGCTTTTAAAAAAATATCAGGATAAGTTTTATGATTATCCCGCGGCGGTTCGACACCACCATGAGTTTGTATCAGGTTTAAGTTACCATGTCGTTTCCATGCTGAGACTTGCCAAATCCATTAGTGACCTTTATCCAAGCGTTAATCGCGATTTGCTTTATGCAGGAGTTATTTTACACGATTTGGGAAAAGTTATTGAATTGTCTGGGCCTGTTTCCACAACGTATACGATAGAAGGCAATTTGATTGGGCACATCTCGATTGTCGTAGAAGAAGTGAGTAAAATGGCTGAGGAATTGCATATTGACGGGGAAGAAGTAGTTGTTTTAAAACATATTCTACTTGCTCATCATGGTAAAGGGGAGTGGGGAAGCCCTAAGCCACCACTTGTCCGAGAAGCGGAAATTTTGCATCAAATTGATTTGATGGACGCTTCAATGAACATGATGGAGAAAGCGCTACGCCATACAAAACCAGGAGAATTTTCAGAACGAATCTTCGGCTTGGATAACCGTGCTTTTTATCGTCCAACTTTCGATGATAAATAAAAAGGATAGCCTAATTTTAGGCTATCCTTTTTGCTTTTATTTTTTAGAGTCGTCGCTAGATTTAGAAGATGAATAATCTTTAAATGCATCTTTCAAATCTTTGTCTTCAATTTTCACATCAGCGTCTTTGTAAACATCTTTAAGCGCTTTTTGCATGTTTTCTTGGTTGATTTGAGAAGCTACATAAGCATCTTTTACTTGTTTCTTATCTTTTTCAAAAGTAGTTTTGCTTGCTGGTTCATCCATTTGGATAATGTGGTAACCATATTGAGTTTTTACAGGAGCACTGACGTCGCCTTTGTTTTTAAGAGCATAAGCTGCTTTTTCAAACGCAGGATCCATTTTTCCTGGACCGAATGGCTCAAGTTTACCGCCATTTTCTTTTGTTGCTGTATCAGTAGAGTATTCTTTTGCTAAGTCAGCGAATTTTGCACCGTCTTTAAGTTTTTTCTCTACTTCGTTTGCAGTTTTTTCATCACCAACAAGAATATGACTTACAGTAATATCTGGTTGCCAAGTTTTGTAGTATTCTTTTAGCGTTTTATCATCGGTTTTAATATTTGCTTCAGTAGCTTTTGTTACAAGCATGTTGTACTTGATGTTTTCTTTGAAGCTTTCTTCAGTTAAACCGCTTTGCGCAAGAACTGTTGCAAATTGATCGCCATATTGATCTTTGTATTTTTGAACTTCAGCATCAACTTCTTTGTCCGTCACTTTATACTTATCTTCAAGAATTTTCTCGAAAGTAAGTTGTTGAACAATTTGATCGCCGTATTTATCTTTCATTGCTTCGTAAAGCTCATCTTTGGTAACGTCCCCGTTATCAGTTTTGACAACATCGCCGCCATTACCACAGGCTGTTAAACCGACTACTGCCATTGCAGAAACGATTCCTAATGTCATTTTCTTTTTGATTTTCATTAAACTAAACACTCTCCTTAGTTGATTGTAAATATCTCTTGTTTACGAATACTATCATAACACATTTTATTCCATAATTTATGAATATGTCAAAAATTTAATGGTATTCTCATGGAATTTTTGCACTTACTCAGCGATTAAAATAGAAAAGCCACGTTTTCCATCCTCAACATAGCAATTTTTCGGGCATTTGCGTATACGGTTGACGTGAATAAAGTCAGGACAACACATTCCAATATGGACCGATAGTAAAATGAGAAATACCGGTGAATTCCAAATCGGAATCAAAAGCGCAATGCCAAAAAAGATAAATAGAATGAAAAGAAACGGGAAAAGCAATGAAAAAATATATCGCTTTCGTGGAACAATTTGTTTAATACGAACATGAAGACAAGGTAGTATATAAAAATGCTTTTTAATACCAATTTGTAGTCCAGAGTGATAACGGAATAAAGCTACCACATGTAGCACCTTATGAATAGGATAAATGAAAACGAGTCCTAAAAAAGAAGCCAAGTTATACGTAGTATCAAAATTATCAAAAACTAAAAAATTGTGAACCAAAAATAACACGCAAAGTGCGATAAATGAAATGAACGCACTTTTTAAAATAACACGATTATATTCATCACGGCGCTCTGTGTTAACAGATTTAAAGCAGCGCATTTTAACGTCCTCCAGTATATTCATCTTCGTACATACCATAGTATTGTATGCTCTCCGGCTTCGTATTTCAAGTCTTTTTAGAAATTTGATGGAAGAATTATGACGAAAAATTGACAGAAAAATCCCTCTACCAAGTGATAGAGGGAGATAAACATTACTTTGTATCTTTTTTTAATGTTTTTTCTAAGTCAGAAATTGTTTTTTGCATATCTTTAATTTCATCTTTTAAACGTTTTTTCTCTGGTTCCATTTCTTCATTCCATTTTGAAACAGATTCCATAATATCACCTGAAACATCTTTTAAAAGCGCGCTTCCTTCCGTGCCTAAAACTTGGACGGACTGTATTAATTCATTCGCATTATACGCAAGCTCTTTTAAAATAACGGATGCTTCACCAGATTTTTCTACAATGTTTTGACGCAATTCGCGACCGGATTTTGGTGCAAATAAAATGGATGTCGCAGCACCGGTAACAGCTCCCGCGAGTATACCGAATATCAAAGATTTTTTATCCAAAATAATCACTCCTTAGCAAGTTAGGTACCCAAAACTATAAATTTATTAAAGCGCTAATTTTTTCGGCGCGTTCGAGCAATTCTTCCTGGGTATATGTATTTGAGTTCTCTTTCCATTTAAGACCGAAGTCATCATTATTTTTTGAATAACGTGGTATTAAATGTACGTGGCAATGAAAGACGGTTTGTGAAGCCACTTCTTCATTATTATTTAAAATATTTAGTCCATCCGCATTGTAAACATTTTTTACAGCGTTTGCGATTTTAGGAATACGCCTGAAAAGTTGAGCAGCCGTATCTTCATCTAAATCAAGCATGTTGCGAGCATGTTTTTTCGGAACAACAAGCGTATGGCCTTTTGTCACTTGTCCTAAATCTAAAAAGGCATAAACGGCATCATCTTCATAGATTTTTGCAGAGGGAATATCCCCATTTATAATTTTGCAGAAAATACAATCTTCCACGTGCAATACCACCTTTCGTTAGTTAAATTGTTTCTACATACTAATTTACCATAAAAAAATCGGAAAAGCTTGTTTCAGGGCTAGATAATTATTGAGAAGTTTAGTTATAAATATGCTATTATTAAAAGTAAGCAAAAAATAGATTACAGACTGAGATTATTTAAGGAGGCTTCTAAAACAATGCCCTTACTTGAAGTAGAACACTTAACTGGTGGCTATACGAAACGACCAGTATTAAAAGATATTTCATTTGAAATTGAAGAAAAGCAAATTATTGGACTCATTGGATTAAACGGAGCGGGGAAGAGTACTACAATAAAGCATATCACCGGATTAATGCAACCCAAAATAGGACAAATTCGAATTAATGGTCACGAATTAACGGAAGATGTTGAAAAATATCGCTCACAGTTTTCCTATATTCCAGAAACGCCGATATTATATGAAGAATTAACTTTGCACGAACATTTAGAGCTTACAGCAATGGCTTATGGCCTGACGCAGGAAGAGTTTGAAGCGCGAATGACACCACTTTTAAAAGAATTTCGTTTAGAAAAAAAATTAAATTGGTTTCCGGCGCATTTTTCAAAAGGAATGAAACAAAAGGTGATGATTATGTCTGCTTTCCTAGTAGAGCCGAAACTATATATTATCGATGAACCATTTGTCGGTCTAGATCCGCTTGGAATCCAGTCTTTGCTCGGTTGGATTCGCGAAATGCGTGATAAAGGTGCGAGCATTTTAATGTCAACGCATATTTTGGCAACAGCCGAAAAGTATTGCGATAGTTTTATCATTCTTCATCACGGCGAAGTACGAGCAGAAGGGACGCTTCAGGAGTTGCAAGAACAATTTGGGATGAGCGGAGCATCTCTGGATGAAATCTATGTCCAATTAACAAAGGAAGAAGACAACAATGAAGAAATTTGACAGCCTAGAACTTTTTCGCGAAAGATTTAGTTCTTATACAGATGAGTTAAATAAATATCTCCGTTATATGTTTAACGACCATCTGCTTTTCGTGTTAATCATTGGTATAGGAGCAGGTATTTTTTATTATGCTGATTGGGTAAAACATATCTCGCCTAGTTTTCCAGCAGTACCGCTCATGGTTGTATTATTAACATGCACAGTTTGTTTTGGTAGTATCGCTACGCTTTTAAAACGACCTGATGCTGTATATTTAATTGTTCAAGAAAAAGAAATGCATCGCTACTTTCAAAAAACAAAATGGACAACGGCTTTCATGCAAAGCTATCTATTTGCCATTGTCTTACTTGCTGCAATGCCAATGTATGTGGCGGTAACAGGCTATAGCTACACACGTTTTATGCCATTATTTATCATGATTCTCGGAATTAAATTTTGGAACACATATGTTCAATTTGAAGTGGCTAAGCTGGATAATCCTGACACCACATGGATGTTTTTCCGCGTTTTAATCAACGCATTTAGTTTATATGTGCTGCTAGCTTTTTCACTATTTTGGGCAATCCCGCTTGTCATCATCTTATTTGCAGGAAGTTTTTATTTTATCCGCTTAAAAGTAGTAGGAAAAACACTGCGCTGGGAGTATCTAATTGAAAAAGAAGAGGCGCGCATGAACCGCTTCTATCGCCTAGTCAACCTCTTTACAGATGTGCCGCATCTGAAAGGTACAGTCAGACGAAGAAGTTATTTGGATTTCTTATATAAACCGATTCCCTACGCGAAACGCAAAACATTCGCTTATTTATTCAGCAGGACTTTTGTAAGAACAAACGAATATATTGGATTGTACACGCGCCTAGTAGCAATCGCGCTATTGCTACTCATTTTCATTCAAGGCTTCTATATTAATATTATCGTTTCCTTACTTTTTCTATATTTAACTGGTTTTCAGTTTATTCCAATGCTCAAACATTTTGATGGACAAATGATGCTTCAACTTTATCCAATTCAAGATGCTTACCGAACACGAAGTTTCATTCACTTCGTCCGTATTTTGCTTGTCGCCCAAGCAGTTCTATTCGGAATTGTTGGAGTCGCTCAAAATGGCACAATTGGAGGATTAGTCATTTTAGGTGCAAATTTGGCCTTTGTTGCCATTTTTTCCTTCCTATACATTCCATTTCGCGTCAAGAAAATGTACGCATAAAGTAGCTTGTAGAAAAATGCTAAACTTAAGCAAAACATACCACGTATAATCAGACTGTTGACAAATGGTGAGATTTTAGGCAAAGCCGAGGCAAGAACTGTTTGTCATCAGTCTGATAAAGAAACGCGTTGTGAGCGGTCTGCTCACAACGCGTTTCTTTATTTTATTTCGAGTCATGCGAGAATTCAGGGAAATGATACGTATCAATATGTGAAAAACCAATTTGCGTATTATTATTTTCCATCACTTTAATTACTTGCGCATGATGAGGCGTTGTTTTCCACGCTTGGTAATACCGTTCAGAATCCCAAAACGTCAAAATTAAGTATTTGTTTTGCGTCACTGATTGTCCAAGCTGAACACATTGTAAGCCTGCCGTATCAGCTAAAATAGCAGCAATGTTTTGATACATCTTAAGAAAAATGGGAATCTCTTCATCACGTACCATGATATATTCAAAGGTTACAGAACCGAAACCTTTTATTTCACCGTAAGATTGCATTAAACGGTACGTGGAAGCCTCCTTTAAAACAGTAGGATTTTTTGATTCTTCAATTAAAACCGCATTACTATAATTTTGTAAAAGAATAAGTGGTTCATTTGGGTGGTCAGCCAGCACTTGCCGCAAATAGTGCTCCGTTCCAGATGTAATATAAATATTTTTCATGATCCTAACCAGCTTTCTGTTTTGAAATTATGTTGCTGAAATTCATTTTCCACCTTTAGAAAGTTTTAAACAAGCTTTAAGCAATTTGTTTGGTTTTAAACATGATTTTTAGTATTCTTGGGTGGGACTGTAAAATATTATATGCGAGGGGCAGACAACGGGATGAAAAAAATCGAGAATGACTTGTTTTTACGAGCTGCAAGAAAGGAAGCGGTTGATACGATACCAGTTTGGTATATGCGACAAGCTGGACGTTCTCAGCCGGAATATCGAAAACTAAAAGAAAAGTATTCGCTTTTTGAAATTACGCATAACCCAGAATTATGTGCGTATGTGACGCGTCTTCCTGTAGAAAATTATGGTGTAGATGCAGCAATTTTATATAAAGATATTATGACGCCACTCGTCGGAATGGGCGTCGAAGTTGAAATCAAAAGTGGGATTGGGCCTGTCATCCATAATCCGATTCGGACCATTCAAGATGTTGAAAAGCTAGACGTGCTTTCGCCGCAGACAGATGTACCTTATATTTTAGACACGATAAAGTTATTAACAGAGGAACAACTTACTGTGCCGCTCATTGGTTTTTCAGGCGCGCCGTTTACACTGGCAAGCTACATGGTAGAAGGTGGTCCTTCTAAAAGCTATCATAAAACGAAAAGTTTGATGTATCGTGAGCCAGCGCTCTGGTTTTTATTTATGGAGAAACTTGGAAAAATGACAGCAGACTATTTAATTGCCCAAATTGAAGCCGGAGCGAGTGCCGTCCAGATTTTCGATTCCTGGGTCGGGGCAGTCAGTCGGGCCGATTATGTGCAGTACATAAAACCGACGATGCAGGAAATCATTCGAACAGTGAAAGCGGTGCATCCAGATGTGCCAATCATTATGCAAGCGGTCGCTGCGGCACATCTTGTAGATGAATTTAACGATTTACAAGTAGATGTTGTTGGTGTTGATTGGCGTATGACGATACAAGAAGCACAAGAAAGGCTGTCGAATATGGCATTACAAGGGAACTTAGACCCTTCCATGCTTCTCGCAAAAGAAAAATGTTTTGAGCAAACGAATGAAATCCTCGTGCAAGGAACGAAAAAGCCGGGCTTTATTTTCAATCTGGGTCATGGTGTTTTCCCTGAGGTTGAGCCCGAAATGTTGAAAGAATTGACGCGTTTTATTCATGAACGTAGCAAAATTTTATTAGGGAGTGACAGAAAATCATGAAACAAGTTGGATTATTAGTGATGGCTTACGGAACACCTTATAAAGATGAAGATATCGAGCGTTATTACACAGATATTCGGCACGGAAGAAAGCCAACAGATGAGATGGTTTCGGACTTGCGCGGCAGATATCACGCAATCGGTGGCTTATCGCCGCTTGCCAAAATAACCGAGGAGCAAGCGTATGGTCTCGAACGGACGCTTAATGAGTTTCAAGAGGAAGTGCAGTTCAAAGCTTATATTGGATTAAAGCATATTGAGCCTTTCATCGAGGACGCTGTTTCAAAGATGCGTAAGGACGGAATTGATGAGGCGATATCAATTGTTTTAGCACCGCACTACTCGAGCTTTAGCGTCCGAGCGTACAATAAGCGCGCACAAGATGCAGCAGACAAGCTCGGCGGGCCGGTCATTAGAAACATTAACGACTGGTACACGGAACCGAAATTTATTCAAATGTGGGCGGACCGAATTAACGCCGCGACAAATGAAATCCCAAATAGCGAACTAGATGAAAGCATTCTAATTGTTTCCGCGCATAGCTTGCCTGAAAAAATTAAAGCGCACGGCGACCCGTATCCTGACCAATTAGCTGAAACTGCAAAATTACTTTTTGATAAAGTAAACGTACCGCATTACGCGCTAGGCTGGCAAAGCGAAGGAAAAACTGGCGAGCCATGGCTTGGGCCAGATGTGCAAGACTTAACGCGCGATTTATACAAGGAAAAAGCGTACAAACATTTCATTTACACACCAGTTGGCTTTGTTGCAGAACACCTTGAAGTGCTTTACGACAATGATTATGAATGTAAAGTGGTGACAGACGAAGTAGGTGCGACTTATCATCGTCCACCAATGCCAAATGCGGATCCAGAGTTTTTAGAAGTCTTAAAAACGGTTGTTTGGAATAAATATAAAGCGAAATTCTGAGAGTGCACTTAGTGTGCTCTTTTTGTTTCTGAAAAAATGAAAACGTTTTCGATTTTTTTACCATAATACTATAAACTTTTAATCGGATTCTCATTTTTATGGGGCATAATGAATTAAGGTTAAGGTTCATAGGAGGTTTAAATGATGAATAATACAAAAGAGAAAAAACGAATTGCTGATAATGTAGCGTTTTATATGACGATGAATGGATATACAAAACGAACTTTCGCGAAAGCAGTTGGCGTAAGTCAAAATACAATCACGGCAGTTATGACAGGAAAGATGAGGAATCAAAAGAAATTTGATAAATACATACACGACATGACCGAAAAACTTCAATTAGAAGTAAATTATTTTAAAAAAGATCAAGCGGAAATTGCGGCTGAACCAATTAAATTCCAAGACGAAAATAAACTTCATCTTGGCGATGAAAAATTCAACACCTTAAGTTTGATGCTGAAAATTGGCGAAATACATTACGAATGGGAATAAAATTGACAAGAGCTCCTTATTTCATTTGAGATAAGGGGTTTTTATTTGCTTTAAAATAATTGCTAGCACAGGGCTCTTTTATGTCCAACTTGTTGACTAATTTTCATTTATCAACTAAAATGAAAGCACTTTTTGATGAGCTATTGATGAGCTATTTTGGATAGGGAGTGGAAGAACTTGATTAAAAAACTGACATCAGCAAATGAACAAGAACTGAACGAACTACTTAAACCAGAAGCACTTTTAAATTTGTTTATTTTAGGAGATATCGAAAATTTCGGCTATGATAATGATATTATTGACATTTGGGGCGAATACAATGAAGATTCTTCTGAATTAATTGCTTGTCTATTACGGTTTGAACGTAATTTCTTACCTTATTCAAAAACAGAAAACTTCAATGCGCAAGGTTTTGCGGAAATCATTAAAGGTTATGAAAATTTTAATATTAGCGGGATTCCGCGTGTGACGAAGCAATTTGAGAAGTATATTCCAGATTTAAACAAGAAGCGTCATGATTCTTTCTTTGGAAAATGCAATAATGCGAGCATGATGAATGCGAATCGTGAAGTGATTATCCGGTCGGCAAAAGCTGAAGATGTTGCGGAAATTATTACGATGCGCGCAGAGATTAAAGAATTTGGTGAACGCGTGGAAAATGAGGAGCTTGTTATTCGGCAATTAGAACAAGGGTCGAAACGGATTTATTATATTGAACAAGATAATCGTGTTGTATCTGTTGTGGAATCGTCAGCAGAGAATTCTTTTTCAGCGATGATTACGGGTGTGGCAACACTTGATACATACAGAGGGAACGGATTTGCGAGTACACTGATGAAACGAATTTGTTGTGATTTACTTGCGGAAGGTAAAACGCCATGTTTATTTTATGATAATCCGGTTGCTGGAAAAATTTATCATAAAATTGGCTTTGAAGATGTGAGTGATTTTGCGCTTTACAGATAAGGGATAGTCCGATATGAAAACCATACGCAAGTCTGATAGGGATTCCTTTGGAAATATGCTATACTTTTTTTATGAGTTTAAAGACGGGAGAGATTTATGATGAGTGAAGTAAGACAAAATGAACGGATACACGCTGAAGAAGCGACGAATAAGCAAGTGATTATGCAAAAAACATTAAACTGGTTCGTGATTTCATTACTAGTTGCAACACTCGGGGCAGCGGTGGGAAACTCGCTTAATCCAGCTTGGTTTATCCCGCTTGTTGTGTTAGAATTTGCGCTTTTAATTGCGGCCATTGTTGTTCGTAGGAAAAAAGAATTGAGTCGAACATGGGGCTTCCCAATTTTACTTGCTTTTGCCTTCGTAACAGGTCTGATGCTTGGCCCAACGTTAACGTATTATTTTAACGCCGGCGCAGGAACAGCCGTTTTACTTGCCTTTGTGACGGCATCGGTTACGTTCACAGTACTAGGCTTTGTCGGAGCAAAAATGAAAACTGACTTACACTTTTTAGGGAAAGCTTTGTTCGCGGGACTAATTATTTTAGTGCTATTCTCGCTTTTTGGATTGTTTATGCCGCTAGGCGGATTCTCAATGATTATTGCGGGAGCAGGAACATTAATTTTCTCGCTTTACATTTTGTTTGATTTCAACCAAATTATGAAACGAGACGTAACGCTTGATGATGTTCCAATGCTTGCACTTAGCTTATATTTAGATTTTCTAAATCTATTTCTATACTTGCTCCAATTGTTCACTGGACGCGATTAATAGTCAAAACTCATCGGGGGATATCTTCGGTGAGTTTTTTTGAAAAAAGTTATAATTTCATTGGACAAAGAAGGTCAAACGTCCTATAATATTATTAAGGTCAAATTTGGTCAAAGTGTATTTTAAAGGAGGCCATATGATGGAAATGCAAAAATTTACAACGCAAGTTCAGGAGACAATTGAGGAGGCGCAGAAATTGGCGCAAGGTGCTTTGCATCAGGCGATTGATGTGGTGCATATTTTTAAAGTGCTGCTAGATGAGAGCGACTTTACAAAACGTGTGTATGACATCGCGGAAGTCCGCGCGGACGCGCTTAACGAAACGCTTACGAATGCTTTAGACAAAATTCCTGTTGTAAGTGGAACGAACATTGAATACGGGAGTTCGATGACTCAAGAGCTTTATACGTTAATGATGGACGCTGAGAAAGAAGAAAAAGAGTTGAATGATGAATTTATTTCAACGGAACATTTACTTTTAGCGATAATGAATCAAAAGAAAACGGTTGTGGCGGAGGAAATTTTGTCACAAGGTAAAAATAAAAAAATGATTTTAGATGCGGTGATGCAAATTCGAGGAGGTAAGCGTGTGACCAGTCAAAATGCAGAAGAAAATTATGAGGCTTTAACGAAATACGGGCGGGATTTAGTTGCGGAAGTGCGCAGCGGGAAACTTGACCCGGTTATTGGGCGCGATACGGAAATTCGTAACGTGATTCGGATTTTATCGCGGAAAACGAAAAATAATCCGGTTCTAATTGGGGAACCAGGCGTTGGGAAAACGGCGATTGTGGAAGGACTTGCACAGCGAATTGTACGCAAAGATGTGCCAGAAGGCTTAAAAGATAAAACGATTATTTCGCTTGATTTAGGGGCGCTCATTGCTGGCGCGAAATACCGCGGGGAATTTGAGGAGCGTTTGAAGGCGGTTCTGCAAGAAGTGAAGGAATCAGAAGGGCAAGTCCTGCTTTTTATTGATGAAATTCATACGATTGTTGGGGCCGGCAAAACGGACGGGGCAATGGATGCTGGGAATATGCTGAAACCGATGCTCGCGCGGGGCGAGCTCCACTGTATTGGCGCGACAACGCTTGATGAATATCGCCAGTACATCGAAAAAGATGCTGCACTAGAGCGCCGCTTTCAAAAAGTATTAGTTCCTGAGCCTACTGTCGAGGATACGGTTTCGATTTTACGGGGATTAAAGGAGCGATTTGAAATCCACCACGGGGTTAATATTCACGATAACGCGCTTGTAGCGGCCGCAACACTTTCGAACCGCTATATTACCGACCGCTTCTTGCCAGATAAGGCGATTGACCTGATTGACGAGGCGTGTGCGACAATTCGGGTGGAGATTGACTCGATGCCGAGTGAGCTTGATGAAGTGACACGTAAAGTGATGCAACTCGAAATTGAAGAGGCAGCTTTAAAAGAAGAAAAAGATCCAGCAAGTGTTAGACGCCTAGAAATGCTTCAAAAAGAATTAGCGGACTACAAAGAAGAAGCGAACAAAATGAAATCGAAGTGGGAATCTGAAAAAAGTGAGATTGGTAAAATTCGCGAAGTGCGTGAGCAAATTGATGCAGCTCGCCACGCGCTTGAAGAGGCTGAAAATAATTATGATTTAGCGAAGGCGGCGGAACTGCGTCACGGGAAGATTCCAGAACTCGAAAAAGAATTAGCGCAACTTGAAGCGGAAAATCATGCAAAGGCGCAAGATGAGGAGCGTTTACTTCAAGAAGAAGTGACGGAAAATGAAATTGCTGAAATTATTGGGCGCTGGACGGGTATTCCGGTGACAAAACTTGTTGAAGGCGAACGAGAGAAGCTATTAAAACTGGCGGACGCACTTCATGAAAAGGTGATTGGGCAAGACAATGCGGTCGATTTAGTCAGCGATGCAGTGCTTCGTGCGCGCGCTGGAATTAAAGATCCGAATCGTCCAATTGGTTCGTTTATTTTCTTAGGGCCGACGGGTGTTGGGAAGACGGAGCTTGCGAAAGCTTTGGCTTACAATATGTTTGATTCGGAAGAGCATATGATTCGGATTGATATGTCGGAATATATGGAGAAACATGCGGTTTCAAGGCTGGTCGGTGCGCCTCCTGGCTATGTTGGTTATGAGGAAGGCGGGCAATTGACGGAAGCTGTGCGGCGTAACCCGTATTCGATTGTATTGCTAGATGAAATCGAAAAGGCGCATCCAGATGTGTTCAATATTTTGCTACAAGTGCTAGACGATGGTCGCATTACAGATTCGCAAGGGAGACTTGTGGACTTCAAAAATACGGTCATCATTATGACGAGCAACATCGGTTCGACGATGCTACTTGAACGCACGGAAGATGGCGAAATTTCTGCTGAGCTCGAACAAGATGTGCAAAAGGTGCTGCAAGCGTCGTTCAAGCCGGAATTTTTAAATCGTGTAGATGACATTGTTTTATTCAAACCTCTTACGCTAGAAAATGTCAAAGGAATTGTGGAGAAACTGGTTGCCCAGTTACAGCTGCGGCTACAAGCGCAGGAAATTCACATTTCGATGACAGATGAAGCCAAACAATTTGTTGCCGAGGAGGCCTATGATCCAGTTTACGGTGCGCGACCACTAAAACGCTATTTAGTTCGCCATGTGGAAACCCCGCTTGCACGCGAAATTGTTTCTGGCGCAGTTATGCCGCATACAACTGTTGAAATTGGACTTGTGGACGGAGAATTTACATTTAATGTGACGGATTAGAAGTAGGAGCGGATTTCCGCTCCTACTTCTTTGCTATTTTTAGCAACTCACATCATAAAAAAACGAGGAGTCGCTTAGTTGAAAGGAGTAAGCCAACTGCTTTTAAGGTTTATTTTCTACTAAAAAAGGGAAAATTTTGGTGTTAAGGTGTATAGTAGGTGTAGAGAGGATGATGAAGTTATGAAATTAGTTTTAATCCGTCATGGTCAAAGTGAGTGGAATAAACTGAATTTGTTTACTGGTTGGCATGATGTGGACTTATCCGAAGAAGGCATTTTGGAAGCAAAAACTGCTGGAAAGCGCATTAAAGAAGCAGGTCTAGAATTTGATGTCGCCTTTACCTCCGTTTTAACGCGTGCGATTAAAACGCTCAATTTTGCTTTAGAGGAGTCAAATCAAATGTGGGTGCCCGTACATAAATCGTGGCGTTTAAATGAACGGCATTACGGGGCTTTACAAGGATTGAATAAACAAGAAACAGCCGATAAATATGGTGCCGACCAGGTGCAAAAATGGCGTCGCAGCTATGACACGTTGCCGCCGCTGTTAGAAGAAAATGACGAGCGCCAAGCTAAAAACGATCGCCGCTATCAACTTCTTGATACACATGCGATTCCTTCTGGGGAAAATTTGAAGGTTACGCTTGAACGGGTAATCCCGTACTGGATGGACACAATTGCGCCGGAAATTAAATCAGGAAATCGCGTTGTGATTGCTGCTCACGGAAACAGTTTGCGCGCACTCGTGAAATTCCTAGAAGGCATTAGCGATGATGACATTATGGAACTCGAAATCCCAACAGGCGTTCCGCTTGTTTATGAGCTGGATAATGAATTGCAACCGCTAAACAAATATTATCTCGACAAATAAAAAGAAGCGTCCCAAACGGGACGCTTCTTTTTATTTAATATCGTAAATTTCGCTATCTTTTGGCATAAGAAGTGGAATAACAAGTACGAAAAATGAAATCCCAACTGTCAAAATAAGTCCTCTAGTGAAATCGAATGGCACGTAAAGCATGGAAGAAAGTACGAATTCAGCCATCATCGAAAGGAAAAACACCCAAATGATTGTTACGATATAACGCATAGCGGACACCTCGATTCACATTATTACTTGGTTAATTTTAGCATAAAGAAACAAATTATTCCAGTTTTAGCAAAGACACAAATAAAAAGTGTCACTGGATTGTAACATTTAGCTGAAAAACAGTTAAAAGCGTGTGATAGCAATACTTTTTTTGTTGTGTATTCATGATGTGATAAAACTGTTATATTTTTCACATCTTTTTATAATAAACAGCTGTTAAACTAAGTTTTGCAATTGAGGTTTACAGCAAGACAACTTTAAAGAATAGGATGTGCAATAAAGAAAGATGAAAAAAATTAAACATGCTGTTATAGCGTCGGTTATTGCTACTTCTGCTTTACTGCCGTTTGCTACTGTACAAGCGGAAGCTGCTGATAAATCGGGTGTAACAGCGTCACTTCAAGGAATGACAGTTTCACAGCAACAATTTGTTCAAGATATAGCACCAAAAGCGCAAGAACTACAAAAAAAATATGGTGTGTTAACAAGCGTCACAATCGCCCAAGCTATCGTAGAATCGAATTGGGGAAACAGTGGATTATCCACGCAAGCGAATAATTTATTTGGGATTAAAGGTTCTTATAATGGTGATTCCATCACCATGCAAACAACAGAATATGCCGGGGATGAGGCCTATAAAACAGATGCGGCATTTCGTTCTTACCCGAGCAGAGCAGCCTCTGTAGAAGATCATACGATGTTATTTGTAAATGGAATCAGCAGCGATCCTTACCTCTATCATGATGTATTAAATGAAACAGATTATAAACAAGCTTCAAAAGCCATTCAAGAAGCTGGATATGCGACAGATCCAAACTATGCCAATACTTTAATCCAAACCATTGAACGCTATAATTTAACCGCATATGATGATATTTATGATTCGATTCAAAAATCAGAATACGTGCTCGCTTATGGAAAAATGGAAGATCCTAAAAACGCCGCTATTTGGACCTCCCCGTACGGGACAAAAGGAGCAAAAAAAGTAGCCAATGCTTCCGCTTATAAAGAGAAAAGTTTACGTTTAGGTAAGAAAGTAACAACTGAAAGTGGCGACTGGTATGAAATTTTTGAAAATGGCAAACGTCTTGGCTACGTGGACACAGATGTAGTAGAAATTTTCTATACGCCAAAAAATGAAGTGCAAAAAGAAATGAAAAAATATGTCGTTGAAAATGACCAAAAAATTTATACGTATCCAGTAGAAGACAGCTCACAAATAAAAGGTAATCTTAACGATTTAAAAGGTAAGAAAGTCACTATCGATAAACGCGCTGATGTCAACAATGAATATTGGTATCGCATCACTGACAAAGATGGTAAATCGGTCGGCTGGTCAAAAGCGCCTGGTTTTTCCGACAACAACCCTAATAAATAGATAGTTAAAAAAATCGCCTAGTGCGATTTTTTTGTTCATAAAAAGTTTATTTTTTCTTTAGTTGGAGTTTAGTTTCTTTCGGTAAGATGACGATAGAAATTAACAAAGGAGGAAAAAATAATGAATAAACAAGTAAAAATAATGGGGGCATTTCTGCTCGGCGGAGCGGTGTTATTCACAACAGCATACGGGCAAACTACTTACGGTGAGGCGAAAAATGTCGAAGCAAAGAAATATGAACAAAAGAAAAAGTATGTTTCTGGGGAAAAAGCAACGCAAATACTCGGGAGCACCAACTGGCAAGGCACGAAAGTTTATGATAAAAAGGGGAATGACCTGACAGCAGAAAATCAAAACTTTATCGGCTTAGCAAAATACGAGTCTGAAACTGGACGCTACGAGTTCTTTGATGCTAAAACCGGGGAGTCAAGAAATGATGCGGGAACTTTCTTTGTAACCAATGATGGTAAAAAACGCGTTTTAATTTCGGAAACGTTAAACTATCAAGCGGTTGTCGAGATGGAAAAAATCAATCGCGATATTTTCACTTATAAACGCATGGGAAAAGATAAAGCGGGCAAAGACGTAGAAGTATACGTGGAGCACATTCCGTATAAAGGCAAAGATTTACAATTTACACAACCGGACAAACAATTGAATTCGCAAACTGGAAAAATTATGAAATATGTTGACGGAGATAAAATTTTAGGAAACCGGCTTTGGAATGGCACAAAAGTTTTAGATGAAAAAGGAAATGATGTGACGGCTCAAAATCGCAACTTCATTAGCTTAGCAAAATTTGATAGCAAGACGAATAAATATGAATTTTACAACTTGCAAACGGGTGAAAGTCGGATGGACTATGGCTACTTTGACGTTTTGCATGGCAATAAAATTCGCGCGCACGTTTCAATTGGAACAAATAAATACGGCGCCGCACTTGAACTTACAGAACTAAATCCAAATAAATTTACGTATAAACGAATCGGCAAAGATGCAGCAGGAAATGATGTTGTTGTTTTTGTGGAACATGAGCCTTATAAAGGACAATTAAATCCGAAATTTAGTTTCTAATTTATTCCCCTAGTACAGTTTTTGTGCTGGGGGTTTTTTACATAAAAAAACAATAAAATTGCTAATCGGACTAATATCTGTTAAAATTAGCACCAGGTCATAAAGACAGCTTTATATGGAGGAGAAACAATGAACGCAGGTATTCTAGGAGTAGGGAAATATGTTCCTGAAAGAGTATTAACTAACTTTGATTTGGAAAAAATGATGGAAACATCTGACGAATGGATTCGCACGCGTACAGGAATTCAGGAAAGACGTATTGCGCGTGACGATGAATATACACATGACATGGCTTATGAGGCGGCCAAAAAAGCAATTGAAAATGCAGGGTTGACGCCTGAAGATATTGATTTATTTATTGTGGCAACGATAACCCAAGAAGCTACTTTTCCGTCCGTTGGGAATATTATTCAAGATCGTTTGGGGGCTAAAAACGCTGCAGCCATGGACTTAGAAGCAGCATGCTCCGGATTCACCTACGGCGTTGTGACAGCTTCTCAATTTATCCAAACAGGGGCTTACAAGCATGTTGTTGTTGTTGGGGTAGATAAGTTATCAAAAATTACCGATTGGGACGACAGAAGTACAGCTGTATTATTTGGTGATGGTGCTGGCGCAGTTGTGATGGGGCCAGTTTCTGAAGATAAAGGTTTGCTATCGTTTGTTTTAGGTTCTGATGGTTCAGGCGGTAAATATTTAAATTTAAAAGCAGAGAATAATAAAATGTATATGAATGGACGTGAAGTTTTCCGTTTTGCTGTGCGTAAAATGGGTGATGCGTCAATGCAAGTGTTAGAAAAAGCTGGCTTAGAGAAAGCGGACTTAGACTTGCTAATTCCTCATCAAGCAAATATTCGTATCATGGAAGCATCGCGTGAGCGTCTAGATTTACCAGAAGAAAAATTAATGAAGACGGTTCATAAATACGGCAATACATCATCATCGTCCATCGCACTTGCTTTAATCGATGCGGTCGAGGAAGGACGAGTAAAAGACGGCGACAACTTATTACTTGTTGGCTTCGGCGCAGGTTTAACTTGGGGAGCGCTAGTTCTCCGTTGGGGTAAATAAATGCTTTGATTTTTAGATGTTTGAGGTGTTTTTATGTATAGATAAAGACACCTTTCTTTCTTTTGTGGTATAATAAAATCGGCTTGAATTTTGCTTCAAACCAAGCTCTATTTATTTGTACAATAGCTGCCAAGTTGGCTATATGTTTTTGCTATATTTTTATTTATTATTTTGAAGCAACAAATATTAAGGATGACTCCTGTCAGTTGACAGAAGTTGTTTTTTCATGAGCCCAAAGACAAGGAGATGAGTACATGGAAAGAAGAAGAGTAGTCGTTACTGGTATTGGAGCAGTTACACCACTTGGAAATGATGCAGAAACTTCTTGGGAAAACGCGAAAAATGGTGTTAACGGTGTTAAAGAATTAACGCGTTTAAATCCTGATGATTTCCCAGTGAAAATTGCTGCTGAATTAAAGGACTTCGATGTTGAAAAATATATCGAGAAAAAAGAAGCTCGTAAGATGGATCGTTTCACTCACTATGCAATTGCAGGTGCAGAAATGGCATTAAACGACGCTGATTTTAAAATTGATGATTCCAATGCTGAGCGTGTAGGCGTTTGGATTGGTTCTGGTATCGGCGGAATGGAAACTTTTGAAACACAATATGATACGTATATTAATCGTGGTCTTCGCCGAGTTAGCCCATTCTTTGTTCCAATGATGATTCCAGACATGGCTTCTGGTCAAGTATCAATCCGTTTTGGTGCCAAAGGAATTAATACCGCAACGGTGACGGCTTGTGCAACAGGCACAAACTCAATTGGTGATGCTTTCAAAGTGATTGAACGTGGCGATGCCGACGTGATGATTACAGGTGGAAGTGAAGCACCAATTACAAAAATGGCGCTCGCTGGCTTTTGTGCTAATAAAGCTTTGTCGCTAAATCCAGACCCTGAAACAGCTTGCCGTCCATTTGATAAAGACCGCGATGGCTTTATTATCGGTGAAGGTGCAGGAATTGTTATTTTAGAAGAGTATGAACACGCTAAAGCACGTGGCGCTAAAATTTATGCAGAAGTTGTTGGCTACGGTTCAACAAGTGATGCGCATCATATTACAGCACCAGCTCCAAACGGCGAAGGTGCAGCACGTTCGATGAAACAAGCTTTAAACGATGCTGGATTAGAGCCGGAAAGTGTAGACTATATTAATGCACACGGAACAAGTACAGGTTATAACGATGAATTCGAAACAGCTGCAGTTAAAACGGTTTTTGGCGACCATGCTTATAAGTTAGCTGTTAGTTCAACAAAATCTATGACAGGGCACACATTAGGCGCATCTGGCGGAATTGAAGCCATTTTCTCTGTTCTAACGATTCGCGATAGTGTGATTCCACCAACGATCCATCTTGAAAATCCAGATGAGCTTTGCGATCTTGACTACGTGCCAAATGTTGCGCGGAAGCAAGATGTAAAAGTGGCAATGTCCAATTCATTTGGTTTCGGCGGACATAATGCGACGCTAGTATTTAAAAAATTTGAGGCGTGATGATAAAGGACTTGAACAATATTGTTCAAGTCCTTTTTTTTGAGCAAACAATTCGCTTTTTGTTAAAATATTGCTTACAATTAAATTGCGAACAATATAAAAGGAGATGATTTTATGGAAACAAATCATCGATTACTAGATGAGCAGCTATGTTTTGCAATTTATAACGTCCAGCGCAACTTCACAAAATACTACCGGAAAGCGCTCAGTCCCTTCCAGCTAACCTACCCACAGTACATCGTTTTGCTCGCCCTCTGGGAACAAGACGCACAGAGCGTAATGGAACTTGGCGCACAGCTAGATTTAGATAGCGGAACACTGACCCCTTTGCTTAAAAGAATGGAACAAGATGGGCTAGTCCTCCGGAACCGCAAGCAAAGCGACGAGCGTGTCGTCATCATCTCTTTGACGGAAAAGGGTAGCCAATTGGAAGGCGCAGTTATTGGCGCAGTGAATGCATGCATTCAGCAATTGTTTTCTGGGCAAGTTGGGCATACAAATTTACTTGCAGATGTGAAAAACTTGAATGAGACACTTAAAAGTTATTTAATTTAGGAGGAGAAAAAATGAAAAAATTATATGAAACAACGGTTGTTAATACAGGTGGCAGAAGCGGGGAAGTGCATTCAGAGGACAATGTCTTTTTCTTTGATATTTCGGCGCCGAAGGAACTTGGTGGCGACGGAGGCGGTGGCACAAATCCAGAACAGCTATTTGCCGCCGGATATAGCTCTTGCTTTAATAGCGCGCTGGAACTTGTTATGGGAAAAGCAGGCGTAACAGGCAAAAGCGAAGTAACCGCAACAGTTTCCCTATATAGCGATCCAGAAGACAACGGATTTAAAGTTGGTGTGGATTTGGTAGCACATATCGACGGCGTGGACGAAGCGACTGCCAAAGAGTTGATTGAAAAAGCCCACCAAGTTTGTCCGTACAGCAAAGCAACACGCGGCAACATCGATGTTACGCTGCAAATTGTATAAGCAAGAAGCCAAAATCAAAAAATTGATTTTGGCTTCTTTTTTTAACGGCGTTTGCGGCCGAGTCCAATGGCATTTTCCATTTTTTTAAGGGTCTTATTAGCAACAAAACGGGCTTTTTCAGCACCTTCATCAAGAATTCTATCCAATTCATCAGATTGCAGAAAGTCTTCGTAGCGCGTTTGAATCGGCTCTAATTCCTGAACAACAAATTCGGCAAGGTCAGATTTAAAATCGCCATAGCCTTTCCCCGCGTATTTTTCTTCGATGGTAGAAACCGTTTCGCCCGTTAAAGCAGAATAAATGGAGAGTAAGTTAGAAATACCAGGCTTACTTTCCTTGTCATATTGCACGACACCAGATGAATCGGTGACCGCACTCTTGATTTTCTTCCTAATCGTGCTTGGAGGATCTAACAAATAGATGGCACTTTTAATATTTTCATCGGATTTACTCATTTTTTTCGTTGGTTCCTGTAAAGACATCACGCGCGCGCCTTGTTTTGGAACGAAAATATCGGGCACTTTAAAGATTTCGTTATGTTTTTTGTTAAAGCGATCCGCTAAATCACGCGTTAATTCAATGTGCTGCTTTTGGTCGTCACCAACCGGAACAAGATCGGTTTGATAGAGTAAAATATCGGCAGCCATTAGCGGCGGATAAGTTAGTAGTCCTGCGCTGACACCAGCTTTCCCAGCAGACTTATCTTTAAATTGGGTCATTCGCTCCAGCTCACCAATGTACACATTACATTGCAAAATCCATGCAGCTTGCGCGTGCGCCGGAACTTCTGATTGAATAAATAAGGTCGCTTTCTCTGGGTCTAAACCAACCGCTAAATACAGTGCGGCCAAGCTTCTAATTTGCTTTCTAAGTTTTAAGCGGTCTTGAGGCACCGTAATGGCGTGCTCGTCAACAATACAGTAGTAGCAGTCATATTCGTCTTGGAAGCTACCAAACTGTTTTAATGCGCCGATATAATTCCCAAGTGTTAAATCACCACTCGGTTGAATACCAGAAAAAATAACTTTTTTCATCCTGTTTTCCTCCTAAAATTAATATGCGATCGAGAGAACATAAAAACCGCCCGTCTCTAGCAAAAAATTCTGCTAGGGACGAACGGTTTGTCCGCGGTACCACCCTAATTGCTTTAAAAAGCACTCATAAGATAACGGTCTTAAGCCGCCACTTGCTACTAAAAGTTCACAAGCAGTTCTCGGGAAGCCCATTCCATTTTGTTCTATACTTGTTTCCACCAAACACAAGCTCTCTATAAATAGTTTACACAAAATGTACTATTTTCCCTCTAACGCATCAGTTATAGTAATGACATTTTACCAAGAAATGGAATAAGCTGTCAAACTCTTACATATAATAAAACAGCATAACAAGAAAACTTGAAGCAAGCACAATGAGAGAACTAATCAAAATATCGAGATACGGAATGCCGACAAGTTCCGAGAGCATCATATCCGAAAACTCGTTATCTTCTTCGCCTTTAAATTTCCGGGACACTTTACGAAAACCGTCGTGTACGCGGTCAAGAAAGCCAGAGCGCATAATATAAACGATAAGACCTATTATGAAGACGCTAAAACCAACATAAAAGGAAAGGTCAATATACTGCAGGAGCGTAAAATGTTGCTGAAAAAGCATTATAATTAGAATAAGAACTTCTTGAATAACCGTATAGATGATTAATCGTTTTAACAAATGCATGTCACCTCGCGTTTTTGATTCTTGTATTACTTTAGCATAAAAAAAGAAGGTAGACGAATTTTAATTGTTTAGCAGATATGACGACAGATTATTCGGACAATTGTAGATATTTAGTAATAAATGAGTGAGTGACTGGCTTTCTGATGATGTAATGAAATGTTACAATTTTTTATTTTGAAAAATCCCATTATATCAACCTTTTTATTAATGATTCATAAATTAAATTTATTTTTTAGTCTTTTTATATAGACAAGAGCAAAAAAAAAGTATATAAATAAATATAATCCTAAAATTATTCGGGATTAACATCACTTTTTGTTAGTATTTTAGTTTTGCTTGTTTTTTGATAGACAAATTCCGAATTCAAGGCAAAAGTAGTTTGACTAAACTAGATTTATTTTCTGAAAACTTAATCAATGGTGTTTCGTCTTTCAAATCAATGTACTAAACGTATGTGTTATTTGTCAGACTTTTCATATTCTTTAGCCATTGTGAGAATTTTTTTGAAATTTATCACTTTTAGCCTTGATTTGAAATATTTGGTTAAATCAATTTACAAAGCTTAAAAAACTGAGGTATAATAACAAGTGAAACAATTTTTCAGAAAAATAAAAAAGGGAGGTATATTTAGTGAAAAAATCTAAATTATTTTTAGCTCTTGGATTGACACTTGTACTGAGCTTAGTCTTAGTAGCATGTGGAGGAGGAAATGATTCTTCGTCCGACGATAAAAAAGGCTCAGGTGATGGTAAAGCATCAGGGGAACAAGTTCTTAACTTGTCAGAATCAGCATTAATTCCTTCTGCTGATAGTTCAAAAGCAGATGACCAAGTTGGTTTAAATGTACTTAACCAAACAAATGAAGGTCTATATGCGCTTGACAAAGATGGTATTCCTGCAATTGCTGGAGCCGCTGAAGAACCAAAAGTTAGTGATGACAAAACAGTCTATACCTTCAAATTACGTGACGATGCAAAATGGTCTAACGGTGACCCTGTTACAGCCAAAGATTATGTCTTTGCTTGGCAACGTGCGGTTAACCCAGACACAGCTGCAACGTATTCTTACTTATTCTCCGCTATCAAAAATGGTGAAGAAATTGTAGCAGGTAAGATGAAACCTGAAGAATTAGGGATTAAAGCAGTAGATGATAAAACTCTTGAAATTACATTATCTAAACCAGCTGCTTACATTAATTCATTATTCGCATTCCCAACATTCTTCCCATTAAATGAGAAGTTTGTAACGGAAAAAGGCGAAAAATATGCTCAAAACAGTGATAATATTTTATATAACGGTCCTTTCGTATTGAAAGATTGGACAGGAACGAATAAAAAATGGACTTACGTTAAAAACGATAACTACTGGGATAGAGACGCTGTGAAATTGAAACAAATCAATGTTCAAGTTGTTCAAGACGCAGGAACTAACTTAAATCTTTATAACACTGGTAAAATTGACCGCGCGCTTCTAAGTGCTGAATATTCTGCCCAAAATAAAGATAATAAAGACTACACTGTAGTTAATGATTCTTCAACTTTCTACATTAAATTTAACCAAGAACGCAAAGGGAAGAAAACTCCACTTGCAAATAAAAACATTCGTAAAGCAATTGCACTTGCAATTGATAAAGAAGCGTATGTAAATACTGTACTTCAAAATGGTTCTAAACCAGCTAACAACTTAGTGCCACCAGATTTCACATTTGATCCAGGTAACAAAGAAGACTATGTGAAAGAATCTGGCGCACACTTAGAATACAATAAAGAAGAAGCTCAAAAAGCTTGGAAACAAGGTTTGAAAGAGCTAGGAGTAAGTAACCTTACTTTAGAATTTACAAGTGATGATACTGAAAATGCTAAAAAATCTTCTGAATTTATTCAAAACCAATTAGAAACTAACCTTGATGGTTTGAAAGTGAACCTTAAAAATGTACCATTCAAGATTCGCTTGCAAAACGACCAAAACCAAGATTATGATGTTTCTATGAGTGGTTGGGGTCCTGACTATCAAGATCCATCTACTTTCTTAGATTTATTCCAAACAGGTGGCGCTCAAAACAGAATGAGCTACTCTAATCCTGATTATGATAAAATCTTAGAAGATGCAGCTGTGACTTATGCGGCTGAACCACAAAAACGTTGGGATGAAATGGTTAAAGCAGAGCAAATCTTGCTTACAGATGATGTAGCGATTTCGCCACTTTACCACCGTTCAAATGCATACTTGCAACAATCTTATATTAAGGATTTACAAAAAAATCCATTTGGTCCTGACTATACGTACAAAAATACGTATTTGACTAAATAAGTTTTTAAGAAATGCTTGACTTGAGAGAGAGTATATTTCGATATACTCTCTCATTTTGCTGATGTTTTGCGAGATGCAACAAAACGCTTTAACGTCATATTTAAATTTGGAAAAAGTAGGTTTTGAGAAAATTACTTGATTAACATATGTAATGAAATAAAATAAAGGCTCTAAGCATATGGCGAATTTTTGAAAACCTTTAACACATAAAAATAAATTTGGGAGGTGTAGAGATAGATGGCAAAATATACGTTAAAACGCGTTTTCTACATGTTAATAACACTCTTCATTATTGCTTCGGTTACATTCTTCCTAATGAAGCTTTTGCCGGGTACACCGTATCGTAATCAGGAAAAACTATCTGATGAGCAAATTCATATTATGAATGAGAAATACGGTTTAAATGATCCGGTGCCTGTTCAATATTTTAATTATATGACAGGTTTAGTAAAAGGGGATTTAGGGGTATCTTTCCAACTTGACAATCGTCCTGTATCTGAAATTCTAGGCGCGCTTATTGGTCCATCCATCACACTCGCACTAGAAGCAATGGTTTTTGGTCTTTTCTTTGGTATTATTTTAGGAGTTATCGCCGCCATGTATCAGAATAGGTGGCCTGACTATACCAGTACCTTCATTGCGATACTAGGAAAATCGATTCCTTCTTTCGTCTTCGCTACAGTCCTGCAATACTGGATTGGAGCAAAATTACAATGGTTGCCTGTAGCTGGGTGGGGGACTTTTGCAGAATCTATTTTACCAGCATTTGCGCTTGCAATGTTTCCACTTGCAACAGCAGCACGTTTCATGAGAACTGAATTAATTGATGTATTTGCATCTGACTATATTTTGCTTGCCAAAGCAAAAGGGAACAGTCGACCTGAAATAGCAGTGAAACATGCTATTCGAAATGCACTTATTCCGCTTATTACTGTTATAGGACCATTGTCTGTTGCGCTGATGACAGGTTCACTTGTAATTGAAAATATTTATGGGATTCCTGGGATTGGTAGCCAATTTGTAATGTCTATACAAACGAATGATTATCCGGTAATTATGGGAACTACTTTACTATTTGCTGTGATGTTAATACTAGTCATTCTTATTGTAGATATTTTATATGGACTAATTGATCCTCGAATTCGTGTGTCTGGAGGGAAAAAATAATGGCAGAAAAAATTGCAAAAGAAATGTTCCAGCCAGTGCAAATTAAAGATGCTGAAGCAGAAAAAATTTCACGCCCAAGTTTGACTTTCCTTCAAGACTCATGGATACGCGTACGGAAAAATAAAGCTGCTTTAGTTTCAATCATAGTATTAGGGGTTATCGTTTTGATGGCTATTTTTGGGCAATATATGTCACCAAATCTAGGTCCTAAAAATAGTGTTAACTACCAAAATAATCAATATGCAAGTTTACCTCCGAAAGTACCTGGTTTTGAGAATATGCCTTTTTGGAATGGTAAACAGAATATTGGTGGTACAGAAGTAGATGTTTATCAACAAAAAAATGTTGAAGAAGGCACATACTATTGGTTAGGAAGTGATACATTAGGTCGTGACCAATTTGCTCGTATTTGGGCTGGGACACGAGTTTCACTTATTATTGCTGTTGTTGCGGCACTATGTGACTTGGTTGTCGGCGTTGCATACGGACTTATTTCCGGGTATAAAGGTGGCAGAGTTGATAGTATCATGCAAAGAATACTGGAAGTACTCTCCGCTATTCCTAATTTAGTGGTTGTTATTTTGATGATTTTAGTACTGAAAGCTGGTATGGTTTCAATAATTATCGCCATTGCGATGACGAGTTGGATAACGATGGCCAGGGTTGTTAGGGGACAAGTTTTAAAACTGAAAGACCAAGAATTTGTTCTGGCATCCTTAACTCTAGGTGAATCTGTTCCTAAGATTCTAAGCAAGCATCTTTTACCTAACGTAGCAGGTGTTGTTATCATTAACGTTATGTTTAGTATTCCAAGTGCGATATTCTTTGAAGCTTTCTTAAGTTTTATCGGTTTAGGTTTACCTGCGCCGACAGCTTCACTTGGAACATTAATTAATGACGGGTATAAAACCCTTCAAGTATTGCCGTATATGGTTTTATATCCATCGATTGTATTATGTATTATTATGATTGCATTTAACTTAGTAGCTGACGGACTTCGCGATGCGTTCGATCCGAAAATGCGGGACTAAAGGAGAGGTGAGGAAAAATGGAAAAACTATTAGAAGTTAAAGATTTACACATTTCCTTCCACACTTATGCCGGCGAAGTCCAAGCCATTCGTGGAGTGAATTTTGATCTTCATAAAGGTGAAACTCTTGCTATTGTGGGAGAATCAGGTTCTGGGAAATCAGTTACGACAAAAGCAGTTATGAGGTTGCTTCCTGAAAGTAACTCTAGCATAAAATCCGGTCAAATTTTATTTGATGGGAAGGACTTGGCAACAGCGTCTGAAAAGCAAATGCAAAAGATTCGTGGTAAAGATATCTCGATGATTTTCCAAGATCCGATGACGTCGCTTAATCCAACAATGCCGATTTGGAAGCAAATTGCGGAACCGCTTATTAAGCATCAGAAAATTAGTAAGACAGAAGCGCGTAAAACGGCACTTCGCTTACTTCAACTGGTAGGAATTCCGAACGCTGAGGAACGCGTTAAGCAGTATCCGCACCAATTTTCCGGAGGGATGCGCCAACGTGTTGTTATTGCCATTTCACTCGCGTGTAACCCGCAGATTTTAATCGCGGATGAGCCTACGACAGCACTAGACGTAACAATCCAAGCTCAAATTTTAGACCTAATGAAAGATCTTCAACAAAAAATTGATACATCTATCATTTTCATTACGCATGACCTTGGTGTAGTAGCGAATGTGGCGGATAGAGTTGCTGTTATGTATGCAGGGAAAATTGTTGAAATTGGGACGGTAGATGAAATTTTCTATAACCCGCAACACCCGTATACATGGGGCTTGATTAGTTCAATGCCAACGCTTGATACAGATGATGAGGAATTATATGTTATTCCGGGAACTCCTCCTGATTTATTAAAACCGCCAAAAGGTGATGCGTTCGCTGCGCGTAACCAATATGCGATGGCGATAGATTTGGAAGAGCAACCGCCGATGTTTAAAGTATCCGATACGCATTATGCGGCGACTTGGTTACTCCATCCGGATGCGCCTGAAGTAACGCCTCCAGATGCTGTATTAAGACGTCAAGAACAATTTGCGAAGGAACATCCTGGTATGCAAGCTGTTCATGCGAAGGGGGTCGAACAAGGTGAGTGAACGCGAAAAATTACTTGAAATCCACAATTTAAAACAATACTTCAATGAAGGCAAAGCGAATGAAGTTCGTGCTGTGGACGATATTTCTTTTGATATTTATAAAGGTGAAACACTGGGCCTTGTAGGTGAATCAGGCTGTGGGAAATCAACGACTGGTCGTACCATTATTCGTTTGTATGACGCAACAGGTGGCGAAGTTTTATACAACGGTAAAAATGTTCATGCAAAAAAATCTCGTAAAGAGATGCATGAATTTCGTCGTAAAATGCAAATGATTTTCCAAGATCCTTATGCGTCTTTAAATCCGCGTATGAAAGTGCGTGATATTATTGCAGAGGGAATTAATATTCATGATCTTGCAAGTTCTCCAGCTGACGCTGATGAACAAGTTTATAAGTTGCTTGAAACAGTTGGTTTGAGCAAAGAACATGCTGGTCGTTATCCACATGAGTTCTCAGGTGGACAAAGACAACGTATTGGAATTGCTCGAGCACTTGCTGTTCAACCAGAATTTATCATTGCAGATGAACCGATTTCAGCACTTGATGTTTCTATTCAAGCTCAAGTGGTCAATCTTTTGAAGGAATTGCAAAAAGATAAGGGACTAACGTATCTCTTTATTGCACATGACCTTTCAATGGTAAAATATATTAGTGATCGTATTGGTGTCATGTATTTTGGGAAATTAGTTGAGTTAGCTCCAGCTAATGATTTGTACCGTGCACCGCTACATCCTTATACGGAGTCGCTTTTATCTGCTATTCCACTTCCAGACCCGAATTATGAACGTACTCGTGTGCGTAAAGCATATGATCCAACGATGCATAATTATAAAGACGGTGAAGAATTGAAAATGCGTGAAGTTGCTGAGGGACATTTTGTTTATTGTTCGGAAGCGGAACTTGAGTCTTATAAAGAGAAGCATGCTAGCTTGATAGCTAGTGTATAAATAAGTAAAAGAGTTCTAGCATTTTGCTAGAATTCTTTTGTTTAATGAGAAATATTGATAGTGAATTCTCATTGAATTTTAATAAATCTGAGGAAATTTTCATGTGATTCTAGTTTAAACCAAGTATAGTAAGGGTACATACTAAGAGCGACTTACTAAAAAACATTTCTACATATTTGTTATAATTTTTTCGAAAATAGTATATAGAATTTCACAAGTTTAGTGTATAATGGAAATGTAAGTTCTTATATTGCTATTTTCAAAATAGAGAAATGAATTAGCGATTCGTTTGTGAATGAAACAAAATTAAAACCGATTAAGGAGTGTGAATGTCTAATGGTAACGTTATACACTTCACCTAGTTGCACATCTTGCCGTAAAGCACGTGCATGGTTAGAAGAACATGAAATCCCTTATAAAGAAAGAAATATTTTTTCTGAACCACTGAGTTTAGATGAAATAAAAGAAATCCTCCGTATGACGGAAGATGGAACAGATGAAATTATTTCAACACGTTCTAAAACATTCCAGAAACTAAACGTTGACTTGGACAGTTTACCTCTACAAGAGTTGTTTGAGTTAATTCAAAAGAATCCGGGTTTGCTTAGACGCCCGATTATTATTGATGAGAAGCGTTTACAAGTTGGTTACAATGAAGATGAAATTCGTCGTTTTTTACCAAGAAAAGTAAGAACTTATCAACTTCGAGAAGCACAAAAAATGGTTAACTAAACTGATTATATTAGGGTTGTTGAATGAATTTTTGTTCAGCAACTTTTTTTCTTGCTTATTTTTGGATTTTCGGCTAATATTATAAGACTACCAGTAAATAATGGTGGTATAAAATGCAGTTTTGAGCTAAAATATAAGTAAAGTAGTACCCTTCATTGTCAATGACTAATTTGGAAGGGAGAGTGTGACGATGGAAATTGAACGAATTAACGAAGATACAATCAAGTTTTATATTTCTTATCTTGATTTAGAAGAGCGTGGTTTTAATCAGGAAGATGTCTGGTATGACCGTGAGAAAAGTGAAGAACTTTTCTGGGAAATGATGGACGAGCTGAAATATGAAGAAGAGTTCTCTCCGGAAGGTCCGCTCTGGATTCAAGTACAAGCGCTAAAACATGGCTTAGAAGTATTTGTTACAAAAGCAAGTATTTCTGGTAAAGGTGAGGGAAATTTAAACCTCAGTGTAACACAGGGCGATGAATTGGCGGAAGAACGAATTGAAAAAATGCTGGAGGAAAATTTTAATCCAGTTAAAAAGGATAATTCAAATACTGAAGATACGTTAGAGTTTATTTTAGAATTTAATGATTTTGAAGATTTGATTACAATGAGCCAAGCAACTGGGCTTGAACATGTAACGACAAAATTATTTTCATACAAGGACAACTATTATTTGTATGTTGAGTTTCCTGAAGTAGAAATTAACGAAAAAAACATTGACAATGTTGTAAGTATTTTACTTGAGTATGGTTTGGAATCAAGCTTGACAGGTTATATTCTTGAAGAATATGGCAATCTAGTCTTGGATACGCCTGCTTTAGAACAAATTAAGAAACATTTTAATTAGAAACGATGAAAGACTTATTTCCGCTGATTGTGGAATAGGTCTTTTTTTATGCAAGAATTTTTTTGATTAAAGAAGGATTTTGAGATTACACGGCGAATTTAAAATATAAAAGAGGTGCATCTATGTTTACTGCTCAAACTGAAACTGGTAAAGTCATTACAGTTACAAAGACCAATCGAGATTTATTAGAAAAGAATAAAATGCGTTACGTATGTTGTTGCTGTCAAGAAGAAGTTATTTTAAAAAATGGCGATATTAAAGTACCACATTTTGCTCATAAAAAAGGTGGCAAGTGCAAGACTGCTTCTGAGGGCGAATCAGCTAAGCATTTGAAGGCTAAAGAGCTACTATTAGGTTGGCTCACTGCCCAAGCTTTTCAAGTGGATTTAGAACATTATTTCTCGGAGATTAAGCGGCAAGCAGATTTATTTGTTGAGGGAAATATTGTGCTCGAGTATCAATGTTCAACAATACCAATTAAAGAAATGATTGAACGAACGGAAAACTACTTATCTCTTAGTTTAAAGCCCTACTGGATATTAGGACAAGAATTAACAATGCGCGGGGGCAAGTATTTGTTTTCAGCTTTTCAGTTAGCTTTTTTGCTAAAAGATAAAGATTTAGGCTACTACTTATTTTGTTTTCATCCAGAAGAAAAGTGTTTTGAGTTAATTTATCATATTCATCATTATGTGGGGAAATATTTTTTTGCTTCATCGATGAAGTTACCACTTTCTATTTCACTCGAAGAAATGCAAGCTAAAATAGCGAGAATTCGTTTTAAAAGTTTATACATTAAACGCAACCGTAAAATGGAACGGGAGCATTTAAGTTATTTCTACGCAAAGTATAAAAGTAAGAGTATGTTTTCAAAGCAGCTGTATCAATCAGGCTATGCCATTTTGAATCTACCATCAGAAATTGGTGTTCAGTTGTCACGGCAGTTTCTGACCCACACACCAGCATTAGAATGGCAGTTCTTGCTATGGGAAAATTTCTTTAAGCTACTTGAAGTGGGTGATACTTTTAGTAAAGAGCATATCGTACAATATTTCAGAAAGTATGTTGTTGGAATTAAAATGATTTTCCTGCCACTTAATGAATGTCATTTGCTACTTGAGGAATACTTGCTTTTCTTAGAGAGTGAGGGTGTTTTGGTGGAATATATTGCGGGACGTTTCCGCATAAAACGGCAGATTATTTATATCGAAAAGTTGTTTAGATAAAGAGTTGTGATTTTTTGCAATTTATGAATTCTTGGCTCATAATAAAAGAAATATGACTTTGGGGGTTATGGATTTATGGTGGAAATTAAAATCAAAACAATTCCTGCAAGAAACGAAGTGCCTGAACATTTAACATGGGACTTAACGACTATTTTTGAAAGTGATGAGGCATGGGAAAACGGTTTTAAAGAGGTGCAGCAGTTAAGCGGGAAGAGTGCTGCTTATAAAGGAACGCTAGGCGAAAGCGCGAAACATTTGCTTCGTGCATTGCAATTTAGAGATGATTTATTAAATAAATTAGAAAATGTGTATGTGTATGCGCATTTGAAGTTAGATCAAGATACGGCGGATGCAAAATATCAAGGTTTAAATAGCCGTGCGGGAAGCTTAATTACACAAGTTATCTCGGGGATATCCTATTTTGATCCGGAGATTTTAGCGATAGATGAGGACGTATTAGCTTCTTATTTGAAAGAAAATGAAGACTTAAAACTCTATAAACATCTGCTAGATGATTTGAATTTAAGTCGTCCTTATATTTTGTCGGAGAAAGAGGAAGCCATTTTAGCAAGTGCTGGTGAAGTACTGGGAAGCCCGTCTAGAACATTTAATACATTAAATAATGCTGATTTGAAATTTCCAACGATAGAGGGTGAAGATGGAAACAAAATTGAAATCACGCATGGTCAATATGGTAAGCTTTTAGAAAGTGGAAACCGCCGCGTTCGCCAAGAAGCCTTTTTGGGTATGTATTCGGTTTATGAAGGCTTAAAGAATACCCTTGCAACGACACTTAGTGGACAAGTGAAGAAATCTAATTTTTATGCGAAAACAAGAGGATATAAATCGGCCAGAGAAGCGGCTTTGTCTTCAAATCACATTCCAGAATCGGTCTATGACTCACTTGTTGAAACAGTTAATGCACATTTGCCTTTATTACATCGTTATGTCGCTCTTCGCAAAGAACTTTTAGGCTTAGATGAATTGCATATGTATGATATGTATACACCGCTATCAAATGATGTGAACCTTGAGTTTACGTATGAGAATGCCAAGGATATTGTCTTAAATGGCTTGCTTCCATTAGGCGCGGAGTATCAAGAAATTCTAAAAGAAGCTTTTGATAAACGCTGGATTGACGTTGTTGAAAATAAAGGGAAACGGAGCGGGGCATATTCGTCAGGTGCGTATAGTACAAGCCCATATATATTGATGAATTGGCAAGATACAATTGACAACGTATTTACACTTGCGCATGAATTAGGGCATAGTGTGCATAGTTATTATACGCGGAAAAATCAGCCATACGTATATGGGGATTATTCTATTTTCTTAGCGGAAGTTGCTTCGACAACAAATGAAAATCTACTAACAGATTATTTATTGAAGAAGTATGAGGATAAAAAAGTTAGAGCCTATTTGTTAAATCATTACTTAGATGGTTTTAAAGGAACGGTTTTCCGGCAAACGCAATTTGCTGAGTTTGAGCATCTGATTCATCAAGCTGATCAAGAAGGCGAGGCTCTTACAGCGGAATATTTAACAGAAAACTATTTTAGAATTAATAAGAATTATTATGGGTCTGATGCCATGAAGTACGATGATGAAATTGGTTATGAATGGTCTAGAATTCCACATTTCTATATGAACTATTATGTTTTCCAATATGCAACTGGGTTTTCTGCTGCTTCTGCACTTAGCGCGAAAATTTTGAATGAAGGAGAGAAAGCTGTTCAGGATTATGTGCAATTTTTAAAGGCTGGGAGCTCAGATTTCCCAATTGAGGTATTAAAACGCGCTGGTGTGGATATGACAACACCAAAACCTGTTGAAGATGCGCTCAAGGTCTTTGAAGAAAAGCTAAATGAATTAGAATCATTAACAAAATAAATTTGTGAAATATTGGGTTTGTGAAAAATTTTCTCGAGAAACTTATAAAAAGAAGCTTTGCTATTTGAGAAAGCTTCTTTTTGTTATAGTTTTTACGTGTTAGATTAAAACAGTTAAGAGTATTGTTAAGAACAAGTCGCTAGAGGTGTTACATCGCCTGGAAATTGCCTGTGTGTGTATTATTTTTTAATAGTAATAATTAGATGGGAATGAATTTAAAATAAAAAGTTTGTGAAGTGTTGAATTAATTGAAAGAATGTGATATATTTATACAGTGAAATATATCACAAACAAATACCCCCTTTATTTGATTGTGTGAATTTCTCCTTTTGATTGCGCTGAAAGGAGCTGTGCCCATTGAGGTACAGCTTTTTTCGTTATTTGGTGTTTTTTCCTTTTAAGAGCCGAAAACCGATTCAACTACGGGGAAACAGAGACTAAGATAAAAGTGTACAAATACAATGCATATTGATGTCGGGCTTACGTTGATGGAAAAGAAGACTTTATTTATCAAAGCTTCTTAAAAACTCTAAGCAAACCTGATAACAAAGGGCTCATCTCTTCTACAGTAATTTTATTTGCTGTTTTTTTGGATAATCAGGATTTAAGAGGCCGACAGATTTGACTTATAAGTCTGAAACAAAATTTAAACAGTATCCTGAAAAAAGTGGGCTCAAATTACGAAATAAAAGAAAGTATCTTGCTCACCAAACTAGTGGATGAAATAAAGTTTTGGGGATATGTTTTTGTATACGTTTCGATAAAAAAACCACAAAATGTCCACATATTCATTTCTTTCTTATGCTAAACTGGAAGAGAAACTAAATAGGTAGGTGAATGCATTTGGTGAAAGATGTTCATTATCAGGAGGATGATTTTGAAAAAGCAGAAAAAAGCATCGGAAACCTAATAGGTAAAGGTGCTTGGGGAAAGGGTGCTATAGACAGTTTAAAAGGTGTTTCCAAGAACTTAGAAGAAGTGGAAATAGATATCGCTAGATTAGACGCAGATGGTGCTATTCCTTTTTCTCACACAGATAACAAACATAAGCTTCAAGAACTCTATGAAGATTTTGAGGTCTTACATGACTTTGCGGGAGAAGTGGGGGGAATTGTGAATGACAAGATTGACCAACCTTTTTACGAGGTATTAGATGAATTTGTGGAAGGTATGCGGGATTTAGATGCTTCTAAAGTTACAACCAAAAACCGAATAGGCTCGACTAAAACCGTCACAACATATGCAAATAGTTACACGCAAGAACAAATGGAGGTCCCCAAAAAAGAAGTTAGTTTAGATGACTTGTTTAGTGGGGATAATGATTATGCTAATCAAATGAAGCTTCAGTACGAAGAATGGAAAAGGCAGAATAAAGATCAAGATGTGAGCCAAAAAGAGTTCAGAAGTGCTATGTTAAACTCACGAGCCTTTGAGTATACCTCCATCAAAGATGAGCAACAGAAAAAAGAATTCTGGGTGAACGTGATTGCCACCGTTGTTATTGTGGGAGTAGCTGTTTTATGCCCGTATACACTTGTTATTGCGGGGATAGGTCTAGCTTATGGAGGATTAGAAGCAAGTGCGGCTATTCGTGGCAAAGACTGGTTAACAGGGCGCGAACTGGATACATCAGAAAGAGTGATACGTGGAGCATTTTCGATTTTGGATATTGTACCGGGGGTGAAAGCTTTTTCGGGCGGAACGCAAGTCATTCGATCAGGCACAAAACTAGCTGATTTAAGCGATAACCTTTTGCAGGGGGTTAAAAGTGTTCCATCCAAGGTAGATGACTTGATCAATCTTGGACAGAAAAGCGCTTTAACTCGAATAAACAGTTTAAAAGTGACTGTAAAGGAAGGCATACATACAAGAGTTGAAAAAGCTACAAGGGTTCTTGATGAAGTCGGAAAAGTAGCCGATAATTTAAAAAATAACTTGAATTTAAATCCAAGGCGCCAACTAGCTGCAGATGGTCTTGGAGCTGCTCCGCTGGGTGGGTCATCTAGAGTAAGCAATGCCACAGAGAAGATGAAAGAGGTTTTACAAAAGTATGATCTGAATTTGAATAGTGGCGGACGTCAGGTAGATGATATAATCAAAGGAACAAACAAAGTGTTTGAACCTAAAAAAGTGGTATTGAAAAATGGAGAAACCGCCTATAAATCTACACATGGCGAACTTGTTCGTTCTCCCGATTGTTTGAATAAGGAAGGGGAAATAAAATGGCCTGATGCAGACGGGTTTGTATGTGACAGTGCTGGAAAACCTAGTACTATAGATGCAAATTTGAAGAAGGGGCAAGTTATTGATAGATATGGAGATCCATTTGGTAAATTCACTAGTCCAGTTGAAGACGGAAGAATTTTAGAATATGATACAAGAGGACTTCCTTACCCTGAAAGTGTGAAGCCGTATCATCAATATGAAGTCATAAAAGATATAAATTTAGAAAATGTTAAGGAAGCTTTTAATGGCTTGAACATGGGAGAACAAAGGAATCTTCTAGATTCCATGAAAGACTATAAATTTACTTTTAAAGATATAGCTAATCCGCAACAAGGGACAATAGCTGAAGTATTTGGAGCAGGTGGAGGAACTCAAATCCAACTAGGTACAGTCGTAGACTGGTATGAAAAATTAGGGTTACTGAAGGAGGTTAAATAAATCATGAACGATGAACTAAAAGAAATTAAAAATTTATTGGAAGATGATATTCGTTTATTGGGTTATGAAAAATTGAGATATTCAATTTTTGAGGGATCAGAAAATGGTAGAGAAGAATATCAACTTAGAATGGAAAAAAGTGAAAATACTTATGATGTTTATATGACTGCTGACCGAGCTAGTGTAATGGGAAAGTATAAATTTGAGAGCCCATTTGATGCAATGGATAAATTTTTAGATATTATGCAGAGTAGAGTTTTAACAAATCGTAGAAAAGTTAGAGATGGTGAACCTCCTGAATACCCATGTCCTTTATGGGATAAAGCAAAATAAACTATAAAGCCCTGATAAAAAGTCGGAATTTTTGTCGCCTTAATTTATTTACCGGTTATTAATAATTATTGCGATTGGAATGAATAAAACAGTGATTATACCTTTTAGCTTTTTAATCAATATTTGATTGCGCTGAAAGGAGCCGTGGACCAAGTCCACGGCTTTTTTCGTTTGTTTGCTGCTGGAATTCTAGTTTTTGAACGTGGTGTTTTTTACTTTCCAGTCTTCTAGTTTGATAAATAACCAGAAACTATAAATTCCAAAAGTGATGATTGTCAAGAGCAACCACTTTATCCAATTGCCGAACAGTCCAACTGCTGAGCCGTTGAATTGTAGTCTTTTCCCTTCCACAACTGTGTGATTTATTTTCCAGCCGTAGACCATGCATAGAGCCCACGGGAAGCAAATTCCAATCGTGCATACTGTGACTAGAGCGCCTAGTATACTCCAACCAATATACTGTAATAGCCCGCCGTCGAAGAATGAGGATCTACCATTCTTTGTTTCTAAGATAGTTTCTGACATGAGTTTTCCTCCTGAAATATAAGTAATACTACAGACTTTTTTAGATTGTGTCGCAGTAATTTTAATTATACTAGTTTGGATTCGATTTGCAAATATTTATTAATAATGCACTTGAAGAATATTTTTTATAAACAGTTGACATGAAATGCATTTCATTTGGTATAGTGGAGATGAGGAAAGGTGTGTTGGAATGATTAAATTAGTGGCAGTAGATATGGATGGGACTTTTTTGGATGATAAGAAGAACTATGATAGGGAATGGTTTTTGGATATTTATGGGCGTATGAGGCGCGTAGGAGCGGAATTTGTTGTTGCGAGTGGCAACCAGTATGTCCAATTAGCTACATTTTTTGAAGAGATAAAAGAGGAGATTACATTCGTTTCGGATAACGGGGCGTATGTGCGGAAAGGCGACGAGGATATTTTTGCGGGCATTTTTGATAAGCGTGCTTTTACTGAGATTACGGCAGTTCTGCGTGAGAAAACGGATTTTGAGACCATTATTTGTGGGAAGAAAGGCGCGTATGTACTGGAGACGGTGTCGGAAGAATTTTGTGATTTTGTGAAATTTTATTGCCCGGTTTTAATAAAAGTGGCTGACTTTTCGGAGATTGATGATGTGGTGTTTAAATTTGCGCTTTCTTGCAAGGAGGAGGAAACATACCGCTTGCTGGACGAGTTAAGTGGTTCGATTAGTCATTTGGCGACGCCTGTTAGTAGTGGGCATGGTAGTATTGATTTGATTCAGCCGGGTTATCATAAAGGGCATGCGATTGAGATTTTGATGGAGAAATGGGGCATTTCTAAAGACGAAGTGATGACTTTTGGAGATGGTGGCAATGATTTAGAGATGCTTAGGCTCGCGGAATTTAGTTTTGCGATGGAGAATGCGCCTGATTATGTGAAAAAAGCAGCTTGTTTTGAGGCGAAATCAAATAATGATTCGGGTGTGTTAGTTGAGCTGGATAAGCGCTTCTAGCCTTGCCAGAAACATTGTTTTAAATTGACACAACCATTCTTTTTAAAGGGGACGTTTTCTTGATGTAGTAATGTTGTTTGTTCGGGCCAGCCGGGAACGGTGCGTCCGGATGAGTTCACAACGCGATGACAAGGCATGTTAAGTGTGCGGTCGGTATGTTTTAGGACGTTGCCGACTAGGCGGGCGTTTTTAGGATGGTGAATCATATAGGCGATTTGGCCGTATGTGGTTACTTTGCCTTCTGGGATTCGCTGGATGACGGAATAGACGCTGTTGATAAATGCTTGAGTGGCCATTTGAAAAACTCCTTTTTAGTTTAGTATAGCAAATTTTTGGATTGTCAGGTATGCTAATAGTTGGAAAGATTGGAGTGACGAATTAGATGGTGGATTTTACATATGCGAAAGTGAAGCAGCTCGTAGTTCATTTTGTGGGGAATAAAGCGCAGGAGGAAGGCTATGAGGTGTCAAAAAATTGTTTGACGGATATTTCGGAAGATTTGAACCGGACGCTTGTTTCGATTTTTTGTGATGGTTTTCAAAATGATGATTTTTTTCATTTTACGCATGAAACGAGTTTGGATTTCAATGAGGTTTATACATATTCTAATAATATTTTTGCTGATAATACGCATTTTTTAGAGGATACAGAGCAAATTTTAAAGCATTTATATAGTGAATCGACACATCCGAATATTAAAAGTGGTGATGTGTGGATTTTTGAATTGGAAGGCTGCGTTGTGGATGGGAATTTCACGAATGCAATTGGGATCTTTAAAGTGGAAAATAAAGAAGTATATGTTAAAAATGATTTTAATGGGGAAAAATTCACGATTAGTTATGATTCAGGGGTGACGGGTACTGATTTAGATAAAGGGTGCTTTATTTTTAATGATGCACTTGAAGATGGAGGCAAAGTGCTGGTGCTCAGTCGGCTTTCGAAAAATGACTCGATATATTGGAAGGACCGCTTTTTAGCGATTGAAAAAACTGCGGATGAAAAATTTTATACAGAGAGCTTTGTTAATATTTGTACGGACTATATTAAGCAAAAAGAGGAGTCGCTGATGGAGAAGGCGAGTTTTGTGAAGGCGACGAGCGAGTATATGCAGTCGTCAGAAATGCTTGATATTGATGCGTTTACGGAGAAAACGATTGAGAGTCCGGTGCAACAGGCGGAATTTAAGACGATTGTGGAGAACTTTGAGCAGGAAAATAATTTTCGTTTGCCGAAGGAATTTCAGGTGGACGAGGAAAAAGCGGAGAAGCTTTCTAAAAAAGTGAGAAAAACGCTTAAATTGGGGCGAAATATTACGCTTACGGTTAAGGATTTGGAAAACTTGAACGAAGATGATTTTGTGCAAGGGTATGATCAGGAACGTGGACGGAAGTATATGATTGTTTATTTTGATGAGTAAAAAAGCCAAGCATGTTGTGAACGCATGCTTGGCTTTTATTTTTAGCGATTTTGAATAACTTCTGTTTTGTAGCCGTCTGGGTCGGTGATGAAGTAATAAGTTGGATCGCTACCTGGAAGACCTTTTAAGTCTGTAACGGTGTAGCCCGCTTGGACGTGTTTTTGGTGAGAGGCTTTCAAGTCGTCTACACCAACAGCTAGGTGGCCATAGCCGTCGCCAATATTATAAGGTTCCTTTTTATCATAATTATAAGTGAGTTCAAGTTCGAATCCACCCTCCTCGAAAGCGAGATATACGAGCGTGAATTCGTGTTCTGGAAAGTCTTTGCGGCGTGTTTCTTTTAATGCAAAAGCGTTCGTGTAAAAATCAAGGGATTTGTCTAAGTGTTGGACGCGGATGCATGTATGTAGCATATTTGCCATTTTATTTCCTCCTCTTCTGGTTCTTGTTTTATTTTAGTATAGCGGTCTATGAATTTCAACCTCGAGGACTCGCGTTGTTTGGATTCGTGCGTTATAATGAAGCTAGAAATTATAATGAAGGTGTGGGTGTTTGCATGCTAAAAGTAGAGCATATTGTGACAGGGCCAGTGGAAGAAAATACGTATGTGGTTCATGACGGGAAGTCGCTTCTGGTCATTGATCCGGGAAGTGAGCCGGAGCGAATCATTGAGATGATTGAAGGGACAGGTGCAAAGCCAGTGGCGATTTTGCTGACGCATACGCATTATGACCATATTGGTGCGTTAGACACGATTCGTGACCACTACGAGATTCCTGTTTACGTGAGTCCGCTTGAAGAGGAATGGCTTGGGAATCCGGAGCATAATGGTTCGATTATGTTAAGAGATTACGGATTTGCTTTGATTAAAGCGCGTCCCGCGGAATTTGAACTGGAGATGCGAGATTATGATTTTTCTGGTATCAAATTTAAAGTCGTACCGACGCCAGGGCATTCCATTGGGAGTGTGAGTTTTATTTTCGGTGATTTTGCCGTAGTTGGTGACGCTTTATTTAAAGGCAGCATTGGGCGGACAGACCTTTATACGGGTGACACGGAGATGCTTCTTAGTAGTATTCAAACTGAGCTATTTACTTTGCCTGATGAAACGATTATTTACCCGGGGCACCGAGAGTCTTCTACGATAGGTTTTGAAAAAGCGACAAATCCATATTTTAATTAGGAGGAATGCTTGATGAATGAACAAGAATTACTCGAAAAGGGCTACCGCAAGTATGACGGGGAAAAAGTAGATGTGTTTTTCAATACGTCAATTTGTGCACACTCGGGAAATTGTGTGCGCGGGAATGGTGAGCTGTTTAATTTGGACCGGAAACCATGGATTTTACCAGATAATGTTGCGCCAGAAGAGGTTGTTCGCGTCATTGATACGTGCCCGAGTGGGGCGCTGAAGTACATTGTTCATACGACTGAAAATGAAAAGTAGGGAGAGATGTGTGATGGAATTCAAAAATGGTGAGAACCGAATTTATGCACTTGATGATAACGGAGAAGAAGTAGGCGAGATTACATTTACAGATGCAGGTGAAACGATGTTTATCATTGATCATACTGGTGTGGATGATAAGATGCGTGGCCAAGGAATTGCTAGCCAATTAGTGGCGCACGCTGTCGAAAAGGCAAGACGGGAAAATAAAAAAGTGATTCCGCTTTGTCCGTTTGCTAAAGCTGAGTTTGCACGTAAGAAGGAGTACCAAGAAGTGGAAGCGAACCGTAAATGAATGTTTTAGACTTGAAGAAAGAGCGAAAAGTTTCCTGGCTTGAGCTCTTTTTCGATTTAGTCTTCGTAACTGCGGTGTCGAGTACGACGCATTTATTGCTTGAAGTTGACGAGCATCCGGGGAAAGTTGCTGTTTATTTTGGCGAATATTTGCTGATGGTGACGCCGATGTTTTGGGCATGGATTGGTCAGACGATGTTTTTCAATCGCTACGGGGAACAAGTGAAAAGACCCGAGATGTTTATGTTGAGCCAGATGTTCTTCCTCATTTTGATGACGGCGAGTTTTGATTTGAACTTTAACAATACATTTTATACGTTTATCATTGGGTATGCGGGGATTCGGCTGATTACGGTTTTACAATATTTTATTGTGAGCAAAAGGCTTTTGGCGGATGCTAGGCGTGTTTCGAAGTTGCTCGGAACGATTTTTCTAATAGGCATTCTCATTTCGCTAAGTTCGATGTTTTTTGCTAGCCCAATTCGTTATTTTGTCATGTATGTGGGGATTTCATTTGATATTATTATGCCGATTGTGCTCACACGTCGCCTAAAAAAAGTACCCGTGGATTTCTCGCACTTGGCGGAGCGCTTTGGATTGTTTGTCATTATTACTTTTGGGGAAAGTATCGTTGCGATTACCAGCCTTTTAGTTGGGCATACAGAAAATTTATACATGTTACTTTATACGATATTAAGTTTCGGTCTAATTGCCACGCTTTTCGTGTCTTACTTCCACAGTTTTGAACATGCTTTAGAC
This sequence comes from Listeria sp. ILCC797, assembly GCF_900186185.1. Lineage (NCBI taxonomy): Bacteria > Bacillati > Bacillota > Bacilli > Caryophanales > Listeriaceae > Listeria > Listeria sp. ILCC797. The sequence goes on from NZ_FYBS01000002.1 coordinate 105,017, forward strand.
AATGAAAAGGAAACAAACGGGCAAGTTTTACTTTACGGGCATTATTTTATCATCGTGGCCATCATGATTCTTGCCGCAAATATTCATTTGCTCTTTGCTGGGCATCTTGAAAAGAACATTCTACTGCTGTTTAGTTATGGTGCGGTCGCCGTATTTTTTATTGCGAAACAAATTGTGTTTGGGTTTCATCAAAAAGCGGAAATCGAATTTTCTTTTTGGAAAGACACCATGCTAGTGCTGCTTCTAATCGCCGCGTTTTTAATCAACCAATTGACGACCTTACCTGTTGTAGCGAGCTTCGTTTCGCTGTGGCTTATTGCGCTTCTCGATTTGGCGCTGCAATTTAGGAAGACGCGGAGGGTGCGCGGGAAGTGAATTTATTTGAAAATAGGTGGGCACTGGTGGTTGCTTATCTGACTGGATAAATGCTTCTTTTGTGGAAATGGAATTAGATAAAAAAGATTGCTATCAATGTGATAGTGAGAGTCGACTCATCTTTATGGGGGCGGCTCTTTTTTTACAAAACTCGATATTTTCCTATTGACAAAAATGTTTCCTTGATGCAAAATATATTTATTAGAAATAGAGAGAAGGCAGGCATATGGAGTCAGAGGAGCTTATCATAAATAAAAAAAAGAAAAAGGGAGCGTGGATTCAAGACGCGCACAATGTTAGTTTGGAAGAAGTGCATAGCACGGTTCGGATCCCTAAAAATGCTGGTTTTATGAAAAAATTGTTGGCGTTTATGGGGCCAGGATCGCTTGTTGCGGTTGGTTACGTGGATCCGGGGAACTGGGCGACATCAATTGCTGGGGGCGCGAGATTTGGCTATACGTTGCTTAGTGTCGTTTTAATTTCCAACTTAATTGCGATGCTTTTGCAAAGTTTGTCGGCGAAGCTTGGAATTGTGACGGGAATGGATCTCGCGCAGGCAACTCGGGCTGCTGTTGGGAAAAAAACGGCGGTGGTGCTGTGGATTTTGACGGAGCTTGCTATTATTGCAACGGATATTGCGGAGGTCATTGGCTCTGCCATTGCGCTGAATTTATTGTTTGGTATCCCGCTGCTTTTAGGGGTGGCGATTACGACGCTCGACGTCTTGCTGCTTTTACTTTTACAGAAAAAAGGGTTTCGTATTATTGAATCCATCGTCATTGTTTTAATGACAACCATTCTTTTAATATTTGGGTTTGAGGTTGTGGTTTCGCACCCGAACGTGGCGGAGCTTATGAAAGGCTATATTCCGCAAAAAGAAATTGCGACAAACCCTGCGATGCTTTTCATTGCGCTTGGCATACTTGGGGCGACAGTGATGCCGCACAATTTGTATTTGCACTCGTCACTTGTGCAGACGAGGCGCTACGACCGGACACGAGATGGGAAGAAGGAAGCGGTCAAATTCGCGAAGATTGACTCCACTTTTTCCCTAACCGTAGCTTTTGTTATTAATTCTATGATTTTGATTCTCGGCTCCGCGGCATTTCACGGTACGGGGCTGAATGTGACGGAGATTGAGGGGGCGTATAATCTGCTCGGTCCGACGCTTGGCATGGGGATTGCGAGCACGCTTTTTGCTGTGGCACTTCTTCTTTCTGGGCAAAATTCGACCATTACGGGTACTTTAAGCGGTCAAATCGTCATGGAGGGTTTTATTCACCTTCGTATGAAACCGTGGCTACGGCGTGTGATTACGAGGCTTCTTGCGGTCATTCCTGTGTTTATCGTGACGCTTCTAGCAGGCGAAAAAGGAACGGGTTCGCTGCTGCTTTGGAGTCAGGTTATTCTTAGCCTGCAATTGCCGTTTGCGGTTGTACCACTCGTTTTGTTTACGAGTAGCAAACAAAAAATGGGTGAGTTTGCGAATAGCCGCTTAGTGAAAATCACCGCCTGGTGTGCAACAATTGTGATTGTGGCGCTGAATATTTTCTTGCTTAGTTATATCGTTATGACGGGTCAAGATTTAGGGTAACACACGGCGGGGGATTTATAGTAAAATGGATGAGAAGCCTAAGGAAAAAGGAGCATATACGATGGGCAATTATCTTGAAATCCCGAATTTGGACAAAAATTTTCCGTTTCGTACATTTACAAATGATGGCGAAGTGCTTGTGTATCCTCATTGGCATAAAGAAATCGAAATCATTTATGTGCTTCGTGGCAGTTTGAATTTAGGTGTGAACGATGTGCCGATTCAGATGAATGCGGGAGAAATTCAAATCATTAATGGCGGCGATGTACATTATTTTCTTGGTTCCCCGAACAGCGAGCGAATCGTGATTCAATTTGATTTGGCGTTTTTCCAACAAGATAAGAAGTCAGATGAGCAAGCCGATTTACGGCGTTTGTTTCAAACATGCGTAAGCTCAAGCAGGCACTGGGACGATCCGATTCGTTCGAAGATGCGCGAACTGATTTTGGCGATTCACGAAGAAGAGCAAAAGCAGAAAGACGGATTTGAATATGCGACAAAGGCCAAAATGTTGGAGATGCTCGTTTTGCTATACCGCGAAGTGCCAAAAAATGAAGCTATTCCAGATAACTTGTTTCAAGGCGAGGCCGTTTTGAAATCGCAGGAAACGTTAGAGATGCTTGATGAAATTTTTTCTTATATTGAACAGCGCTACAAAGAGCCAATTGCTTTACAGGAAATGGCTGATTTGACTGGCTTTAGCACGTATTACTTCACAAAGTTTTTTAAACGCAACACGGGTATGACTTTTGTTACCTTTTTAAATGATTATCGTTTAAATAAAGCAAAATGGATTTTAATAAATGAAGCCTATCCAATTACGGAAGTTGCGGAAATGACGGGCTTTAGTAGCGTCAAAACGTTCCACCATGCTTTTAAGCGAGCGATGGGAATTGCGCCACTTAAATTCAGGAAGACAATATACGAGAAGAATCGGACAATAAAGTAGGAAGAATTTCTCTCATTTGTTTTGTATGATAAGGCTATACAAAACGAATGGGGGATTTTTTTATGAAGATTGGAATTATCGGTTGTGGTGGTATTGCAAACGGAAAACATATGCCTAGTTTGGCGCAAGTTGAAGGTGTGGAAATGGTCGCTTTTTGCGATATTATTCCAGAACGTGCAGAGGCGGCAAAACGTGATTTTGGGACAGAAAATGCAAGCGTATACACGAACTTCAAAGAACTGTTAACGGATAAAAGTATTGATGTGATTCATGTTTGTACGCCGAATATTTCGCATGCCGAAATTACAATTGCGGCGTTACATGCGGATAAACATGTGATGTGTGAAAAACCGATGGCGAAAACAGCTAAGGAAGCTCAGGCGATGATTGATGCGGCAAAGGAAACAGGGAAGAAATTAACCATTGGGTATCAAAATCGTTTCCGCAAAGATTCTCGTTATTTACATACGGTTTGCGCGGACGGGGAACTGGGCGATATTTATTATGCGAAGGCGAAAGCAATTCGTAGACGAGCTGTACCGACATGGGGCGTATTTTTAGACGAGGAAGCTCAAGGCGGCGGCCCGCTGATTGATATTGGCACACATGCGCTTGATTTAACATTATGGATGATGGATAACTATAAGCCGAAATATGTAGTTGGAAATAGCTACCATAAACTTTCAGGGACGGAAAATGCGGCCAATGCTTGGGGTTCTTGGGATCCAGCCAAATTTACTGTGGAAGATTCGGCGTTTGGTTTTATTACGATGGAGAACGGCGCAACAATTGTGCTTGAAGCGAGCTGGGCGCTGAATACGCTAGACGTTGGGGAAGCGAAAACGGTGCTTTCAGGGACGCTAGGCGGTGCGGATATGGAAGATGGCCTACGAATTAATGGTGAGGCGCACGGTTTAACATATGAGAAAAAAATTGACCTTGAAACTGGTGGCGTGGATTTCTATGATGGCACGGGTGAGGATCCAGCTGTTCTTGAAGCACAAGCTTGGATTGAGGCACTTCGGGAGGGTCGCGATCCAGTCGTTAGGCCAGAGCAGGCACTAGTTGTGACACAAATTCTAGAAGGCATTTATGAATCGGCAAAAACTGGAAAACCGGTATTTTTTAATTAGAAAGTAGGGGGTTTTGATGAAACAAAAAATCGGACTGCAAATGTGGAGTGTGAAGGAAGATGCAGAACGCGATTTTTTTGGAACACTTGAAAAAATTGCGGAAATGGGCTACGACGGCGTTGAATTTGCGGGTTATTACGGCGTGAGTGCGGCGGATTTGAAGGCGAAGCTCGCGGAACTTAATCTTGCGGTAGCAGGTTCGCACATTCCGCTTGAACGCTTGCTTGGCAACATTCGTGAAGTGATTGACTACGAAAAAACGCTTGGTAATAAACATATCGTTTGTCCATATGCGGATTTTAAATCGGCTGAAGCGTGGGCGGAACTGGCTGAACAGTTTGAACAAATTGCGCAAGTCGCGACACAGGCGGGCATGACGTTTAGCTATCACAACCATGCACATGAATTTCGAATGATTGACGGCCAATATATTTTAGACTTTTTGCTCGAAAAAGCGCCACATATTTCGCTCGAACTGGACACGTATTGGGCGGAATTTGCGGGTGTGTCGGCGCCCGATTACATGGAAAAATACAAAACCAGAATGTCGCTTGTGCATTTGAAAGACCGTTTAGGCGACGAAAGCACTGAAATCGGAAATGGCGATTTAAATATCCAAAGTTTTGTTGATGCGGCACGTAAAAATGGCACGGAATGGCTTATTGTGGAACAGGAAGCGTTTCAGAAATTCGAGCCGCTTGAGAGCATTGAAACGGGCTTTCGTAGCCTAGAAGGGATGGTAGCAAAATGACACAAGTCACAGTTTGGAATGAGTTTCGCCATGAGAAAGAAAGCGAGGTCGTGAAAAGCATTTATCCGGATGGGATTCATGGTCAGATAGCGTCATTTCTAAAGGCGGCGGGCTTCGATACGCAGACGGCCACGCTTGATGAGCCTGAACACGGTCTTACGGAAGACGTTTTAAACAAAACCGATTGTTTGATTTGGTGGGGGCATATGGCGCATGGCGAGGTATCGGAAGAAATTGTTTCGCGTGTGCAAAAGCATGTTCTCCGTGGTATGGGACTTGTTGTGCTTCACTCGGGGCACATGTCGAAAATTTTTATGCGTCTTATGGGCACAAGTTGCGATTTGAAGTGGCGTGAGGCGGACGAGCGCGAGCGGCTTTTTGTGGTCGATCCGAGTCACCCGATTGCAGAAGGCATTCCAGAATCGTTTGAGCTTGAAAAAGAAGAAATGTACGGCGAGCATTTTGATATTCCAGCGCCTGATGAAACGGTGTTCTTAAGTTGGTTTGAAGGCGGAAATGTATTCCGGAGCGGAATTACGTATAAACGCGGCAACGGGCGAATTTTTTACTTCCAACCAGGCCACGAATCCTACCCAACTTATCACCATGAATGGGTGCAAAAGGTGATTGTAAACGGGGTTAAATGGTGTTCGGAAAATCGCAAGACGTATCCAGAGTATGGGAATCAGCAACCATTTTATACAATTGGAAAGGAGTAATGAGCGATGAAATTAGGAGTTTTTACGCCGCTATTTGCGGATTTAAGTTTAGAGGAAATGCTAGATAAGGCGAAAGAAAGCGGGCTTGACGCGGTGGAAATTGGAACGGGAGGAAATCCTGGGAATCATCACTGCCCAACTGATGAGCTTTTGGAAAGTGCTGCTGCGCGCGAGGCGTATCTTGCGAAATTTCAAGAGCGCGGGATTCAAATTAGTGCGCTAAGCTGTCATGATAATCCGATTTCGCCTGTTAAAGAGGAACGCGAGGCGGCGGATCTGATTTTGCGGAAAACAATTAGGTTGGCGGCACTTTTAGGCGTTCCGGTTGTCAATACGTTTTCGGGGACTGCAGGGGATTCAGACGAAGCGAAGGCGCCAAACTGGCCTGTCATTCCTTGGCCGACGGTTTATAGCGACATGAAAACGTGGCAGTGGGAAACGAAACTCATCCCGTATTGGAAAGAAATTGGCAAATTGGCGGAGGAGCATGGCATCAAAATTGGTATCGAGCTACACGGCGGCTTCCTTTGCCACACACCTTACACAATTTTAAAATTACGGGAAGAAACGAGCGATGCAATTGGGGTCAATCTTGACCCAAGTCATCTTTGGTGGCAGGGGATTGATCCGGTTGGCGCAATTAAAATTTTAGGCGAAGCCGGTGCGATTCATCATTTCCATGCGAAAGACACCTATTTAGACCAAGATAATATTAATATGTATGGCCTTACAGATATGCAACCTTATGGGGAAGTAAAAACGCGTGCGTGGACATTCCGTTCAGTGGGGTGTGGTCATAGCCTCGCAGAATGGTCTGATATGATGAGTGCGCTTCGTACGTACGGATATGATTATGTTGTGAGTATTGAGCATGAAGATCCGCTCATGTCGATTGACGAAGGTTTCAAGCGCGCGGTAACGAATTTGCGTTCGATTTTGATTCGTGATACGCCGCAAGATATGTGGTGGGCATAATGGAAAAGGTGAATTTAGTTATTGTTGGTTTCGGTGGCATGGGGACGTACCATGTGGAGCTTGCTAAAATGAGCGACCATGTTGTTCCTGTTGGGGCTTATGATATTGATGAAAATGTGCACGAAAAAATTCGTGAAAAAGGCTTGCGCGTTTATCGGAGCTATCAGGAAGTTTTGGCTGACGAGTCGGTTCATGCGGTTTTAATTGCGACACCAAATGATGTGCATAAAAAGCTAGTCATTCGCGCGTTAGAGTCTGGCAAGCACGTTTTATGTGAAAAGCCGGTTACGCTAAATAGCGAGGAGCTAAAAGAAATTTTAGCGGTGGCAAAGAAGACTGGGCGGACGTTTATGGTGCATCAAAATCGGCGCTGGGATCAGGATTTCTTGATCATAAAACGCATGCTTCAGGAGAAAGCAATTGGCGATGTATTTCGAATTGAATCGCGCGTGCAAGGGGCAAATGGTATTCCGGGTGACTGGCGTCATTTGAAAGCGCAAGGTGGCGGCATGGTACTTGACTGGGGCGTTCATTTGCTCGATCAGCTGCTATTTATGGTTGATTCGCGCATCAAGAGTGTGTCTGCGAACCTAAGCTTTATTTTAGGAGATGAAGTGGACGATGGTTTTACGAGTTTAATTTCGTTTGAAAATGGTGTGACGGCGCATATTGAAGTGGGGACGACGAACTTTATTAAGCTACCACGCTGGTATGTCCTCGGCACGAACGGAACGGCGGTCATTCGCGACTGGGATATGAGCGGGGAGATGGTAATTGCAATGGAAAATCTGCATAATTCCGAGCCGACACCGATTCAAGCAGGGCAAGGCCTAACCAAAACGATGGCGCCACCTTCCGAAGAGGCGACGGAAACCGTTTCGCTGCCGGCACCACTTGAAATGGAGACGAGCCTGTATAACAATTTTGCGGACGTCATTTTAAATCAGGCAGAACCAATTATTAAAAATGCAGAAGTTTACCGCGTATTGATTTTAATCGAAGCGATTTTTAAAGCTGCAGAAGAAAATAAAATTATTGAAAACTTTGATATCGTTTAAAAAAACGCCACGGTGGAACATTACTAAAAACAGCTTGATTTCTTAAAAGCAGGAATCAGGCTGTTTTTTTTAGAAAAAGGAGTGGTAGTCTTGGAAAAAGTACTATTTGTGTTGCTCGACGAATTTGCCGATTGGGAAATTGCCTCCCTTGCAGCGGCTATCAATGAAACACCAGAAAATGGCGAGGAAAAGCGTTATTTAGTAGAAACCGTGTCCCTTTCAAAAGAACCCATTAAGTCCATTGGCGGAATTACGGTGCTGCCCGACTACGCGCTAAATGAAGTCCCAACAGATTTTGTGGCACTTATTTTGATTGGCGGAAATTCATGGCGCAAAAAAGAAAGCGAAGATGTTATGGAACTCGTGCACTATGCAATTAAGCGCAACGCCGTCTTAGGTGCGATTTGTGATGCGGCTTATTTCATTGGCTCGCATGGCGTTCTAAATGAAGTGCAACATACAGCGAATTATTTAGAGGAGTTGCGGGAATTGCCCGTTTATAAAGGCGAAAAACACTTTGAAGAAAAGCAAGCCGTTCGAGATGGCTTAATCGTTACAGCGAATGGTTCCGCCATTTTTGAGTTTGGGAAGGAAGTTATGCTTGCGATGGAAGCCTTCCCGAAAGAGGAAATTTTGGAATGGTATGATTTCTTTAAACTAGGCTATTACGAGGCGAAAAAGAAAGGCAAATGACAAACGGCGAATATGGCCGTTTGTCATTTGCCTCGTTTAAATATCTTCCGGATTAAGAATGGAAAGCGTCATATGATCTTCCCATTTTCCGTTAATTTTAACATTTTTCCGTGCAATACCTTCTTTTTCAAAGCCAGCTTTTTCTAAAACACGCATGCTCCGAATATTGTGCGGCATGACACCAGCCTCAAGACGGTGCAATTTTAGCTCAGAAAAGGCGATTTCAACAACTTGTTTGACCGCTTCAGTCATATAACCACGGCCATTCATTTCTTTATCTAAAAAGTAACCAATCCAAGCGCTTTGCAAACTATGGCGCAGTACACCAGTGAGCGCGATAAGACCGATGATAGTTTGATCATCTTCAATTAGATACGAATAAGCTTGATCTTTTTCGCGGTCTGACATGGCTTGCATGATGCGTCTTTTTTGTCCAGCAAGCGTATAAAATTCTTCATTTCTTAGCCCTGTGTAGTTTTGGAAAAATTCCCGGTTGCGCAGTTCGAGCGCAAGTAAGTCCTCTGCATCAGACAGTCCCATTTGTCGTATGTGCATCATAAAGCCCCCCAAAAAACGTTTAACTATTTTTAGTATACACGAGTTGGAAAGGTCAGGCGACTTTTAACGCGTTAAAACCATTTCAATGTCATGCAAGTACTTGACCTGCCCTTGTTCTAAGTTTAAAGCAAGCCGGGAGATAACGCCTAGTAGGTCGTTGTTCATTCGAATTTTCTCCGTAATAATGACGCGCGTTTGGTTGTCCTTCGCCGTCTTATATTCCTCCCAAATGTAGCCGCTAAAAAAGCGATGTTTAATTTTATAAACGCGATATTTAGTAGGTTGTTCATCAATGATATGGAATTCCAGTTTTTGCCCGTTCGGATAAAATTCAGTTATTTTATTTGAGGAAGGTTCAGTTTCTACACGTATAATATCTGTCCGCCAAGATACATTACTACGATTGGCTAATAGTTCCCAAACTCTGTCAATAGGGGCAGAAACAATACGTTCAGCTACAGATTTTTCATAGAGCCACATAAAAATTCCCCTTTCTTTCTAATTAACGTTCTTATACCTTTTTTCGGTTTGTTTAAAACGCATTTGACAGAAATTAAAATATGGTTTATTCTGCTAATGAACAGGAAGTGTTGAAATTGAGATTAATTGTACCGTTAGTAGAAAAGATTTCCTCTGCACAACTGAATGCGACAAGGCATTGTGTAGAGGCTAATAAATTCGAAATTCCTTGTCGGTAAAAGCCGCAAATTGAGGTAGTTTATTTGTGTTGTATTTTTACCGACAGTGACTGAAATTTATTTAAAAGGCCAAAGACAAGTGCGCTTGTCTTTGGCCTTTTGTTTTGATAGGAAACAGGAGGCGAACGGAACGCTTCCTGTTTTTTTATTTTGTTCGAAAGAGGAGATTGAAATGAGTATTTTAGAAGTGAGAAATTTAACGCAAAGTTTTCCAGATCGCTTACTATATAAAGAAGCGGAATTTAGTATTTACAAAGGAGAACATGTTGGTGTCGTAGGTCAAAACGGCGCAGGCAAAAGCACGCTTTTACAAATTCTACTTGGACAGCTTTTGTCAGATAATGGTGTCATCAAGTGGCAACAAGGCTTACAAATTGGGCATTTAGACCAATATGCGGAAGTGGACGGCGATCACGACATCGAAGCTTATTTGAAGCTTGCCTTTGCGGATTTCTTTCATAAAGAAGAAAAAATGAATGAGCTGTACGCGACTGGTGATGCAGAAGCAATTGAAATGGCAGCGAAAATCCAAGAAACACTACTCCAAATGGATTTTTACGGGATTGACCGAAAAATTGCGGAAGTGACGCGGGGGCTAGGGATTGATGCGTTTTTAGGGCAGCAAGTGAAAAGTTTAAGCGGCGGTCAACGCGCCAAGGTGATTTTGGCGAAGCTACTACTCGAAGCGCCAGATGTTCTGATTTTAGATGAACCGACGAACTTTTTAGATGAATTCCATATTAAGTGGCTTTCAGGCGTATTGCAATCTGCGGAAGGTGCGTTTATTGTGGTATCGCATGACCAGGCGTTCTTAGAGGCAGTGACGACGCATATTTTAGATGTTGAATTTGGGACGATTAAAAAGTATACGGGAAACTATCAAGCATTTTTAGGACAAAAAGCGCATTTACAAGAAGCCTATACGCGTGAATATACGAAACAGCAAAGGAAAATTTCGGAAACGGAAGCGTATATTCGGAAAAACAAGGCGGGTGTTCATTCAAAAATGGCGCGGGGGAGGCAAAAACAATTGAATCGGCTGGAACGGATTGCCCCTCCGACGTTCCACGAAAAACCTCGCTTTATTTTTAAAGAAAAAACGGGCGTAGTTAGTGGCGAAAGCCTAGTCGTATCAAAACTTTTAGTTGGCTATCAAAAAGCGCTTTTGCCCGAGCTTGATTTCTACGTGCATGCCGGCGAAAAGCTTGTGATTACAGGGTTCAACGGCATAGGGAAGTCCACGCTTTTGAAAACGATCCTTGGCAAAATTCAAGCCCTTTCTGGAAAAGCTGTTTTTGCTAAAAACGTGCGTATTGGTTACTTTGAGCAAGACCTCGTTTTCCAAGCACCAGAAATGACGCCCCTCGCCTACATTAAAAACAAGTTTCCTGAAAAGGGGACAAAAGAAGTTCGGCAAATTTTAGCGCGTAGCGGCATCCGTGCCGAGTTTGTGGAACGCCCAATTGCTACACTGAGCGGCGGCGAACAGTCCAAGCTAAAACTAACAGAGCTCCTTCTTCTTGAAACGAACTTTTTGATTTTAGATGAGCCGACCAATCATTTGGATGCACTTGCGAAAGCAGCGCTTAGGAAGGCACTTCAAACGTACAAAGGAAGCTTACTTTTAGTATCGCATGAAGCCGATTTCTATAAAAATCTAGCAGAACGCGAATTAAAGTTGTGAGGACAAACAGTTTTTACTACAATAGAAGAAAAGGGGGAGAAGCTTATGCAAACGAATGTGAGTTTACTAATTAAGAAACCTGTAGCGGTCGTTTTTGAAGCTTTTATTGAACCAGACGTGACAACCAAGTTTTGGTTTACCAAAAGTTCCGGTAAGTTAGTTGTTGGTCAAAAAGTAACGTGGGACTGGGAAATGTATGGTGTCTCGGATGAAATTTTAGTTTTAGAAATTATCCCAAATGAGCGTATTCACGTCCGCCATGCGAATGCAAAAGAAACGATTTGGAAGTTTGAGGCGTATTCAGAAACTGAAACTATCGTTAAAATCCAAAATGGTGAATTTGATGAACTGAGTGAGATTATTGATGCAACGGAAGGCTACACGCTCGTATTAAGTGGACTTAAAGCCTATTTAGAGCAGGGCGTCTTGTTAAATTTAATAGAAGATAAGCATCCTAACGCAAGAGTGGATAGAGAAAAATAGAAAGCTAATTGATAAAATGAAAAAAATATCACAAATTTAGCTTTAGATTTCACAAACTGAACATGGCTTTGTATCAGGTTTTCATGCTGATGTTGAGCTTCGAATGTTCAGTTTGTATTTATTTTTAGTTTATAAATATTATAATTTACTGTTGACATCTTCCTAAAATCAGATGATAATTTAAAAGTGAGCAATCACGAATTAAAGCTTTTAGGAGGAATTTACATGTCATTAATTGGAAAAGAAATAGAGGAATTTACGGCGAAAGCATTCCACCAAGGTGAATTTATTGATGTATCATCTGAAAACTTTAAAGGAAAATGGAGTGTAGTTTGCTTTTATCCAGCAGATTTCACATTTGTTTGCCCGACAGAGCTTGAGGATTTGCAAGACCAATATAAAACGCTTCAAGATTTAGATGTAGAAGTTTATTCTGTTTCTACAGATACGCACTTTACACATAAAGCATGGCACGATTCTTCAGATGCCATCGGTAAAATCGAGTACATAATGATTGGCGATCCGTCACACACTATTTCAAATATTTTCGATGTGCTGGACGAAGAAGAAGGCTTAGCAAATCGCGGAACATTTATTATTGATCCAGACGGAGTTGTTCAAGCTGTAGAAATTAACGCAGATGGTATTGGTCGCGACGCTAGTACTTTAATCGATAAAATTCGCGCAGGTCAGTACGTGCGGAATAATCCAGGCGAAGTTTGCCCAGCGAAATGGAAAGAAGGCGCTGAAACGCTTAAACCGAGCCTTGACCTTGTAGGGAAAATCTAAAGATGCCTTTAGAAAAAGAAATCAAAGAACAGCTAGCGGGTTATCTGGAATTACTTGAGCAAGATATTGTCTTAAAGTTAAGTGTCGCAGCAGATGAAAACTCCGAGAAGCTGGCAGAATTTGTAACAGAAATTGCCGAGATGTCGCCTAAAATCCACATGGAAAAAGCGAGCCTTGCGAAAACGCCTAGCTTTAGCGTCGAACGCGTTAATGAAGATATGGGCATTGTTTTTGCAGGCATTCCACTCGGGCACGAATTCACTTCATTCGTTTTAGCGATATTACAAGTGAGCGGCCGGGCACCGAAAGTGGACGAGAAAATCATTCGGCAAATCAAAAAAATTAGTGGAACGTTCCACTTCGAATCTTACGTTAGCCTAACATGTCACAACTGCCCAGACGTCGTTCAGGCACTCAACATCATGAGCATTTTAAACCCAAATATTAGCCATACGATGGTTGAAGGTGGTATGTTTAAAGCGGAAGTCGAAGCGAAAAACATTATGGCTGTTCCGACAGTTTTTGCAAACGGTGAGCCATTTGGAAATGGCCGCATGACAATCGAACAAATCGTAACTAAAATTGCTGGTGCAGCTGACGCGTCGGAGTTTGAAACAAAAGAACCGTTTGATGTCCTCGTCATTGGTGGCGGGCCGGCTGGCGCTAGCGCGGCGATTTACGCGGCTAGAAAAGGTATTCGAACGGGTATCGTAGCTGAAACTTTTGGTGGCCAAGTTTTAGAGACTTTAGGCATCGAAAATGTGATTGGAACGAAATATACGGAAGGTCCGAAGCTGATGGCGCAAGTGGAGGAGCATGTGAACGAGTATGATGTTGACGTGATGAAATCCGTTCGCGTAGCAAGCCTTTCGAAAAATGAACAAGTGGAAGTAACGCTTGAAAATGGCGCCGTATTGACGAGTAAAACCGCAATTATTTCAACGGGTGCTAGATGGCGTAATATCGGCGTTCCTGGCGAACAAGAGTTTAAAAACAAAGGTGTTGCGTATTGTCCGCACTGCGATGGCCCTCTTTTTGAAGGAAAAAAAGTCGTCGTTGTGGGCGGCGGTAATTCTGGAATTGAAGCCGCGATTGATCTCGCAGGAATCGTCAAACATGTGACGGTGCTCGAATTTATGCCAGAATTAAAAGCAGACCAAGTGTTACAAAAACGCCTATACTCTTTACCAAATGTAACGGTGCTGAAAAACGTTCAAACGAAAGAAATTACGGGTGACAGCAAAGTAAATGGCGTAACATACGTGGACCGCGAAACAAATGAAGAAACGCATATTGATGTGGAAGGCGTCTTCATTTTAATTGGTCTGGCACCAAACACAGAATGGCTAGAAGGCACTGTGGAGCGCACGAAAATGGGCGAAATTATAGTAGATAAACACGGCGCGACAAATGTGCCAGGCGTGTTTGCTGCTGGGGATTGTACGGATAGTGCTTATAAACAAATTATCATTTCGATGGGATCAGGTGCAACAGCTGCGCTGGGCGCGTTTGATTATATGATTCGGAATTAAAAACTTAGCAGGCATTTTAGTGCCTGCTAAGTTTTTCTATTACCAATTATTAGGCGCATTTTTGATTAAACTAATGATATATTGTTCGGTAAGTTTTCTCTGTTGATTGGTTAATAGCCAATTTATTGCTGGTCCCGAAAACAGTAAAAAAGTAATATAGAGTGTTCCTAACATCTCTAAAGGAGATTTAAAGTACGCTGTTATAAAACTTCCAATAAGTCCTAGAAGAAATGAAGCTAAAATAGGTATGAAAACAGGGATGGGTGCTTTGTTTTTTGCTTCAAAATAACTTAAGAGCAAGTGTCTTTCTTCAGGAGATAAATTTAAAATACTACTTTTGATTTTTTTGAGTTTACGATATGTATTCTTTTTTTTATATGAATTGTTACTGTCAATTTCGAAGGCTTGAATTTCAAATCCAATTCTTCTATTCATGCCTTTTTTTAAATATTCATAGGAATTTTTATAGGTTGGGGCAAGCATTAATCCAAGCATCAATAGCGTGACTAGAATTAAATATGTCCAGTTAGTTATTTCTATGAAAACTAAAAAAACACTTCGAGATAATAATGCTTTTGAAACAAAAGTGATGATAAGATATAAGATAGTGAGTATTAGTGTTAACACCATGGAATAACGTCGTTTACGATAAAATTTTATAACGATATTTATAATTTTGTCCAAGTTGATTTTCTCTCCCATATATGTGTATTTTATAAAATTGAGTAGGATTCTGCTTATTTTATTTAAAACAAAAAGCCTTGAAAAATCAAGGCTTTTTGTGCGAACGGAGAAACGGGGATTCGAACCCCGGCGCGAGTTAGACCCGCCTAACAGATTTCGAGTCTGTCCCCTTCAGCCGGACTTGGGTATTTCTCCACGACAAAAGTTATTGTATAATAAAACAGCTTAAAAAGCAACAGCCACTTGTTTAAAATAGGGGATTTGGCGAGTTTTTTAATTAAAAGATGATATCGTTTTCATGAAATGGTAAAATGAAAGTATCTTAATTAAAGAGGTGGAAATAGTGGAACAGTTAAAACTTGGTGGCAAACTTGCTGCGCCTAGCATTGCAATTGGCTGTATGCGTATGGCTGATTTATCGGTTGAAAAAGCAGAGAAAGTGATTCAGACTTCTCTTGAAAATGGCTTGAATTTTTTTGATCACGCGGATATTTATGGCGGTGGGAAATCGGAAGAAATTTTTGCAGAAGCGATTCAAAAGGCTTCTGTACCGCGCGAAAAACTTATTTTGCAATCGAAATGTGGGATTCGAAATGGCTTCTTTGATTTTTCGAAGGAACATATTATAAACTCAGTTGAGGGGATTTTAAAACGGTTGCGTACGGAGTATTTGGATGTCCTGTTACTACATCGTCCGGATACGCTTGTTCAACCAGAAGAAGTAGCGGAAGCTTTCTTTGAACTTGAAAAGAGTGGGAAAGTGCGTCATTTTGGTGTGAGTAATCAGAATCCGCTTCAAATTGAGCTTTTGAAGAAATCTGTGGAGCAGGATTTGCTTGTGAATCAGCTGCAGTTTAGCATTATGCACACAGGCATGATTGATGCAGGGCTAAATGTGAATATGACGGTTGATGCTGGAGTTGTGCGCGATAGCGGGATTTTGGATTACAGCCGTTTAAATGATATGACAATTCAGGCCTGGTCGCCGTTCCAATACGGCTTTTTTGAAGGTGTGTTTTTGGATAACCCGAAATTTCCGGAATTAAATCAAGCAGTCAATCAATTGGCGGAGAAATATCAAGTTTCGAACTCAGCAATTGCGGTGGCTTGGATATTACGCCATCCGGCTAAAATTCAAACGGTGCTTGGAACGATGAACCCGGAACGTATTGCAGGAATTCGCAAAGGCGCTGACATTGAGTTGACGCGTGAAGAATGGTATGAAATTTACCGTGCAGCTGGAAATGTGTTGCCGTAAAGAAAACTGGAAAGGCGTAGAAGATTTTTTCTATGCCTTTTTTTAAAGGGGAATGGTATGAAATTTGAATTATGGAATGAACATACATTTTATTCGCGAGTGAACGAAGCAAAAATTTATGCGGCGATGGCTGACTTAGAAAGCGGCTATTGCCGAGTGCTGGTGCTAGAATCCACGCCTAGTTTAGCGGGGAGCTCCTATATTCAAGCGATGAAGGAAAAAGATAGTTATACGGTTGAAATCCGTTTTGAGAACGGTGATGAGTCGTTCAAACAGTTACAAAGAAAAATGGTGGATGTTGAAGAACTTACCAATCTTTTTCAAGCCTATGCAAATGGAATTCCGCCAAACATCGAGGGGTGGAAAGACATCACGGAACTTGTTGCTTGGTATTTTGATGATGCTGAAACAGGTGTCACGCGCGAAACCTCGCACCCTTATTTTCGACAAGCTTTCCTAGCCGATATTTATTACGACATTAGTCAAGAGGAGGCCCCCTTTGGAAACGATACAGGTGCTGATACGCTCGCTTTTTTAGAAGAACTAATTGAAGCGGATGAGCTGGAAGATTTAGATGCTTACCCGAAAGAGTTAATCGAAGAGAACTGGGAAATGCACTTTTTTCCTGCAAGTGAAAACCTTTCGGAGGAAATAAAGCAAACGTATAAAACAGAAATCTATCAATCCTACCAAGTCATCATCGCAACTGGTTTTTCCTCGATTAAAATCACTGGCGAAATTTCTGAAGAGCTCAAACAGGAAACCGTGCTTGCGCTTCAAAAGTTAGCGGATATGACAAATAAATCCATTTATGAACAACAGGCAACAGCGATGGAAAAGTTTTCGCTAAATTCGTGAATTTATTGCCAGTTCCATTGAATTACCTTGCTAAATTTAGTATAATAAAGGTGAAAAAATAATATAAATTTAATGTAAATCTGTTTCTCACGCTAGTGGGAGCAGATTTTCGTGTTTTTTAGGGGAACGAAAATGATTCTCAAATAGAAAGGATGGGGAAAACATGCAAAAAATAAGAGAAAATGTTGCTTTTATTGCAACCGCTGTGAGTGGGATACTCATACTAATCGGCTGGCAACTGGAAGGCAAAATTTCGGAAATGGGCATTGCGATTATTTTTATAACGGCCTTCATTATCGGTGGTTTCGAGCAAGCGAAATCGGGTATTTTGGATACCATCAAAACGCATAAGTTGAACGTTGAACTACTGATGGTCCTTGCCGCAACAGGTGCATCCATTATCGGATACTGGCTGGAAGGGGCCGTCTTGATTTTCATTTTCTCACTAAGCGGGGCGCTTGAAACTTACACGACAAACAAAAGCAAGCGCGAGCTCACAAAATTGATGGCTTTAAAGCCTAAAACCGCTTTTTTGCAAGGGGAAAAAGGAGAGTTAACAGAAGTGCCCGTCGGTGACCTAGCTATTGGCAATCTCATTTTAGTTCGCCCGGGTGAGCGCGTTCCAATTGATGGCGTGATTTGTGGCGGTGAAACGACCGTGGACGAATCCGCGATAAACGGCGAATCAATGCCGAAAGAAAAATCAAATGGCGCTGACGTATTTGGCGGGACCGTCAATTTGACTGGCGCCGTTACGGTTTCTGTCAGCAAAACGGAAGGGGAAACGCTGTTTAGCCAAATCATTCAAATGGTGCAAGACGCTGAAAATCAGCCCTCTGAAACAGCGGCTTTCATCGAGCGCTTCGAGGACAAATATGTCAAAGCCGTGCTCGTTTTAGTCGGCATCATGTTGTTCTTGCCGCATTTCGCACTCGGTTGGACGTGGAATGAAACCTTTTACCGCGCCATGGTTCTCCTAACCGTCGCCTCGCCGTGCGCACTCGTCGCCTCCGTTACACCCGCGACACTCGCCGCAATTTCAAACGGGGCAAGACATGGGATTTTGTTTAAAGGGGGCGTTCACCTTGAGCATTTAAAGCGCGTTCGTGCAGTGGCTTTTGACAAGACAGGCACCTTAACGCGTGGCACACCCAGCCTTACCGATTTTATTTTAGAAACGGAAGACCAAGATGAGCTACTAAATGTCGTCTATACGCTCGAGAAAAATTCCACCCACCCGCTAGCAAGAGCGATTTCAGATGCACTAGGACGCCGCGGCGCCACCTACTTGCAAGGTTTAGTAACCGAAGACGTCCCCGGATTTGGTGTTCAGGCTGCTTACGCAGGTCACAACTGGAAAGTCGGCAAAGCCCGTTTTATAGGCGCAGAAAACACGGCCAAGTATGTAGATGAATACGCCGAAAATTTAGCCAAAGAAGGGAAAACAATCGTTTATGTGGCAAAAGACAATTTAGTGGTTGCGGTGCTCGCATTACGAGACGAGGCCCGCAGAGAAGCCGTCCGGGCGATTTCAGCACTAAAAAGCGATGGCATACAAACGGTGATGGTGACAGGAGATAATGAGGAAACCGGCCTTGCTATTGGAAGAGAAATTGGCATTGATTATGTTATTGCAGGTTGTTTGCCGGAAAATAAAGTGGCTGTGATGAACGATTTAAAAGCTACTTACGGCAGCGTTTGTATGGTCGGCGATGGCATCAATGACGCGCCCGCACTTGCGCATGCGACAGTCGGTGTTGCGATGGGAGAGGGCACCGATATTGCGATGGAAGCCGCAGATATTGTTTTAATGAAAAATGATTTAGAAAAACTGGCTTATGCCAGAAAGCTTTCCGTGCGGCTTTCCCGCATCGTGAAACAAAATATTTTCTTTTCAATTGCAGTTATTATTTCGCTTGTCATTTTAAACGTATTCCAGTCGATCAACTTGCCTTTTGGCGTCATCGGGCATGAAGGAAGTACGATTTTAGTCATTTTAAATGGCTTGCGGTTACTACTAAACAATCGCAAATCCAGACAGCGAACGCATTCACAAACTGGTGAAGACTTCCAACCTAAAATTTACGTGCACACAACACCTTAAAAAAGCTAATTTGAAAAAAAGAACGTTTCTTGCATAGAGAAACGGGAAAAGAAGGGGAGAATAAATTAAAAAAGGGGGCAGCATCATGGAAGACGATTCCAAAAAAATATCGATAAGGCTAATTGTTATATGTATTATCATTGCACTTGTAGTTTTATTTATGATTCTAAACAGAGAAAGTGTAACAATCAACTTATTATTCGGCAAAATGACGATTCCAATTTTCATGGTCATCGCTATTTCTGCAATTTTAGGCTGGCTTGTTGGTTTTCTAGTACCTAAAGTTAGAAAGAAAGACAAGTAAAGGTTAGTTTTTTAAAATCCGTTCGTTATGAGCGGATTTTTGTTTGACTATTTAAAGTCGGGGGAATATCCAAATAGATTTTATGTTTAAGAAGCGTATTCAGGGGGGGATTCGTTTGAAAAAAGCATTCTATTTGTTGTTCAGTTTTTTACTTATCACGCAAATGTTTTTGCCGTATATCGTAAATGCTGATTCAAAAGAAGAGGGTGTCAATTTAGTTAGCTTAAATCAGACAGCAGGAGCTACAGATCAAAATAATTATTTTACATTTAAAGTAACAGCACATGCTAAAAATAGTGATACACAATTAAAAGGGGAAACAATTTCCGTTTCTGAAAAATTTTCGTTACAAGAAGTAAATAAAGGAACGATTTTAGATTCAAATAATCAAGCTGTTGGAACTTATGAAATTAAAGATAATCAATTGCTTTTTGATATACCGGCTGAATTTGAAGCAGATATTACATTTGATGTTGCAGCAACTTACCTTGGAAATGGCACTACGGCTGACAAAGACCGCATCGATTTTTCTTCAAGTTTGAATCATTTAAGCAAGGAAGTCACCCTTTATCAAGAACCTGCTAAATCAAACGAAATTGAAAGTGAACTGGAAACGCCGAGCGTAACGGACGACTCTAAAACGTTGCCAGAAAATGGACAAACGAGCACTTCGGGGGAAAAGCCTGAGCAAAGAGCAGTTGCTGCAGATGAACCACAAGATGTAAAAGACATTTTTGCGAGTTTAGGCTATTCAGAGGCAGATTCAACCATACTGACAGGAATGGAATTAACCTATTTTGATGCAGATGGAAATCCTATTGCTGAACCAACCGTGAACGATTATGTTCATTTTAAATTCACGTGGGCGATACCGAATGATGTTGGGGCAGAAATTAATGCAGGGGATTATTATACGTTTCAATTACCTGATACAGTAAAAGTATCGCAAAATCAAACTATACCGCTTGATCCGTATGCCGATGTCGAAGTGAGTACGGATAATACGATAAAGTTTGTTTTTACAGATGCAGTTCATGAAAATTCCAACGTCCATGGGACTTTGGAATTCGACACACAGCTGAACCCAGCAGATATTGATGGTCCAGGAGAAATCACGATTAAGATACCTTTTGAAGATAACATTCCACCTGTTGATATCAATGTTAAACCAGCTGTAGACAGTACCATTGAAAAAAGTGGTCACTTTGATAAAGAACTAAATCCAGATTATATTTATTGGCAAGTGGATATTAATAAAGCGCTTGATACGATTGATCAAGCTGTTGTGAATGAGAATTTTCCACCGGGCACAACGTATCAATCTGTAAAAGTCTATAAAGTAGAAGTAGATTTATACGGGGAAATATATCCGGGGAGTGCAGAGCTTGTGACTTCGGGATATACAGTAGATGCTGCGGGTAACGTAACGTTTACAACGCCAATTAGTGATGCTTACCGCTTAGAATATACAACAAAAATTGATGAGGATGCGAAACCTGAAAATGGTGGGAATAAGACATTTGAAAATACGGCTATTCTAGATGCAGATGGGACAGAACTCCCAGCTAAAGCGTCTGTTGCGAGCTCATACGGTGTTCTTTTGACTAAACAAGCGAGCAACTATAACCCAGATACGCAAACATCAGAATGGACTGTCAAATATAATTACGGTGAAAAGACAATTGCGCAAGAAGATGCGACACTTCACGATGAGTTTGGAGATAGTCGCATGAAACTTGTAGATGGTTCTGTAGAACTTTATGTAATCACATTTAATCCAGATGGATCGGAAGTTCAGGGTAGGCAACTAATCGAGGGCGTCGACTATAGAATCGAAAATACAAGCAATGGCTTTGATATTGTCTTTTTACATGATATTGATTATGCAGTAAAAATGAAGTATCAGACACAATTAACGGGGATTATTGATGACAATGTAACGATTAATAATTCAATTAATACGGATACAGGAGATACAAGTAACTCGTCTGGTGGTATTGTGCAACAAAACGTCATTAAGACGCTTGGGACAGTCGATTATGATGCAAAAGAGGTTTCGTGGCAAATCGACATTAATAAAAATCATTATATGATGAAAAATTGGCAAATGACTGATGACCTCAGTCCGGGTTTGACTTTGCTACCTGAAACATTCGTCATGACAGATATGGTAACAGGTGCCACACTTGTTGAAAATCAGGATTATTCCTTAGTATATGACGAACCCAATCTTCAATTTACTGTCCAGTTTTTAAATACGTATGCGGCTGGAACTGATCATGACTTCCGTATCACCTACAAAACAACATTTAATACGAGTGTCGACGGGGTGGATGACCCAAATCGGATTTTCCCTAACAATGCCACTACTTCTTGGACAGATGAATCTGATGATACGCATTCGAGCAGTGACGGAGCGACGTTTGACCCGAATGATTCTGCGAAATATGATGGATTTAAAAACGGGAGCTACAATGCGACGACTTCTCGAATTACTTGGTCAATCGGCATTAATTATGACTCGAAAGAACTAAAAGATGCTGTACTCGTGGACCCAATTTTAGGAAATCAGCAATTTGTGCCAGACTCCGTTAAAATTTATCATTATACGGTAAATCCAGATGGCAGTGTTGAAAAAGGAGATGAAGTCGATAACTACGGTGATTTCACCATTATTGAACCTTCTGAAGTTAATAATCAAACGCTTACGGTTCGATTTCCAAATGAGGAATCTGCAGCGTACATTGTCGAATTTAAAACATCATTAAATGGTGAAGTAATTGAGCCCACTTATGATAATGACGCTACATTCACAAATGGCGATGCCGCGCCGCATCACTTAACTGCTGAGGTTTCTATCCAAAATGGTGGAGATTTTGTAAATAAAACTGGTTATCAGGACGAAAATGGTTTCGCGCATTGGTCCATTACTGTGAATCCGAGTGGTTCGACGTTAAATGATGTTGTGGTGACAGACCACCCGTCGAAGAACCAAGCGATAGACAAGAATTCGATTGTTGTGTACCGAACGATTGTGAAACCTGATGGTACGATTGTTAAAAATCCGTACTTACCTCTAGTAGAAGGAACGGATTACTCGGTTTCTTTAACAACGGACTCAGCAACTGGGGAGCAGGAATTGAAGATTGAGTTTCTACACCAAATTAAATCACCATACATTATTGAATATCGCTCATTTGTATTCATAAGCAATGCGCCAGAACAAAAACTGACAAATGACGTCACGGTGAACGGGAATAATGATGTGACGATTAACGACGGTGCAGATGATACGGTTGATGTTGTGGTAATAAATGGCTCGGGGACTGCTGTTGGCGAGACAGGTGGTATTCGTTTCCAAAAGGTTAACGGTGAGGGAGAGCAACTGACAGGAGCGAAATTCAGGCTTTGGACTAAAGATAAAATGATTATCCTTAGAGAAGGAACAGTAGATGCGAATGGCGAGTTAGCTTTCGGTAACCTTCCATATGGCGACTACATTCTACAAGAAATTGAAGCACCTGTCGGCTATACAATTAGCGATGAACTTGCAAATGGAAAAGTTGTAACCATTGATGCGGAAACAACGTCAGGTACCGCGCCAATTGAAATTGTCAACAATCCAAATAAAGTTATTCTTCAAAAGGAGAACGCCTCAGGTGAGCCTTTAGTGGGTGCAACATTTAAATTGGAGCAAAATATTGCGGGTTCATGGAATACGATTCAAACGGACGAGGAATTGAAAACAGATTTAAATGGTCAACTTGAAATTGATGGGCTTTTACCGGGAGATTATCGGTTGACTGAAACTTTTGCGCCGCCCGGCTATATATTAAATACAGACCCCATCTTGTTTACAGTTTCTGAAACGGCAGAAGGTCAAATACCAGATATTACACTAGGGCCGTTTATAAATTATACAGGCAGCATTGAAGCTGTGAAGCAAAGTGAGTCTGGACAAATTTTACCCGGAGCTATTTTCGAAGTTAGAGATTCTGAGCAAAATCTGGTGAAACGGGTTGTTTCTGATCGTAATGGGCATATTTCAGTGGATAATCTTGCACCTGGTGAGTACAGTTTGATTGAAATTCGTGCACCTCGTGGGTACATCAAGAATACGACTCCGGTCATGTTTACGATTCCAGATGAATTTTCTGGTGATCCGGGCGTGATGCAGTTAGATGCGTTAGTGAATTATCGAGGCAGTGTCGAGCTTCTGAAAAAGAGCGATTCAGGTGATTCATTGCCAGGTGCCGTCTTTAATTTATATAAAGCGGACGGAACTCTTGTGCAAAGCAATTTGGTGGCAAATAGAAGTGGGAGAATTCAGGTTTCAAACCTTTCGCCGGGAAGTTACTACTTTGTAGAAACAAAGGCGCCAAATGGATATAAATTAAATGCATCAAAAATACAATTTGAGATTGTTGCTGAAGCTGCAGGTAAGCCGAAACGTATTGAATTAACAGCAATAAACCAAGCAAATGAAAATCCAAATGTAACGCCAACGAATCATACGAACGGCGGCAATTCTAACCATTTAGACTTCTCAAAACTTCCTGAAACTGGGGATTCAAGTAATACCGAGTGGTGGTTGATTCTAGGTTTGCTGCTCGTCAGTTCGGCAGGAATCGTTGTGATTAGAGAATATCGGAAGGATAATTAGTCAATACATGAAATCACCCCACCAAACACTACCTCAAGTTAACGAGATGGTGCTTGGTGGGGTGATTTTTGAATGGCATATTAATTGGCATTTTTATTCGAACGTTTTTTCACAAGTTTTACAATCCAATAAACAATAATAAGGAAAATTCCTAGGTAGATACTAAATAGTCCCGTAGCCACATATGCTAAGCCGGGTTCATGAACAATCCCGTCAGCGCCAACTGTAACACCAGCAATCATTGATACAACAAAAGAAATAAAACCTAAAACAATAAAAGCAGGACCACTATATTTAAATACTGTATTCATTTTCTTTCCATCCTTTCGAAATATAAGTTTTATGTGATAAATTAGAAGTAGAACTTCTATGTTTTTATTATAACGGATAGTTTTAGAAAAAACAACATAAATTTATCGAAAAACAATAAAAAAGAGGTGCGAAATGATAAAACGAGAAGAAACTTTACAAAAAATAGTCACGTATTTCCAAACGGAAGAAAGCGTCAAAATGCTTGTTCAAGAAGGTTCTTTCGCAAAAAAAGAGTACATCGATGAATGGTCAGATTTAGATATAAATGTTTGGTTTGAAGGAAAGCATGATTTTTCAAAAAATCTCACTTGGCTTGAAAAAATAGGACGTCCGCTCGTAACTGTGCCGCTTGATTTTCCTGCTCAAGAAGGTATGCGCTCACTCATTGTTATTTTTGATAATGGCGTAAAAGTTGATTTTTCATTTTGGCCGCTCCGCCTACTTGAATCCCCGTTTCCGTATTACAAGAAATATTTAGTTTTGCTTGATAAAAAAGAATTAGGCGGAAAACTTATTTCGTTTTTACAGCAAGATGAACAAGAGCGGCTTGATGAGAAGGGATTTCAGGCGCTGGTTGATGAATTTTACTTGGAGATGCATTATGTGGCGAAGTTTTCAAAGCGAGGGGATTTCTGGTTTGTTGGGCAACTTAAAGCTGGCATTCGCGAAAATTATTTTCTGCCACTCTTAGAGGAGATTGCCTATTTGTATGGTAAGAAGCCGCATTTCCTTGGTCGGCGCATGGCCGACTGGCTACCATCAGTGTGGCTAAACAAAATTCAGCTTTTATTCCAAAAAAATGACTTGGAAGAAGTGTTTGATTTATTTTCAGAACTAGCGCAGGAAATTTGTGTGAAACGTGGTTTTTCTCTTGATGAAAAACGTCTGACAGAGCTTAAAAAAGTGATTGTAAGCGTATAATTTGTGCTTTTTGAGCGCGGCGTATACAGTAAGAGTGGGAGTGAAGTTTATGGAGATTTATCATGTGAAAATGGGGCCAGTGCCCGATAAGCGAAAAGCAGTTTTGTCCATTGGGAAATTTGACGGAATTCATCTCGGGCATCAGAAAATTTTGGAAGCAGCACATCAAGTCAAGCAGGCAGGCGAACAGCTTTCCGTTATAAGTTTTAGCCCGCACCCGCTCTGGGCTTTAAAAAAATTGCCCGAATACCGGGAAGCGATTACGCCACGGACAGAAAAGGAGCGTTGGCTTGCGCATTACGGTGTAGACGTGCTATTTGAAACGGATTTTACACCAAAATATGCAGAAACAACACCTGAAGTTTTTGTGTCTGAACATTTGACCACGCTTCATTTATCCCATATTATTGTCGGTGAAGAATTCAACTTCGGGAAAGGTCGCGCCTCCGATGTGGATCTTTTAACGGAGCTTTGTAAGCCTTTTAATATTTGTGTGACTGCTGTTTCTGTGAAAAAGGATGGAAAAAATAAAGTGAGTTCGACGGATATCCGTGCTATGATTCGGCGTGCAGAATTTCGGGAAGCTGAAAAATGGTTAGGCCACCCGTGGTACGTGTCCGGTGAAGTCCAAGATGGCATCATGACGGGGCTAGACGATTATTGTCTTCCTACCGCAGCCAGCTATAAAACGAACCACGGCCCCGTCCAAATGACCAAAAACCACCAAATAAAAGTGGATTTGCCAGATGGCGCGCACACGCTCCGTTTTATAGCCCCGTTCTAATGAAAAGTCTATTTGATATAGGCTTTTTTTAATACGCCAAATCAGACGAGTGGTGAGACTTTAATGACGAAATTTGCCAATGCTTTACTTTTTACTTATTTAGTAATATACTAATTTAGTAAATTAGTAAAAGGAGAATGAAAATGATTCCTGTAAATTTAAAACATAAGCCGGTATTTGTTGTACCAAATTATGAAGATGTCGATGGAAAATTAGCCTATCATTCAGATGCGAAAGGACTTTCGCTTGGCCTAGCACAGTGGAACGACCGCGGGAAAGTAGATATTTCCGCTAAAATCTGGCGCCACACAGGCGGCAAATGGTCACGCCAATCGGAAGAAATGCCACTACACCGCGTGCTTGATTTGGCCATTTTAATTGCGCGTACAAAAGTTCATTTTAATGATGCTTACCAATTTGAGCATTTTTATGATAAAGAAAAACCTGAATTAGATCGCATAGGTTTACAAGGCGATGCGATGACGGTTCAAGTTTGCGAAGAAAATCCATACATTGATGAAGACATAGATTTATTTCAGCAAGTTTTACACGATAATGACGAACTTTTAAGTGAGCGTCTGCGAATTTTAAGCAAGCTGCTGAAAGAATCAGGTTACTAGGAGGTTAAAAGATGGGACAAAATCGCGAGGACCGGAAAGCAAAAATCCGTGCGTATAAAGAAACGCCGCCTGACGCTGGTGTTTACCGTTTTTTAAACAAAGAAACAGGCGTATTTTTAATTGGAAAAACGATGAATTTAAAGGGCGCAGCTTCCAAGCTTGAATTTGGTTTAAAGCTAGGAGAGGGAAGCATGTTACCGCGTTATATGGCTGACGAGGCACGAAAATCAGGTGTGGAAAATATCACGTTTGAAGTGCTCGAACGCGTAGATGTGAAACCTGAAATGACGCGTGAAGATATTCAAGAAGAATGTGACGTGTTATTTGAAATTTGGGAAGAGAAATGCGAAAAGGACCGCTAGCAATTGTTAGCGGTCCTTTTCGTTATTTTGTCACTTTTTTCTTTTTTAGTAAAAGTAAACCTGCGATGATGGCAGCGAACGCAACCCAAATGCTCACTGAGCTGTCGCCTGTTTGTGGCAGTTTCGTTGTCTTCGTAGTGCTTGAAGTGTTCTCAGGTTTTGCTTGGTCCACGTTGACTAACACAGCCGAATCCGCCTTTGAATACACATAAATGACTTCCTGTGCTTGAGCTGAAAAAGTTCCATTAGCCGCTCCTTCTGTTTTCACAAACGTATAGCCCGGAATTTCTTTTTTTGAAAAAGCAAAACTCGCGCCTAGTTCGCCCGTAAGTACAACATCATCTGCAATTTTATTGCCACTTTCATCTTGATATTTTGCCGTTACTGGCTTCGCCACATTTTGAAGTTCATTTTGCAAACTTGCCGTAAGCGAATTAACTTCGGAAACAGTGTACTTTTTACCGCCTAGCAACGTAGCAAGTTTATCACGTGCCGCTTTTAGAGCGGATAAATCATTATTTTGTAAAAGTACCTCTGCTTTGTCTAAAGCAGCTGTTGCCGCCGTTAAATCGATGGCCATAAGTTCTTTTTCCAAGATTGGATCATATGTTGGATTTACAGCTTCAGCATAGGTTGCGCCTAGAATAGCCACGTTAACATCATATAAGTTTTTCGCGTTTTGAATATTTTTTTCGATGGCCTGAATCTCTTCAGAGCTTAAGCTTTTCGCGTATTTAATCCGATTCAAGTGATGAAGAGCGAAACTTTTTGCGCTATCTAGAGAGTAACCGTTTACCTCTAAAATCGCCGTTTTAGTCCATAAAAGGTTGGATGGGGAAATACTGTTGATGTCTGGCTCGTCATAGGTTTTACCGTCCCTATCAAAAGCATAGAGGAACATACCAGCTAAATTATTTTCTCGAGAATATTTCGCAACTTGATAAATGTTAGACTGTTCATATGGAAGCGTTGCGTCATACCAACGATTAACAGGATCTTGTTCTTCGGGGAAAGTCAGGCCAGGTAAAAATTTATTTTTTGAAATGAAAGGAGAGTAAGCATCCGAAGCGAATGCTGTACGTTCTGCATTGCTACCGTATTGTTGATAGGCAAGTAAATCAAAACTATCGCTTACATTTTGGAAAGGTTTCGTATTTTGACCATTTGTATCATAGAGGAAGAGGGTTCCGTTGTTTGCCTTTGGACCAATATATTTCGAAAGCGCATTAATGACGCCATCTGAAATGCGGACTTCAGCATCGGTTGGAGAAGTTTCCATATCAATGTCAAGACCATCAAGTCCCCAAGGTAACATAAGTTCGTCTAGTAAGGCTTTTGCGTAGTCATCAAATTCTTTTTCAGTTGGAAAAGCGCCAGCATAAGGGATTTCGAGTAATTTTGTATAGTCGAAACCGCGAATCAATTTGACGCCTCGCGCATGAAGCTCCGGCTCATACTCTTCTTTTAATTTTTTAAAAAAAGGTTCGGCTAACTCTTCTTGACCGGGAGGCACATAACTGAACACATTCACAATATTAATCCCGTACGGAATGTCGCTCATAGATAGCCAGTTTTCATCTGGTAGGCTAGTGTTGACACCTTTCATCTCTTTATCTCGCCAAGCTCGGTAGTAAATCATAAAGTTTTTGCTTTCTGCTGCTTCGGCATGTTTTACGGGAGGGATTACGGGAATCAAACTAATACAAAGTAACATGACTAAACCAATAATAAAGCTTTTCTTCTTCATGTAAACACCCCTTTTTTTATTGTCGGAAACGAAAAGTAAACGCTTCCAAATGAAATTTTATCATAAATATATCATTTTCATATGTAAAAATTAAAGTATTTCGAGTAATAATCATAGAGATTAAGCAGGCAACATTGAAAGATAAAACATTTTGTTATAATGAAGCTAACGATAAACATTTTAACCTGAGGTGATGGAATGAAAAAAGTAGAAGAAAGAGATATTATTCGGATTTTGCCACTTTTCCAAAATGAAGCTGATAATTACTTGGCGACGAACAAACGAATCATTGAAAAAGCGGATATTTTTGCATGGTTTAAAACACCCGACCAAATCCCATATGTCGCTTATGAAGGCGATGCCCCGACCGCATACGGTGAAATTTGGGTGGACGATGAGGAAGGCGACTTGGAACTCGCGCATCTCATCACATCACAAGATTTTAGAGGACAAGGATACGGGAAAAAACTAGTCGAAGAATTACTTGAAGAAGCAAAGACGTTTCCCTATGACGACATTTTTATTCGCGTCCTGCCAGAAAACGCACGCGCCATTAAGCTTTACAAAAGTTTCGGTTTTGAAGAAATCAAGCCATTTGATGCCCGTTACGTCTGGATGAAACGAAAAAATTTACGTTAGAAGGTGTTAATATGTACCTTTCCATCAGTCAAATGATTCAAGAAAAAATTGCAGAACTGCGGCAAGCGAATGAACGGCTCGTATTGAATTTAAATGACGGCGCTGGAAAATACTCGGATTATGATGCATCTTGCGCGCTGGATCTTTACTTCGATTTAATTGTTGTGGCACAAAATGAGGATTTAAAAGAGTATAGTAGCGTACTGCCATCTACACTCGGTTCAGTTTACATGAAACCGTATTCGCTTGCTTATTTAGATGAGCAAAACAGTTTAACAACCGCATCTATGGGCACTTTCGCTTTAGTTGGCGAAACAAGCGGCGTCATTTGCCAAAATGTAAAATTGAAGAGAGGGTAATCTGCTTATTTTTTGTAAGCAAGTTGCTTTACATTTTTATTGTTTAGTTATAAACTGTTGATATAGAAAGGAGGCGCGACATGACTAGAAAGATTCATCACATTTCCGCGTTTATTAAAAATTTTGAGGTGTCCCATCATTTTTATCAAGATATTTTAGGTTATCGGTTTGTAAAAAATACAGTCAATCAGGCGAATATTCAAATGCGACACTTATTTTATGGCGACCAGAGAGGGAATCCGGGTACGCTGTTAACATTTTTTGAAATCCCGCGAATAGGGCACACGTACAATGAAAAAGCTTTTTTTGGCCTCATTACACTTGCCATTCCTAAAAATAGCGTAAGCTTTTGGCAAAAACGGTTAGCTGGTTTTGAGGTGGAAACATCATTGCAAGGAGGAAAACTGTATTTTACTGACCCTGATGGACTTGCATTTGCGCTTTCCGAAATTTCAGAGGAAATCAGTGAACAAAATGCGACGGCGCACACTGATATTCCAGCAGACAAGCAAATTATTCGCATTTTAGATGTCGTTTATCATATACCGGAGCCAGAAAAAACGAAAAAATTTCTCGCTGGTTTTGGCGTAAGCGAAGTAGCAACGGAACAAACTTTTTCTTTAGAGAAAACGAGGTTTGGCCGTGGCACAATTGATCACGTCGCTTACGAAGCAGCAAATAATGAAGAACTTGAAACCCTCTACAAGTTTGCAAAAGCAAATGAAATCGAGGTGGAAGAATATATTGACAGAGGCTATTTTATGAGCCTTTACGTCCGCGACCCATTCGGTTTAAGGATTGAATTTGCTGGCGTAAAGCCCGGATTCACATTGGATGAACCGGTAGAAGAACTCGGCACGCATTTTAGTTTGCCACCATTTTTAGAGGAAAAAAGAGCAGAAATTGAAACTTATTTTGGAGGGGAAAAATAATGATAAAAGATTTAAAAGGAATCCACCACGTAACAGCGATGACAAGTAGCGCCGAAAAGAACTATGAATTTTTCACAAACGTACTCGGCATGCGTTTAGTTAAGAAGACGGTCAATCAAGACGACATAGAGACGTACCATATGTTTTATGCTGACGATGCGGGAAATGCTGGGACTGATATGACCTTTTTCGATTTTCCGAATTTGCCAAAAGGCAGACCGGGGACGGATAGTATTTCAAAAACAAGCTTCCGCGTACCAAGTGATGCGGCGCTTGAATATTATAAGGACCGTTTCCAAAAATTAGACGTGCCGCATGAAGACATTAAAACATTATTTGGGAAAAAAGTGCTTGCGTTTCAAGACTTTGACGGGCAAGCCTTACAGTTAATTTCTGACGAACAAAATGAAGGAGTCGCGCCTGGCGTGCCGTGGAAGAACGGCCCAGTTCCCGAAAAATATGCGATTTACGGTTTAGGCCCAGTGTTCCTTACGGTTCCTTCGCTTGAAAATATGGATGCGGTATTGAAAGCGATTTTTGGCTTCCGTTTTGTTACCGAGGAAAATGGTTTGCACTTGTACGAAGTGGGTGAAGGCGGGAACGGCGCGCAAATTATTGTTGAAGAAAGAACGGACATTCCTAGTGCGATGCAAGGTTTCGGGGGTATTCATCATGTGGCTTTCCGCGTTGACAATCATGAGGAGCTCATGAAATGGATTGAGCGAATAAACAGTTTCCAAGCGCCGAATAGTGGTTTTGTGAACCGTTTCTATTTTGAATCGCTTTATGTGCCAGTGAGCCGCCAAATTCTCTTTGAATTTGCAACGGACGGCCCCGGCTTCACGAGCGATGAGCCCTACGAAACACTTGGTGAAAAGTTAAGCTTACCACCGTTTTTAGAAGGCAAACGGGCAGAAATCGAAGCACAAGTACGGCCAATCGATACAAAAAGGAGCTGAGCAAATGGAACACATTTTCATTCCCGGCGATAAAACGAAGAAGCCGCTACTTTTGCTGCACGGCACAGGCGGCGACGAACATTCTTTAGTGGAACTGGCAAGCCTTATTGCGAAGGGCGCACCAATTTTAGCATTACGCGGTGAAGTTTCAGAACACGGCGCAAATCGATTTTTCAAACGCTACAGCGACGGCAGCTTAGATTTAGCGGACCTCGCCGTACAGACAAAAAAATTGCTGCAAACAACACGCGAACTGGCGACAACGTATGATTTGGACTTCAGCGAACT
The DNA here is from genome assembly GCF_900186185.1 of Listeria sp. ILCC797. NCBI lineage: Bacteria > Bacillati > Bacillota > Bacilli > Caryophanales > Listeriaceae > Listeria > Listeria sp. ILCC797. The sequence continues at coordinate 136,802 of NZ_FYBS01000002.1, forward strand.
TGTTGCGATTGGCTATTCAAATGGGGCAAATATTGCGGCGAATGCGATTTTGCAGGAAGTAGACGGCTTTCAAAACGCGATTTTATTTCACGCGATGCCAGCCGGAAATGCGCCGAAAAGTTTTTCCTTGGAAACGCGTCGCATTTTCCTAACGGCCGGTGTGAATGACCCACTTGTAAGCTTCGCTGCGTCTAAAAACTTGGTGGACCTGTTCCAAGCTCGCGCGGCACAAATTGAAACCGTTTGGACGGAAGCAGGACACAATTTGACGGCAGACGAAGTGCAGGCGGCAAAATTGTGGTATGAAAAATTGGGTGCGGAAGCATGAAGTTCTTGGCAGACGAGCTTTCCGAAAAAGAGAATTACAAGTTTTTAAGTGGTGCGATTATTCCGCGGCCGATTGCTTTTGCTTTGACGGTTTCTCCTGATGGTATCGTGAATGCGGCGCCGTTTAGTTTTTTCAATGTTGTTTCGAGTGATCCGGCGATTGTGTCGATTGCGGTTCAGCGGCGGAACGGCGAAATGAAGGACACGGCGCGAAACGCGATTCAATCTGGCGAGCTCATGATTCATATTGTCAGCGAAGATTTTGTGCGTGATGTGAATGAAACGGCGGCGAACCTTCCGCCTGACGAGAGCGAGCTTGCGCGTACGAATTTACATCTTTCGTATGACGGGAATTTTGCGGTGCCGAAAATTGAGGAAGCCAAAATTAAACTGGCAGCGGCGGTCTGGCAAGTACTCCAGATTCAAAATGATGCTCGTGAAATTACGGCTGACTTAATTTTAGCGCGCATTCTCGAATATGACATGGATGAGTCAGTTTTAAATGTGGAAAAAGGGTATTTACTTGCGGACGAAATCAAGCCCGTGTCGCGTTTAGCGGGCAGTGATTATGCGAAACTAGGCGAGCGTTTTAAGTTAAATCGCCCTAAATAAAAGTAATCAGCCTGATGGCAAACGGCAATTTTCGTTGTTAAAATCTGTACGTACTCGAATTTGCCAAGTTTGTTAGCAGGCTGATTTTTTTGGGCTTGAAGTTTCTTAGTATGCATGTTATGATGGCGGTATCTAAAAGGCTAGGAGGCTCAGCGAATTATGATTTGGATTAGACTTCGTTCCGGAAACGGTTCTTGCAACTAATTAAATAGTGCGGAGACTTGCGTTTATTTGGCGCGGGTAACGGGATTTGTCTATTCACAATTTGCGTGGCTTTAGTTTGATACGGAAATTTTTTTGAAGAGGCGAAGTATGTGCTTCTTTTTTTGTACGCTTTTTTAGGCGCAAATCTATACAATTCCTGACCGCACTGGAAGAAAACTATTTTTTCAGGAGGTCATTTTTTTATGAGTAAAAAAGTAATTTTAGTTGGTGTTAGTGGTTCTGATAAGAATTTTGAGTACTCAATGGTTGAGCTTTACAATTTGGCAGAGGCGAATCATTATGAGGTCATAGATACCGTGAAGCAAAACATGGAACGCGTGCATAAAGCGACTTATGTTGGAAAAGGAAAGGTAGAGGAGTTAAAACAAATTGCGGAAATGCTCGGTGCGAATGCGCTTGTCATGAATGATGAACTTACGGCATCACAAATTCGTAATTTAGAAGAGGCGGTTGGGCTGGAAATAATTGACCGGACAGCGCTTATTTTGGCGATTTTTGCAGAGCGCGCGAAAACGCGTGAAGCCCAGTTGCAAGTGGAAATCGCGCGCTTGAAATATGAACTTCCACGCCTTGCTGGTGGTGACGACAAACTCGACCAACAAAGCGGCGCAAGCGGCATGGCAAACCGTGGTTCAGGGGAGAAAAAAATCGAGAGCGACAGACGAATCATTAAAAATCAAATTCGCCATTTGACGAAAGAACTGGAAGAGATTGTTCAGGAGCGCGAAACAAGACGGCGTAAGCGGAAGAAAAATGAAATTCCTATAGTATCGCTTGTCGGATACACAAACGCGGGGAAATCGACGACGATGAATGGCCTGGTTGAGCGCTTTAGTAAATCCGCCCACAAACAGGTTTTTGAGAAAGATATGCTGTTCGCCACACTCGAAACGAGCATACGCGAAATCATTTTACCAGACAAAAAACAGTTTTTGTTAACAGATACGGTTGGTTTTGTGAGCAAGCTGCCGACGCATCTCGTGAAGGCTTTCCGCTCAACACTTGAGGAGGTGAAGGAGGCGGATTTGCTGCTACACGTCGTGGATTATTCGGACGAAAATTATCAGGCAATGATAGAAACGACCGAAAAAACGTTAGAAGCTGTTGGGGTAAAGGATGTCCCTGTTTTATTCATCTACAACAAGGCCGATAAAGTAGCAGGAGCCGAGTATCCCGTACTGCGAGATGGTGGACTCATCTATTCTGCGAAAGACGTTGCTAGTCTTGCGATGCTCACAGAGGAAATTAAAAAGCAGATTTTTGAAGACTACAAAGAATTAACGTTTCTCATTCCATTTGACCGCGGCGATATTATTTCGTATTTAAACGAGCATGCGCGGGTGATCATGCAAGATTATACGGAACAAGGAACCGAACTCCGCGCTGAAGTTAGTCCTGTCGATGCGGAAAGATTTCATGCCTTTCAAATGAAATAATCAGCAATTTACGTGTTAAAATGGTAAAATAAACCGAATAGGAAAATGCAAAGTGAGGAAATGACATGAAAAAAAACATTTTTGGAGTCGCGGCATTTGCCGGGTTTATGTGCCATTCGTATTATGCAACGAAAAAATTAGTCGTCACTGATTATGCGATACGCTCAAGCAAAATTCCTGAGGCGTTTGATGGGAAAACATATATTCAATTATCTGATGTGCACAGTTGTTCATTTGGTCGATTTAACCATAAACTTATTAAAAAAGTCGCTTTAATGGAGCCGGACGGTATTTTTTTAACAGGTGATTTAATTGATGGTGATGAGCCGCAAAATGTTGCCATTGCATTAGTTCGCAAACTAAAAAAAATCTGTCCGCTCTATTACATAAGTGGTAATCATGAGCAGAAAAGTGCTTTGTTTGAAGATTTGCTCCGCTCATTAAAAGAAGCGGGCGTTCAAATTTTGCATAATGAGCATTTGTTTTTGGAAGAAAATGGGGAACGAATTGCGCTTGCTGGTGTGGATGATCCGACTTTCCATTTGCCGGAAGAGGAGAAGCCTAGTTGGGCGGAGCATAAATTTGATATGAGCGGCATTGTGCAGGAGGAAATTGAACGTGCGACGGCGAAGATTCCGCGTGATGCGTTCACCATTTTACTCGCACATCGTCCGGAATACTGGTCGATTTACCAAAATATGCCAGTGGATCTTGTTTTGTGTGGTCACGCACACGGCGGACAGATTCGCTTACCACTCACAGAAGGGCTATTTTCCCCCGGACAAGGGTTTTTACCGAAATTAACGGCCGGTTGTCATTTGGCAAATGGGAAAGCCATGATTGTGAGCAGAGGGCTTGGCAATACAACGATTGTGCCGCGCATTTTGAACAACCCAGAAATTGTGCGCCTTTATTTGAAACGAGAAAATTAAGACTAAAGTAGGAAGTGTTTTAAAGTAATTCTCTTTATAATAAAAATATAAATGTATATTATTTTACAGGAGGGATTTGCATGAAAAACAGAAAAATGATTGGAATTGCCGCAACACTCGTTTTATCGCTCGGGGTTTTAGCAGCTTGTGGAGATAATGATGACTATCGTTCAAGTGATAATAAAGATGCTAAACAGTCTTCTTCATCAAAAAGTTCTTCCACACAACAAAATGATTTGAATGGAAAAACGTTTAATTTATCGATGGAAGATGTCATTAATAAATTCCAAGAAAAAAACAAAAACGCTGATTTGACGTCTGTAAAATTAGAATATGAGCATGGCAAAGTTGTCTATAAAGTAGAAGGTATGGACGACACGAATGAATATGAAATGGTTTTCGATGCTGATTCAGAAGAAGTGCTACAAGATTCGAGTGAAGCGCTTGATATGGACGACAAAAACGAACGTGCTAATGAAAAAATTGATGTAACAAATGTGATTTCAATGGATGAAGCGATGCAAAAAGCAGTAGCTGAAGTAGATGGCGCTGTAGAAAGTGTTGAACTAGATCGTTCTTACAACGATACGGTTTATGATGTATCGATTCAAAATGGTGCAAATGAATCCGAAGTGCGTCTAAGTGCTCAAGACGGTTCAATCATAAATGTTGAAAATGACTAAAAAGATTCCTCGCCTTGTAAAGGTGAGGTGTTTTTAATTTAAAACAGCGCATAAAATTAGTCAGCTCTTACCCCTAGTGCGAGCTAAGAGATTTAAACTTTCACAAGAAGCGCATCCATGGTAAACTAAGACTAGGCAAAAATAGAAAAGAGTGTGGCAATGGCAGTAAACAAATTATTTCATTTTTATTTTAAAAAACTGGGGAATTGGAATTTAATTTATAGTTTTATGAAGGGATACTGGGTGGGATACATACTTATTTGTCTTTTACTTAGTGGAGCAACAATCGTTAGCTTTATATATCTTTCAAATTCACTCGCGTGGGGCATGCTCAGCATAACGGTATTGCTAATTAGCCTGTTGTTTCACACGATGATTGTTAGAAAAGCTCGTAGATACATTAAATTAAACTATCAAATTCGAAATTTTAATGAGCTGGGAAAATTCAAACAATATCTTCTCTACGCATATTTAAAACGAAATGGCTTTATCACGCGAGAAGACTTGGATAAGTTAATTTTATTTATTCAATCACAGAATAAACAAGTTAACGAATTTAAAAAATGGAATTTGCTAGGAATCGTCATGAGTGTCTTTATTGCCGTTTTTTTAGCTATTTTTGGAGGAAGTTTCTTATTTCAAGTTTTTGATGGGAAAAGTAGAGTTATCGTTGCGCTTATCATTATTATTTTAGCCGTGGTATTTTATTATTTAGGAAAAATGATGGAACAATTGTTCCGACATTTCACTAAAAAAGAAGCGCGTTTAAGTTTTCACTTAGTGCGTCAGATTATTGCGATTCAAACCGTTCTTTTAACAAGTGAAAATACGGAATATAGTCCTTTTCTTGCGATAGAGAAAAAAGTGCAGGAAAATCCATTCTTACAGGAAATCATTCTTTCCAAATCCTTTTTGTGATACAGGTTACTAAAAACAGAGAGAAGAGGGTATGAGATGGAAAAAGGCCAAAAAGAGACAATGGAAACAAGATGTTACAAGGAAATTAAAAGGAGAATTCAGTCGGGGGAGTACGAATCGGGCACACGTTTAATTGAAACAACGATTTCGCGAGAATTAGAAATAAGTCGCACACCAGTAAGAAAAGCAATTGCAATGCTCACTGCAGATGGGTTTGTAGAAAATCTGGATTACCGCGGAGCTATCGTAAAGAGTAGCAAAATATCCAAAGATAATTATATTGAAATCTTAGATATTGTCGGTTTGTTTTTAAAGCATACGATTGAACGCATCGAAGCTAAAAAAATTAGATTTGATCAGCGAATATTGAGCCCTAAAAGAGTCGAGTTTGAATGGCAAGTGCGTAATGGTGACGAAACGGCTTATACGACTTATTGTCGTACGGTGGTGCTGGAACTGGTGAACTGCCTGAAAAATGATTATTATCATGAAATCTTAGTTAGTTATTTCGATAAAATTAATCAATTTGCAGATAATGAAGTTCTTCTTATTTTAGAACATTCGGGCCCTGAACTTGTCAACAAGTTAAATGACCTTATAAGTGCAATCGAATGCGAAAATTATCTTGAGGCTAAAATGATAGTAGATGAAACAACCGAATTTCAAATATTATCAGCCTACCGCTAAGGGGATTATTTCATAAATATAAAAAGCATAAATCTAGTATTCATGCCATTTTCAAAAATGGATTTTACTGGATTTATGCTTCTTTTTTTGCCCATCATTCAGCAATCTTGACTACATAGCGACCTGCAATGCCGCCGTCCATAATTTTGCGAAGCGCTTCCGGCAGTTCATCTAACGTAATTTCAGTTAACAGCGGAGGTAGTTTTGTGACACGCAAATCAGTTGCGATATGTTCCCAAATTTCCACACGCTTTTCATACGGGCAGTACACAGAGTCGATGCCGCGTAGATTTATGCCGCGCAAGATGAACGGGAAAACCGTTGTTTCCAATTTTCCAGAAAGTGCCATGCCGCATGCTGCAACCGTGCCACCATATTTTGTAGCGGACAACAAATAGCCTAGCACCTCACCGCCGACACAATCGACCGCGTGAGCGAAACGTTCCGTATTTAATGCCCGTTTTTTTTCGGGATTAAAATCTGACCGAGTGACAACTTGCGCTGCACCAAGTTCGCGGAGTAGCGTTTTGCTCCCCGAGTTTCCACTGGAGGCGACTACCGAAAAGCCTTTTTTAGCAAGCATGCCCGTTGCAATACTCCCAACGCCGCCTGAAGCCCCACTAACAGCAACAGCCCCATCGTCTGGTTTCGCGCCATCATCTAAAAGGGCTTGCACGCTTAGCGCCGCCGTAAAACCAGCCGTACCGTAACACATGGCTTCGCGTAACGATAAATTTTCTGGGAGCGGAACGACCCATTCTTTTGGTACACGAATGAATTCGCTGAAACCACCAAAATGGCTTACGCCTAACCCATAACTTGTGACGATAACTTGGTCGCCTTTTTTAAACAGAGAAGATTTTGATTCTGTGACAATACCGCTTGCGTCAATTCCTGGAATAAACGGGTAGTTTGTAACAATTTTTCCGTCTGGCAAAGTTGCGAGAGCATCTTTGTAGTTGATGCTAGAATAGTGTACGCGTATGGTTACATCGCCTTCTGGTAAGGCAGTGAAGTCAGTTTCAGCGACAGCGACATCTGCGTCTTGGTTTACGAATAAAGCGCGAAATTTAGACATAATGTTCCTCCTACTTTTAATACATATGTTAAATGTAACGAAAAGTGAAGCGTTATTCAAATGAAAATGGTTTTTAAATTACGTTTTGGGTATAATAAAAGAGGAATTGTCAGGAAAGAAGGTAAATGACATATGGAAAAAGTTCTTCTTATTGTAAATCCATCATCGGGGAAAGAAAAAGCGAAAGTCTACATGGAAAAAGCAGAAAAAGTTTTGAAAAATCGTTTTGAAAATGTGGAGGTTCGGCTCACGGAAAAAGGTGGTGACGCGACGGAATTTGCCTCTTTGGCTGCCGAAGAAGGTTTCCATGCAGTAATTGCTATGGGTGGTGACGGCACATTAAATGAAACGATTAATGGACTTGCCAAACATGATAAGCGCCCGGCGTTTGGATTTATCCCACTTGGTACAGTAAATGACTTGGCGCGTTCGACGGGAATCCCACTAAAACCAGCTAAAGCGATTAAAATGCTTGAAACAGCAGTTTTAAAACCGATGGACGTTGGAAAAATTGATGACCAATACTTCATGAATGTCTTAGCCATTGGCATGATTGCCCAAGCGGTCGATCAGGTGAGTGTGGAACAAAAAACGAAATTTGGTCCTGTTGCGTATTTTATTGAAGGGCTAAAGGCGTTTAATCGGCATGAATTGCTCCATTTTAAAATTCGGAGTGAGGAAGTGGATTTTGATGATCAAGCAGCATTAGTAGTTGCTGGGCTTACGAATTCAGTTGGTGGGATGGAGAAATGGGCGCCAGAAGCTGAATTAGATGATGGCTTACTCCACGTTTTCATCCTAACCAAGCTTGGTTTAATTGATGCGGCTAACATTCTTCCGCAACTTGTCATGGGAACGCTGAAAAATGCGAATGGTGTAGAGTATTATAAGATGAGTCATTTGGAGATTGAAGCGAGTGGGGAAGATATTTCTGTGAACGTAGACGGTGATCCGGGTCCAAGTTTGCCTGTTAAAATTGATGTTTTACCAAGTCATTTGGAGTTGTTTGTACCTGAAAAACAAAATAAGAAAAAGATGTTTGGTAGGCTATTTTAGCGGAAATTTGCTACAATAAAGGTGAGATGGTAAAAGGAGGCAATAGTCATGGAACAACTTGATGTGGTCTATAAAGGGCTTGCAAATTTAAAGATGAATTTTAAGGCTGTTCCGGGGAAACTTTATTTGACGCCAACTAAATTGGTGCATCAGCCAAATGAATATTTTGATGAGGAACTGGTTATTTCTTTTGACGATGTAGCTAAAATTCGCGGAGTAAAGACGAAAATTTTTGGTAAGGAAGTGATTCCTAATATCATTGAAATTCAACTAAAAAACGGGGATACTTACCAATTTGTAGTAAATAAGCAGAAAAAATGGCTTGAAGCGATTACAAAATTGTTTTCGGAAAATGGTCAGGCAGGAAAATTAGATAATTAGGGGTGGGGCTTACGACAAGTAGCCCTTTTTTATTTGTAAAATAGGCAATATGCCCTCTTTTAGTGAGTAGTTATTTTGTGATAAGATAGTTCAAATGAAAGCAAGAGGTGATGAGTTTCATGAGAGAAACACGTCTTGAGAAAAACAAACGCAAAAAGGCGAAATGGCATCGTAGAAAGAAGTATGGTGGTATAAGTCTTATTCTTCTTATTGGCATACTAGGCGGAAGTTTTTATTTTTACATAGATGATGTGAAGCAGACACCTAAAGAGCAAGTGACACCGTCTCGAGTGGTAGAGGCAAATGTGGATGCTGAAAAAGCGATTGATGTGTATCTACAAGAAATTGGTTTTAACGGCACTGTTTTTATTGAAGATAAGGGTAAATATGTGATGAATAAAGGATACGGCACTGCGGATTTAGTGACAGGAAAGAAAAATCAAACGGATAGTGTTTATTTGATTGGTTCCATGCAAAAAGCGATCATTGCAACGGCATTTATGCAACTTGTTGAGCAGGGGAAGATTGGCTTAGATGATTCTATTCAAAAATATTTGCCACATTTTCCAAACGGACAAGCGATTAAAATTAAAAATTTTCTAGGGCATACGAGCGGATTAAACGAACGTAAAAAGAGCAATGGTGCGGTTACACCAGATCAAATTGTGAAAGATATTGAACGTGCGGGAGTTAAAGAGAATCCGGGGAAATGGCATTATTCAGACGATAATTACGCGGTGATTGCTTACTTAATTCAGCAAATTTCAGGCATGAAGATGAGCGACTATGTGACACAACATGTATTTACGCCTGCTGGAATGACTACAGCGGGATTTGGCCCGAGCTTTTATAAGCTCTCGGCACATACGGCGAGTTATTATACGAAAAAGGGTGAGCTTATTTCAGCGCCGTTTACAGAAGATATGTCTCAGCTTTTTGGTGCTGGGGATATGTATATGACGGCAACTGATGTGAAAAAATTTGATGACGCATTGCTTTCTGGGAAGTTCATTTCGCAGGCAGGGGTTAAACGCCTTTTGCAAAAAGGGGCTGGAAAATATGGTTTCGGTCTGTATGATTTTGGGGATTATCATATTTCGAGAGGCGTACTTTACGGATATGAGTCTGCCAATGTTTTTACGAAAGACCATACAAAAACGATTATTTTATTAACAAATGCAAGAAATCCCGCGACTAAAACAGCTTTTTATGTGGATACGAGAAAAATTCTGGATATTATGGAAAAAAATTAGGCTGATTAAAAAAGTCGTGCTATAATAGTGTCAGAACTTGATGACACAGGAGGAAATAATTGGTGGAAATAACGGTTCGAAGTAAAATTCAAGACAATAAAGTGACTTTTTCAAGTGATTTTGGTGAAGGTGTCGGCACTTGGATGGACGAGGAGCCAGACCCGGGGAGGAAGTACACGGTAGAAGTGACAATTCCCGAAAAAATCACGTTTGAGTTTTTAAACGAAAGCGAAGAAAAGCACTGCTTAATTGAAATCGATGAAGATGAGAAAATCCATATTGTTGGTCAACTTGAAGATTATGAGGAAGATGGCTTTGCTGTTCTGCGCCTTGAAGAGAGCATCATTTGTTTCGACACGGATTTTGATGAGCAAATTGAACATTTGCACGGGAAATTCATAGATGTGATTGTTTCTGAGATTAGACTTAATAGTGTAGGTATATAAATAGAGAAAGAGGTCGGGGTAAATTCCCGACCTTTTTTTAATGCTCTAACTTATTTTTTATTTAAGAAAACAAGATTTGTCATTAAATTTAAAAGAAAATAGATAATAATAAAGATTCCCCAGTAAAAAATCAGGCTATCATAACCAAAGAGAAATAATCTAAATATAACTTTATGAATGACTACTGTTACAAGAATTAATAATGTATTAACGAGTGTGATGCTGAATATTTTCATCTTCCACTTCTCCTTCTTGGATGGTAATAATTCTATCTGCTTTTTCCGCAACTTCATAATCATGGGTAACGCAAATAACAGTTTTTCCTTCAGATTTTATTTTTAAAAGTAAGTTGATAATCATATCACGGTTTTTTTGATCCAAATTTCCAGTAGGTTCATCAGCGAGTAAAATATCAAAAGGTTTTAACAGAACTCTTGCAATTGCTACTCGTTGTTTCTCGCCTCCACTCAGTTGATAGACATATTTGGAAATATAGGTGCTATCTAAACCAACATCTTGCAAGAATGATAGCATCTCTTCTTTTTTTGTTTTTCTTGAAATATTTAGATTCGCTTGCACAGTTTCATTTTCCAATAATAAATAATTTTGAAAAATATAGCCTAAAGTATTTCTTTTTAGTTCACGTATCATTTTTTGCGAGGGGGTTTTACTATTATTAATAGTTACGCTGCCACTTTGGACTTCTTCAAGCAATCCCATAATATGGAGTAGAGTAGTTTTGCCACTACCGCTTTGCCCTAAAATAGCAACAAACTCACCAGGTGAAATTTGGAGAGATACATCTTGTAAAATAAATTTCCCATCTATTTTTTTGCTAATATTTTCTAATTTAATCATATTTTTCACCTTTTAATAAAATTTTTATATCTTTATTTACAATCTTCATTCGTATCGTATAAATAATCAAGCATTCTATAAGCAACATAATTATAAGAAAGGCATAGCCAACGTATTCACTACTTAGCCAAATAACAAGTGATCCACTAATAAAGCTGACTAAGAGGTTCATTAAAATAAGTGCTGAACTACTTTGCCAAAATGACTTACCAAAAACATGATTAATAGCCTGTTTATAAAGCATGTTTTGATACTGTGCTTTTGTAAAAATAATTGAAAAACAGATCATTATTGCTAGAATCAGCATAACGCTAATAGATTGCCTATAGAGTTTGCTTTTTAAAGCAATAATTTCTTCACTAATAGATTGGTAGACATTAAATACGTGTGTGATTTCTGTGGCTCCAGTGTCTTCTATAATAGGGGAAATCTTGTTAAAAGCTTGTCCCGTGTGGGTGCTCGTGAAAAACATAGAACTTGTTGTTAACGAACCGATGTAAGATGAGTCTAAATTATTTGTGTATATGATTGCTAGCGGATCTTTTATTTGGCTATCATTTTGAGAACCACTATTAATATCATAAGTAAAGTAATTTTGTTCATCTTGAACATAAATGCAGTTGATTTTAAGACTTTCTTTTGAAGTATTTAATTTTGAGAGCCCTAATTCTTCGCGATACATATTCGCAATCTCTATCTTTTGGAAATAAAACCAATCAACATAATTTTGAACGATAGCAGCTTCATTTGTTTTTTGCTTGAGTGGAATCAGTATATTTAAAGTATAGTCGTTATCAATAATTTTAGTTACGGCATCTTTTCCATCTATAGCTTTAATTGGATTTAGGTGTAAATAATTTAAGTCAATAGTGATGCTTTTACCATTCGGAGATAATATATCGTTCTTATCGTTCACCATTTTTAAATATTGAAACTCACCATTCTCTAATCTGCGAAAATTAGTTGAGTACATGACAAAAGCGTCATCTGTTTCCTTAGCTTTTTCATAAAAATTGCTAAATTTATTATTGATGGCATAATTTTTCTTTAAGTCGTTCCCGTTATCATCTAATAAAGTTCCCACTTGAACTTTATTAACATTTTTTGCATGGCTCCAAGTTGCAAAATTATTGACTTCATTAGTTAGTGCGGTGTAATTTTTAAAAAAAGTTACAAAAAGTAGCGTAAGTGAAAAAACTAAAATAAATTTTGTTATTAGATTAAAAATAAGTTGTTGTTTTGTAGTTTGATGTTTTATGTTAGAAAGAGAGACGGATTTTTTCTTTAGTTCGTGTCTTCCAAACAGATAAACGGATACCGTAATAAAAAGAAAAAGTAATATATTCACGAAAATCAAATAAGATAAAAAGGATATGTAATAAAACTGAACCCCTTTTATAAAGAGGGAGATAACCACAAAAGCTAATATTGCAAGGGCAATAAAAATACATTTTGAGAATTTAAATACTAGGGGTTTTAATATATCCCAGTTAGAGTATCCCCATAGTTGTTTAACTAGTAAACTTTGTTCTTGCTTCATATAATAAAATAGTATAATCCAATAAACATATAGACAAAGCAATAGAATACTGAGCATCGAACTATCAATAAAATCAATAATTTTGAAGTTCAGATTTTCAAAAGCTAAATCCCCATATTGTTCAAATTCTTTTATGAATGCTTCATAATTTAGTTTGTTATCAAGCCCCTCAACATAAAAAACACTACCTAAACTCACATTATTAACTTGATCAAATGAATAAATCTTAATATCCCATTTTTTAGTTGGAAAATGTAGTTCGGAATCATTTGACAGATACGCTTTCGTCGGCGATTTTCCTTTATTTGATGTATGGAAAGTATTAGAATCTTTAATATTTGAGGCGTAAATATTGATAGCTTGCTCCCCAACAAATGTATATTGCATAATGTTTAGATTGCACTTTTTAGAAAAGGTATCAATCGAGTGGATTAATTCTTTTTGGTCATAATTGACTTCATTTTTTATCTCTACTTGACTCACATTTCCGTATAAGGTTTTTGCAGTAAGCGAGGTCTCTAATGTGATAAAGCTCAAATAATTCCCTAGTAAAAAAATTATTAAAATAAGTATCCAAATAAATTTCCGCATGTAATCATCCCTTGTTGTTTATATAAAGAAAAAGCTTTTCAAACGTCACAAATAGTCTTGACTGCTTGAAAAGCTCTGTGCAATACAACTCTGTTAATTATGTCACTAATTAAATCACCTTGTTGCCCAGTTTGCTTTATTTCACCATAAGGATGATTTTATCCATGAGGTAGCTAACTGATTTTTTGGCATCCAAGGACTTCTTTCCGTGGCTCTATTATTCGATGCACTGGAACGATGCGTTCTAGTAGAATGCTTATAATAAGAATTGCCGCCCATTCAACCCAAATTGTGCCGCCTTCAGCAGACTGTTTAGCCTTCAAATTTGTGATGTAATGCACTTTCAAGTATATAAGGGGTAATCATAATTGTCAATAATAGTATTCAATACATGGGGATTAGGAATATTTAATCGAAAAAGGAAGCCTATCTATATAGCTTCCTTTACAGTCATCCATTTAACTATACATCGCCAAAACCTTCATCATCTTCTCTAAATCATCTTCTGACTTTGCGAAAAGCATGAGCCGTCTACGGTCGGTTTCAATCACTAAAACGCCGTCTTCCGATAAATTCATTCGTTCGATTTTCGAGTAAGGGAAAAAGAGTAGGGCGTAAAATAAGCCATCTTCTTTAAAAACGACATTTGAACTGCGGAAAAAACTGATATAAATAAACAATACAGCCAAAATACCGAGTAAAACAGTCGTTGAGAAGGGACCGTTTCGCGAAATATTCATACCGAACAAAAGAATAATTAACCCGATAAATATGTATCCATCCCACTTTCCACGTGAACGAAGGCGGGCTTTTAGTTTTGTCTGACCTTTCCAGAAAGTGATAACAACGCCGTCATAGAGAATAAAAGCTAAGGCACCTATACTGAAAATAAGTAGAAAAATGTTTGTAGCCGTCCACTCCATTTATACTTCACTCACATTCTTTTAAAATTACTTCCTCATCATTGTAGCATAGAAAGAACAGACAAGGAACCTAGGACACCCCAGATTCCTCGCTGTTTTAAATGATTTAACCGAGTGGTGAATAATTTGCTGGTGGCAGACCGAGAATACCTGTCGCATAACCAACAATACCCACTACGAAAAGACCTAAAATGAGCCAAAGTGGATTGACTTTTTTCTTCAGAATCCACATACATAAGAAGGTGAGTCCTAAAGCTAGTAGACCCGGCATTAATTGGTCTAAAATACTTTGAACAGTCGTTTCTACTTTTTTACCATTGTCGTCGGTTGTTGTGTAAGCAACAAGTGGCACATAAATCGTTGTCCACTTGTTTACGAGCGCCCCCATAACGAATAGTCCGAGAATCGAAGCACCTTCCGTTAATTTTTGGAGTACACCGCCACTCATATCGGAAACAACATCGGTACCTTTTGTATAACCATAAAAGACACCCCAATAACGGAAACCAAGTCGAATCGCGTTAAAAAGTACGAAGAACAAAATCGGACCAATAATACTACCATCTGTGGCAAAACCTGCGCCTAGTGCGGCGAGAACGGGCCGAACAGTACCCCAGAAAATTGGGTCACCTACACCGGCAAGTGGCCCCATAAGACCAACCTTAATCCCGTTTATTGCGCCTTCGTCAATATCAGCTCCGTTTGCTTTTTGTTCTTCCATCGCGCTTGTTACCCCTAGAATTGGAGCAGCCATATACGGATGTGTGTTAAAGAATTCTAAGTGACGTTTAATAGCAAGTTCGCGTTCTGGACCTTTTTCAGGATATAAGCGTTTAATCACAGGGATAACAGAAAAACAAAATCCGAGTGATTGCATACGTTCAAAGTTCCATGAACCTTGGAAAAGATTTGAGCGAATGAAGACGCCCATTAAATCACGCTTCGTTAATTTTTTTTCACCAACTGTAACTTGTTCATTAGCCATGTTTATTATCCCCCTTTCTTAGTCGTCCAAGTCGTCATCTAAGTCATCATCTGATTGGCGTTTTCCGCCGCCACCGCCGTACTGCTCAATAGCCGCTTTAAGTTGGTATTTAGGATTGAGCTGAATGTAAACAATTGCTGCTACAAGTCCTAGAACACCAAGTGCTACCAAGTTGAAGGCAGTAAATGCCGCAACGACAAATCCTAAGAAGAAGAACGGCATTAAATATTTCGCTTGCATCATATTAATAACCATCGCATAACCAACAACAACAATGAATCCGCCAGCTACGTTTAATCCATTTACGATAACATCTGGAATGGCATTCAACATATTTGTAACGGCATCAGTACCAACTGTTACAGCGACAATCATTGCAGGAATCGCGATACGCATCGCTTGCAGTAAAAGTGCTGTGACGTGAATCCAGTCGAGACTTCGGAGGTTACCGGCTTTTCCGGCTTTATCCGCCATATGTTGGAAAGCAACAGTGATTGTACGAACTAAAATGGTTAAGACTTGACCTAAAGCTGCAAGTGGAATGGCAAGTGAAATCCCAACACTAATATCTTGCCCTCCAGTAATAACTAAAATGGTTGAAATGATGGAAGCTAGCGCTGCGTCTGGCGCAACGGCTGCCCCAATATTCATCCAACCAAGAGCGATCATTTCAAGGGTACCACCAATAATAATACCAGTTGTTATATCCCCAAGAACTAGTCCGATGAGTGTACAGGCAATTAACGGACGATGCGTTTGCCATTCATCGAGGATACTCCCCATACCGCTGACACAAGAAACTAAAAATACAAGAACGAGTTGTATAGCAGTCATTATTTTCCCTCCCAGTTTTAATAAAATACATATAAGATCGATTTTTTTAGAAAAAAGAAGCGCTTAATTTGCACTATGACTTATTCTTCAATAAGCGGTATTAGTTGAACTTTGTTATCTGAAGCTACTTTGCGGATTTCAAGTTCGATGCCACGTTTGGCCAACTCACGGAAAGAAGTCTTGTCCTGTTCATCTACTGAAACGGCGTTCGTAATTTGCTTCTTGCCTTCACGGAATGCCATGCCGCCGATGTTGACGGACTTAATATCCACACCATTTTCCACCAATTTTAAAACGTCCGTCGGATTCGTAAATAACATCATAACGGGTGTAGTCGCATATTTCGGGTTGTTGTATACGCGAATTCCTTTGTCAACATCGACAACGCTTGCTTTAACACCAGGCGGCGCAACTTGCGTAAGTAAAGTTTTACGCACTTGATCTTTTGCAACATCATCATTGATGACAATAATGCGTTCTACATGTGTTTCTTTAGTCCATACTGTAGCTACTTGACCGTGAATTAGACGGTCATCAATTCTTGCTAGACGAATATCCATTATAAATCGTCCTCCCCTTCATTTTCATTTGTAGTTGGTAATGTTTGTTTTAATGATTTCACTCCCTCACTACCCGCACGAATCGCAATGTCAACTAAATCGCTGAGGTTAGCGCCAGACCTCATTGCGAGGGTTTCAAGCAGCATGGGAATGTTCACACCTGTTACAACATCCATGTTTTCTTCCGGTAAGGCGATGGTACTGGAAGCGTTATAAGGACTTCCGCCAAAGAGGTCAACCATAAAGATAACGCCTTGCGAAGAGTCAATTAAATTCAGCTTTTCTTTATATTTGGCAATCAAAGTATCCGTGTTTTCACCGGGAACAAATGTAATGTATTCTACATTTTCCTGTTTGCCAATGATCATTTCAGCCGACTTTAATAATTCACGGGCTGATTCACCATGTGTGCCAATGATAATCCCTACTGGCATCATTTATCTCCTCCTTCTTGACGAATTTAATATCCCGCAATCTTATAGAATGCAAGAAGCATGCCGATTTAGAGTATCCCCCCTTAATTCTTGATAAATCAGTGTAGAAAGCAATTGTCTGATATGTAATATATTGTGCCTAATACGCTAAAGAAGGTTTCCAATACACTAATTTTATTTTGACACATAAACTACATTACCCTGTAAAATTGGAGTGCAAACAAAAAAAGAGGCAAATCTTGCCTCTTTAGTGCTATGGTGTTTTTTGTAAATAAATATCTTTTAGAATGTCGTGGATGTAGTAAATTTCATCTTTTGTTAAAGAAAGATTCATTCGTTTTCTGACGGCTTCATTTGCTGCTTCTAGGGCAGTTAAAATGTGGGGATCGAAGCTTTCTTTTGATTCACGATAAATCAAACTGTCGTTTATGACCATTCTTTCGAGGGCGCATCCGACGTGTATGAGAAGGTTAATCTGGTGGGCGCTGTCGATTTTTTGACCGAGATTTTCTACCAAAACAGAGCTGAAGGTATTTAAAATGTCAATGGTTTTTTTCGGGTTCAAATACGTGAGGAATTCATTCAGGCTGTCTTCCACGACTTCTTTTGTAATGCGGTTTGTTTCACTTTTTTGGACGAAAATATTTCGCTGTTTGACGAGGCTAACGAGGTGTTCCTCACCATCACTCGCGAATAAACGTTCAATCGGAATGAAGGGAATCGACATTTGGGGATCGGCAATCCCAACCGCCATCAGAATGTCATATTCGTTTTGAAGTTCTGCAAGGCGCGGCTGCATTTCTGCCACACTAATTGGGACAACGTGAATGTGCTCGGTCGTTATTGTATCTAAAATGTTTTCAATGAAAATTTGTAATTTCTCGGCCGTACCTTCACCAGTTGCGCAAATTGTCACGATCGCATGGGGCTTGCCAGTTGGGTCTTGCAAATCATTGTCGGAAGCATAGCCACCGTAGCCACGGAAGTCTTTTAGTGAGTCATAAATGCTGTCGATATCCATGTCTAAAATATTGGATTTCCGTACCGACTCGATGACCGTCGCCGTGGATACCATATCAATAGAGCGAACTTCAATCCCCGTGCG
Source organism: Listeria sp. ILCC797 (assembly GCF_900186185.1). NCBI lineage: Bacteria > Bacillati > Bacillota > Bacilli > Caryophanales > Listeriaceae > Listeria > Listeria sp. ILCC797. The sequence continues at coordinate 154,666 of NZ_FYBS01000002.1, forward strand.
CTCAGCAATGACTTGTGCAAAACCAGTAAGGGAACCCATGTCAACGAGCAACAAGACGCCGCGTCCCATATCGAGTTCTTTGGCCCGTTCCGTCAGTTTATCAAGCACAACTTTAGGGCTTTGGTCGAGCGGCATGTCGATTCCTTCCACGAGTCCATCACCGAGCAGTTTTTTAGCAACGCCGACCATGCTGGTAGCCGTATTGTTACCGTGCGCCGCAACTAGGACTGCAACCCGGGCGTTCTCCTGTTCTTTTAAGAGCGAACTAATTAACAGCGTTAAGTACATCACTTCCATGTTGGGTACGCGAATGTGAAAGACAGCTTCAATTTCATCTTTTATTTCACAAGAAATCTCGTAAGCTTCCGGTTTATCGTTAATAACCGTTTCGATGTTCGTATATTTTAACGGCTTGTTACTTTCTACTCTTTTAATAAAGGAAGTTAAATGGAGACTAAACGCTAAAACAAATCGTTCGTTCAGCTTTTTGTGTAGGTGACGCTCGGCGCGTAGTTTGATTTCTTCGGCGAAATTCAAAATGTCTTCATTGACGATTTTTAAAATGTTCTCACGCGTCTGAATCGTGTTTTTAAATTTGTTATAAAAGCTATTTAAATGAATGTCGATATCCATCGTAATAAATTTTTTAATATCATCATCTAGAACGCCTTGATCCATTAAAATAGAAGCTTTGTCTTCGATGATTTTATACAAATTAAAGTTCGGTTCATATTCATCAGTTGTGATGAGCGGACGAATTTGTTCAGGATAAATGGTCGTGTATGGCTCAAGATATTCCGATATTTCCTGTAATTCTTTACGGCGGCCACTAAAATGGAAGAAACCATCTTTAATTTCAATTGGTAACGTCTTAAAGTCAATTAAAATGGCATCATCTTGATCGAAACTATTTAAAAATCCTTGTGCGCAAACAAGTTGAATATTCGATTTTAGTTGCCCGATATTTCCGCTAGTCGTATTGCCAAGCAGTGCTTTCGCGGCTTCATCTTCAATCCGAATAGGTTTATTGACGCGGTGCGCTTCATTGGAAAGCAAGTGGGTGAGCAGTTCTACACGTTCTTTCGCCGTCCGCTCATCAAGTGAGGGAAGCGAAACTGTAATCGGAATGCGTCTTACAAACGTTTTTAATAGAGAAGATTCGGGGTTTTCGGTCGTTGCTCCGATAATTAAAACATTCGATTTTCGTTTGCGATCTGTTTCGCCAAGTTTATTGAAGGTGCCAGAATCCATCAGGTAGAAAATCATTTCTTGGCCTTCAGGAGGAAGGCGGTGAATCTCGTCTAAAAACAAAATGCCGCCGTTTGCTTTTTCAACGAGGCCTTCTTTTTCGCCGTCAGCGCCAGTGAAAGCGCCTTTTACGTGCCCAAAAATATGCGACATAAGCAGTTGCGGATTGTTATAGTAGTCCGCACAATTGAAGACGATAAACGGCGCGTCTTGCGATAAACGATTTGCATGATGGGCGAAACGATACATTAAATTGGCGAAGAGTGTTTTCCCAACACCCGTTTGTCCTAAAATAAGCGTATGAAGCCCATTTGGTGGATAAAGCATGGCTGCTTTCGCTTGTTCGACAGGTGTTTTCAAACTTTCGCTAGCGCCAATTAAGTTTTCAAATGGACTTTTTTTCATTGTGTCGGAAGTGAAGAGAGCTAAAAGATCTTCTGTCTGACTAAAGGTGAGTTCGTCTTCAGAGAGAGGGCGTTCGATTGCTTCTTCAATCGTTTGTCGAACGAAGTAAAGAACTGGTCGGCTGTTTACTTTGACAATTTTCCCTTGTCTGAAAAGTTCATTGAGTTCCATGCTGACATTATTTCTTAAAATATGTAAGTCATTCGCGATGATGGTTGCTGTAAAGCCGTCTTTTTCAGCAATTTGTTTGCGGATTGTTGTTTTGGAAGATAAATCCGCTAAATGTTGATAAATTTTATCAATACGCTTCAACTTAAACCCACCTTTTTAAATTTAATGGCATCGGAGTGTATTAGAAATAAATAATACACTAGCTCTTTCTGTATTAATTTTAGCACGGTTAATGAAAATGTCAATCTACTACATCAAACAGGTTTTTCCTTTACAAATAGAAGCAAAAGTGTAAAAATAAGGGTGTCTATTTTTATTTTCTATGCACTCGTCTTTTGAGTGAGTAATCACTCATTTTTTAACAACTATTAATTTGTGAATTAAGGTACAATCAAAAGAAAAAATGTGATATTTTGAACATGTAATGGGGAAGGATGAGAAAAATGATTCATGTCGGACTTGATGTCGGCTCAACTACAGCAAAAGCCGTCGCATTGAATGAAGAAGGAGAAATTCTATTTCAAACATACCGCAGACACTATTCGGACATCAAAAAGGTAACGCTACTAATTATGGAAGATTTAAAGGAAAAATGTTCAACAGACGAAATGACCTTTAAGATTACGGGTTCTTCCGGCCTTGCGATTTCAAAATTCTTGGAAGTGGATTTTGTTCAGGAAGTAATCGCTTGTACAGAAGCTGTAGAAAAAGTGATTCCAGAAACAGATGTCGTTATTGAACTTGGCGGGGAAGATGCAAAAATTATTTATTTTTCAGGCGGAATTGAACAGCGCATGAATAACGCATGTGCGGGTGGAACGGGTGCATTTATTGATCAAATTGCAACGCTTGTTCAAACTGATCCAACAGGCTTAAACGAATTGGCGAAAAACGCTCAAACTATTTATCCGATTGCCTCAAGATGCGGAGTGTTCGCGAAAACAGACGTTCAGCCACTTTTAAATGAAGGTGCCAGAAAAGAAGATATTGCGGCGTCCATTTTCCAAAGTGTCGTAACGCAAACGATTTCTGGACTTGCTTGTGGGCGTCCAATTCGAGGGAAGGTAGCGTTTCTAGGCGGGCCGCTGACGTTTTTGGATCAATTGCGCTTTCGTTTTACGGAAACACTTAAAATGAAGGAAGAAGATATTATTGCGCCGCTAAACGCGGAGTATTTCATTGCGCTTGGCACGGCGTTTACTGGGTTTGACAGTGAGGCCATTTCAATCGACAGTGTGACGCGCCGCTTGTCGGGCATGGATTTATCCAGCCTCGCAAAAGATACGGTGACGCTACCCCCACTTTTTACAAAAGCAGAAGATTTAGTGGCCTTTCGGACAAGACACGGTAAGATGAAGGCGCCACGTGCGGAGTTGTCGAGTTACATAGGTGATGCGTATCTGGGAATTGATGCGGGTTCAACGACGACAAAACTTATTTTGATGGGGACAAACAACGAAATTTTATATAGCTTTTATGGAAGTAATAATGGGAATCCGCTTCAGTCGGTCATTGATGCGACGAGTGACTTGTATGAAAAACTGCCGGAAGAAGTACAAATTGTGCAGTCGGGTATAACGGGTTACGGTGAATCGCTTATTAAGGCGGCGCTTAAAATTGATGTTGGCGAAATTGAAACGGTCGCGCATTACCGGGCGGCACGCGAGTTTTTACCGGATGTTGATTTTATTTTGGATATCGGCGGACAAGATATGAAATGTATGAAAATTAAAAATCGCGCACTGGATAGCCTGATGCTAAACGAGGCTTGTTCGGCTGGTTGTGGTTCGTTTCTTGAAACGTTTGCTCATACGCTTGATGTGCCAATCGAAGAATTTGCAGAGCGTGCGCTTAGTGCGAAGGAACCAGTTGATTTAGGTTCGCGCTGTACGGTCTTTATGAACTCAAAAGTCAAACAAGTTCAAAAAGAGGGCGTAACCCTTGAGGATTTATCGGCGGGGCTGGCGTATTCCGTTGTGAAAAATGCGCTCCAAAAAGTAATCAAACTGCGCAGTCCAAAAGATATCGGTGAAAAAGTCATCGTACAAGGCGGAACGTTTTATAACGAAGCGGTTTTGCGTGCTTTTGAACTCTTAACCGGACGCGAAGTTGTGCGCCCAGATATTGCCGGCATGATGGGGGCATACGGGGCGGCGCTAATCGCGCGTGAACATTATGAAACAGGCGAAGTGACTGAAATGCTTGTTTTGGAAAAATTACGCGAATTTAGTGCGGAGACATCGCAGTCCAGATGTAACTTGTGCAGCAATACATGTCAATTAACCGTGACGCGCTTCGGCGACGACCGCACGTTTGTAAGTGGAAACCGCTGTGAACGCGGCGAGCGTGTGGAGACGACTCGGAATTTGCTGCCCAATTTGTACGCGTATAAACTTAAACGCACGTTTGATTACAAGGCGTTGAAGAAAACCGAAGCAACAAGAGGTTCAATTGGTATTCCGCGCGCTTTGAATGTGTTTGAAAATTACCCGCTATGGTTTACTATTTTCAACCAGTTGGGTTACCGGGTTGTACTTTCCAGTAAATCATCGAAAAACCTATATGAAAAAGGCATCGAAACGATTGCGTCAGAAGCCGTTTGCTATCCAGCAAAACTAACGCACGGGCACGTGATGGATTTAGTGCGCAAAAAAGTCGATGCAGTCTTTTATCCATCGGTCGTGTACGAAAAACCCGAATTTGGTGAAGCCACAAACAACTTTAACTGTCCTGTTGTGGCCGGCTATCCAGAAGTGATTCGTGTGAATGTTGATGCGCTCGAGGAAAAAGAAATCCCAATGTTTAGCCCATTTATCGCGCTTGACAATGAAAAATCATTTATCGAAACGATGAAACTTACTTTCCCTGATATCCCAGCCGAAGAAATGGAACAAGCCGTTTTGGCTGGCCTTGCCGAAGCTGAAAAATGCCGTCTAGATATTCAAAATGAAGGTGAAGCGGCACTGGAGTACATGGCGAAAAACAAAGTGAAGGGTATTGTGCTTGCGGGTCACCCGTATCACATAGACCCAGAAGTGAACCACGGCATTCCAGAACTCATTACGATGAACGGGATGGCCGTTTTAACCGAAGATTCGATTTCGCACCTCGGCGAAATGGAGCATGATTTGCGCGTTGAAAACCAGTGGAAATACCACGCAAGACTTTACCGCGCGGCAAGCTTTACGGGGAAAAGGAAGGACTTGGAGTTCGTCCAATTGACATCATTCGGGTGCGGACTCGATGCGATTACGACGGATATGTGCCAAGAAATCATTGAAGGTCACGGAAAAGTCTATACACTTCTTAAAATTGATGAAATCAACAATTTAGGGGCGGCTAGAATCCGCGTGCGCTCTTTAAAAGCGGCGATTGACGAGCGGGATAGAAACGGCGTCTTGCCAACTGAAATGGCGCCACCAGAACCGAGAACGCTCTTCACAAAAGAAATGCGCAAAGCAGGCTACACCATTTTAGCGCCACAACTTGCGCCAACGCATTTTGCCCTTCTTGAAGCGGCCGGTCGAGTTAGCGGTTATAACTTGGAAGTCTTGCCTGCCGTTACACCGCGTGCTGTTGACGAAGGTTTGCGCTACGTCAATAATGATGCCTGCTACCCAGCCATTTTAACCATCGGACAAATGATGGATGCGCTGAAACATGGCGATTATGATTTGAATAAAACAGCCGTTCTCATGACGCAAACAGGCGGCGGTTGCCGGGCGACCAATTACATTTCAATGCTCAAAAAAGCGCTCCGTGAAGCCGAAATCGAAGGCATTCCAGTTATCTCGCTAAACGCGAATGGACTTGAGAAGCAGCCTGGGTTTAAGCTTTCACCAAAACTATTAACGAGGTTTATGGCGGGGCTATCTATCGGTGACGCGCTAGATCGCATGTTGTACAGGACCCGGCCGTATGAAGTCACACCAGGCAGTGCGAATAAGTTGTATCACGAGTACCTCGGAAAAGCGAAGACACTCATGGAACAATATTCCTTTAGAGCGTATAAAGCTTTTGCAAAAGAAATGGTCGACGCGTTTGATAAGCTGCCAATTAGCTCGGAGAAGAAACCTCGTGTCGGCGTTGTGGGGGAAATTTTGGTGAAGTTCCACCCAGGTGCCAACAACAGTATTGTTGACGTCATCGAACAAGAGGGCGGGGAAGCTGTCGTGCCAGATTTGGTCGACTTCCTGCTATATTGCTGCTATGACGACCATTTTGCGGCCAATACGTTCGGTCGTTCAAAAGTGAAATCATTTGCGAAACAAAGCCTTGCGATTCCCGCCATCAATCAGTACCGCAAGCCAGTCAAAGATGCGCTTCGTGCGAGCACGCGTTTTGACGCCCCAGAAAGCATTGAAGTTATCGCTGAAAAAGCGAGCCAATTGTTGTCACTCGGAAACAAAATGGGGGAAGGCTGGTTCTTAACGGGCGAAATGTTCGAGCTGTTAGATAGCGATGTGCCAAATATTGCCTGCTTGCAGCCGTTCGCCTGTCTTCCTAATCACATTACTGGGCGCGGCATGATTAAAGGGCTTAAAAAGCTCTATCCACATGCGAACATTATGTCGATTGACTACGATGCTGGGTCGAGTGCGGTCAACCAATTGAATCGCATTAAACTGATGCTTTCGATAGCCAAAAAAGGCATGGAAGATGTGCAGGAAGAAGGAAAAGTGAGCACGGGAGCGAAGCGCTTTAATCCCAAAAATGCCATTCTCGACAAAGCGCGAAAAGTCCGCGAGAGCGCGCCTGCCGCAAAAATCGGCGAAACCGTGAAGCGCGCGAAAGAAAGTGTGCCCGCCGAAACGATTGCACAAGTCGCAAGGAGCGAGCAAGGCTGTTGCGGTGGAGGGTGTCAGTGCGATTGCCGTGAGTAACACTTGTAAATTTCGTTTCTTCCGTTACAATTAAACTAAACGCAACTGAAAGGAGGAAGCAAAAGTGGAAACATTCGAAGATTTTATTGGACAAATTGAGGTGCCCGAACAGCAGGCACGAACTGCTGAAGTGCTAGGTTGGGTGGAGAAGACGTTCCCAAACTTAGGTAAACGAATTGCTTGGAACCAACCGATGTTCACGGATCATGACACATTCATTGCAGGCTTTAGCGTTTCTAAAAAACATTTAGCCATGTCCCCAGAACTTGTTGGCATTGAAGCTTTTTCAGAAGAAATTAAAAAGGCGGGCTACAGCCATACGAAAATGCTCATTCAATTCCCATGGGATAAACCAATTGACTACGACTTATTACGACGGATTATTGAATTTAATATTGAAGACAAAGCGGGCTGTACGACGTTTTGGCGGAAGTAAAAAAAGCGGCATGAAAATTCATGCCGCTTTTCTTTACGGAGAAGTATGCATGTGATTGGTAAAAACAAAAATATGACTTTTTTAAAGTCTTTTTAATTGAAAATACACAAAATTTACATATTTGTGAGTTTGCTATCGTGATATGATAAGAGTGTAAGACTAAACAAAAAAGAATGGAGGAAATGAGATGAAAAAATTGGTTTTAAAAGTTTTTATTGCTAGTATGCTTACGGTTGGGATTATTGGAACATTTGGCTTTTCGACGGGAGATAAAGCTGAAGCCGCGTTTAACCAAACGAATTCTTCATCAGGGCAATATGGTTTTGTTGATGAATTAAGGCAAACAAATTGGTCAATTAAAACATCTGGATGGCATGGTAACAGAAGTGGATATCCTAGCTACGCTTATATCTTTATTATGAATCGGGATACAGGTTTGGAGCTAGGAAGGTATAAAATTGCTAGATCTTACAGACCAGATGTAACAACTGCGTATGGGAATTCAGTAATAGGCTGGGGTGGATTTGGATTAGAAGTTGGTAAAAGTAAGTTTCGCGGAAAACGAATTTACATTATGTCCAGATATACATCTGATCCTAACGGTAATAGAGGCGTATTGTGGGCAGATAGATATTACAATGAAACATGGATAAATGTATGGTGAAAATTAAAAAAGCAGTGTCCTGTTTGAAAAATCAAACAGGACACTGCTTTTTTTACATTGAAATATCCGCAAATTTCCCCCGACAAACCAAGAGCAAATCATTCGCAGCGAGTTCGATTTGCAAGCCGCGTTTGCCTGCGGAAATGAAAATCGTATCGAGCTTTTGTGCCGCTTCATCAATGAATGTTGGGAAGGCTTTTTTCATGCCAACGGGGGAACAGCCACCACGAATGTAGCCAGTCACTTTTTCTAAATCATTCACATGAATCATCTCCACTTTTTTATTGCCGCTGATTTTCGCAAAGGCTTTTAATTGGAGTGTTTGATTCGCTGGAATGCACGCCACGTTGTACCCCGTTTTATCGCCAACCGTCACGAGCGTTTTATAAATTTGTGCGGGATTCCGACCCGTTTCCGTCGCAACATGAACCGCATCTAAGTGGGTTTCATCGACCACGTATTCATGGAGCGAATAGGGAATTTTCTTTTGATCAAGCATTCGACACGCGTTTGTTTTGTGTACCAAAATTCTCACCTCAAAACTTATTTTGAAGCCGCCGATTTTAGTTGCTTCGTTTTAGCGTTTAAATAAATATGAGAAATCGTAAAGACTAAAATTGCCGCCCAAATACAAATAAAGGCCATAAGTTGTACCTTGTCAAAACTTTCTTTATACAGAAGAACGCCTAAAATCAGCATCAATGTTGGCCCGATGTATTGCAGGAAGCCAACCATTGTATAGCTGATTTTCTTCGCTGCCGTTGCAAAAAGTAGGAGTGGAATCGCTGTTACAATCCCAGCGCCAACCATAATGAAATCGATGCTTACAGAATAACTCATAAAGAAATTTTTGGAGAAAAATAGTAAATAAATAAGTGCAAACGGCGTTATAATTACCGTTTCAAGAGTTAATCCCGTCCATACTGAAACCGAAATAAATTTTTTAATTAAACCATACAGACTAAAGGAAATCGCCATGCCTAGCGCCGCATAAGGCACCGTGCCCTGATGGTACGTCAAAATGGCAACACCAATAAAAGCGAGCGAAACCGCAATGACTTCCCCGCGACTTAAACGTTCTTTCAAAAAAATAGTCGCAATGAGCACATTGACGAGCGGATTAATATAATAGCCGAGACTCGCTTCTGTCACGTGACCACTATTGACTGTGAAAATAAAAATGAACCAGTTGACTGTAATTAAAACAGCCGCGAGCGTAATGAGTGTAGCTGTTTTTGGTCTTTTAAAAACAGCTTTGATTTCAAGGTAAACCTCGTTTGATTTGCGCAAAATCGCAATTAAAAACACCATGAAAACAAAGGACCAAACAATGCGATAAGCTAAAATCTCCATTGCCGGAACTTCCGTTGCGAGTTTCCAATACATCGGCAAAATGCCCCATAAAACATAGGCGAGCGCCCCCGCAATAACGCCGATTAATTTTTCGTTTTTATTCATAATGTCCCTCTTTCTCTAAAAAATAGCAATACACCATTTTAACGCATTTTTGGGAAGAAAACTAGGGACCTGCTCATAAAATTGGATTTCCTATGCTTCAGCCTCAGCCAAAACAAGCGAATCTAAGCCAGCAATTAGTAAAGCAACGCCTTCGATGTAAGACTTGATTTGGTCGATATTTTTAAGCAAAAGGTCTGTAGAAGCAGGGATGTTTTGCCAGTCCGATTCAAAGGACCCTTTAGGTAGGATATTTTTCAAATCTGCAAGCGAGTGTTTTGCTAAAATATCAGCCGATTTAATATAGAGTAAGTAGGCCGATTCTAAGCGGTGAGAAGCTTCCAAATTAAGCGCTTCTTGATAAAAAGAAGCAAATTCCGGATTTTGTTCATGTAAATCATTGATGAAAGGCTGATTTTGGGAGTCATGCACGGTTAAATAAGTGGTTTTTAATTCATTATCTACTTTTTCAATTTGGAATTTTTCTAAAAATACATCGTGACAGGATAAGCATTCTATGAGCAAGCCTAGCACTTCATCTTTGGAATTTAATGTAGAAGAAAGCACGGTTAAATGTTTACTTGAATGACATGACGGGCAAAATGTTGGGAAATTTACACGGCAAGTTTGAAAGCTTTTTGATTGACTCAGTTGAACTTGAAAAACGTAATTCATTGATGGGGTACAGCTCCTTTTTCTTTCTAATTATTAGTTTTTAAGTATAGCATAAAGAGGAGCGTGCTAAATTGCAAATTGGTGATTATGAAGCGTTCTTTTTGACAATTTAAAGAACTTTTTAGTTAATAAATGAAATCCCCCCTGAAAGAATTTTCTTTCAGGGAGGATTTGTGCTTATTTAGAAGCTTCAATTTGAATATTTAATTTGACTTCATCGCCGATTAGAACGCCGCCAGTTTCAAGCGCTGCATTATAGTTTAGACCAAAGTCTTTACGGTTGAATTTGCCTCGTCCTTCAAAACCGGCTACGATATTTCCAGTATTTGGATCTTTTCCAGAACCTTCAAATGTAACGTGTAGTTGCAACGGTTTTGTAACATCGCGAATAGTTAAATCACCTGTTACTTCATATTCATTGTCACCATCTGGCGTGATTTCAGTTGAAACAAAAGTGATGTGTGGGTATTTTTCTACATTAAAGAAGTCATCACTTTTTAGATGTCCGTCACGCTGTGCTTGACGAGTATCTACACTTTCTGCGTCAACAGTAAATTTGATTTTGGCATCAGTTAAGTCTTCAGGATTCATTTGAACGTCTGCTTCAAATTTTTTAAACACGCCTTTCACTTTTGATACCATCATGTGTTTCACTTGAAACTCAATTGAAGTGTGTGCAGGGTCAATATTCCATTTTTCTACTGTCATGTTTGTCATTCCTCCATTTTTTTCTATTTACATTCTTTGTATTCACTTAAAAAAGTGAGTTTAAACGTAAAATGTTATTGTTTATAAATAAACTATATCACACTTACAAAATATAAGCAACTAATAAAACGTAAAATTGTTTTTTAGTTAGGATTTTGTAAATTTCCACTTAAATGCTTATTTTTCCTTTAAAATAAAGGTGGAGGTGCTACTATGCAAATAAAAGAAAGTAAGGTTGAGCAAATGAAAGAACTTGTTTCTAGTTATATGCGCGTACAAAAAGCAATGAAAGCATTAACGAGAGAACATCAAAACAGCATGGGCATGTCATATGAACAACTCCGAATTTTAAAAATTTGTGCAGAACATGAAAAGGTCCTTTTGCGCGAGATTTTGTATGAAGTAAAAGGCAAACATCAGATTATCGCGGCTAACATACGTGGGCTAACTGAAAGAGGCTTACTTCAAGTAAGAGATTTTCAATTAACTTTAACGGAAAAAGGAAAGATGATTTTACGTGAAGATGAAATGAATACTTACATTTACAAAGCTTTTATGAAAATTTGTACAGAACTTAAAGAAGAGGAGCTAGAAAATATGTGGCGCTATAATCAAAAAGTTGTGGATTTATTAAATCGCTAATTTTCTGACAAATCTGCTTTTTGAAGAAAATAAATGAAATTGTCCCGATTTGTTCGAAAATAAAGCTGTTCCAAGCATTACAAATAGGCTAAAATGACTGTTTGCTATTGCTTTTGACCCAGATAATCTGTATGGTAGAGGAACAAGACAGATTTTGAAAGGGAGATATCATTTGAATAAACAGCTATCATTTTCGGCCTATTTCTTTATTGGCCTCATGCTTTTCGCATTATTTTTTGGAGCAGGTAACCTGATTTTTCCAGCTCATTTAGGACAGTTAGCGGGAACTAACGTGTGGGTGGCGATAACAGGATTTTTACTTACTGGGGCTGGCTTACCACTTCTTGGTGTGCTAGCAATTGGCATTTCGGGAAGCAATGATTTGCAAAGCTTAGCAAGTCGTGTGCACCCTATTTACGGCATTCTATTTACAGTCGTTCTCTATTTAACAATTGGGCCATTTTTTGCTTTACCTCGTACGGGGACAGTTTCTTTTGAAATTGGAGTGGCACCATTTTTAAATGAAGGAAGTCATACGTTTGCGCTTTTCATTTTCACGCTCATCTTTTTTGGGATATCATTGTGGCTATCACTTTCGCCATCGAAAATTGTTGATCGTGTTGGGAAGTACTTAACACCAGCACTACTCATTTTTATTTTCATTTTAATCGTGGCGGCGCTCGTGAAACCACTCGGAGAGCAAACTGCGCCAACAGGTGAATATATGACTTCACCATTTTCCACTGGTTTTGTTAGTGGCTATAACACGATGGATGCGCTCGCTTCACTTGTGTTTGGGATTATTGTTATCAATGCAATTAAATCGTACGGGGCAAAATCAAAACGCGAGATTGCGGCAGCCTGTTTAAAAACCGGACTTATCGCGGTAGGTTTTTTGGCCGTCATTTATATTTTTGTAGCTTATATCGGGTCCATGAGTGTGGACCGCCTCGGACTTTTCGATAACGGAGGACCTATTTTATCCGGAGCGGCTTCGTTCTATTTTGGTTATTTTGGTAAGATTTTGCTAGCGATTATTATTACGCTTGCGTGCTTGACGACGAGTATTGGGTTGATTACAGCTTGTTCGAGTTACTTCCAGAAGCTGTTTCCGAAACTTAAATATCAAACATACGTGATTGTATTTTCAGTGTTTTCCTGCCTTGTTGCAAACGTTGGGCTTGCGAACTTGATTGAGTTTTCGTTACCTGTACTTATGATGATTTATCCGCTAACGATTGTGCTCATTCTGCTCACGTTCCTTAATCCTTTGTTTAAAGGGCGCCGAGTGGTTTATGTGACCACGATTTGTTTTACGGCCGTCATCTCGATTTTGGAAGGGGCAAAAGCGATAAAACTTCCTATTGATGGCATTCACGCGTTTTTCAGAGGTTTCATTCCGTTTTATGACATTTCGATGGGCTGGTTAACGTTTGCGGTAGTTGGATTTGTTGTCGGAGTCATTTTAGCGCTTGTTACAAAGCCAACTGTGGAGCCTGTTCATAACGAGATTAACGTATAAGGAGATAAGATAATGTTTTCAGTTGTACTTAGCATTATTCTCATTGCAACGCCATTTTTATTAATTTGGTTAGGCCTCTCTATTTTTAAAAAGAAAAATGGATAAAAAATAAGCATGAATCCAGTAATAGTCATTTTTAAGATGATATTATGACGGGATTCATGCTTATTTATTTTGCTTATTGAAAGTACGCTTGATAATCTAGAGCATACTGTTCGAAAGAAGTGGGTGTTCTGCCAAGTAATTGTTCTAAATCTGTCGTCACTTTTTTCGCGTTCCCTAATTGCGTAATAAAATACAACATCACCATAACATTAACAAATTCTTTCGGTTCGCCGCGTTTAATCATTGTAGAACGGAATTTTAATAAGCTCGGTTTGCTATAAGTGATAGCCCGGCCTAGCGTCTTCGTCAAAATTTGAGCTATCTCCTCATAAGTTAGCGCTTTAGAGCCAGTTAAGTCAAAGGCTTTCCCCGTATATTTGCCAGTGTCAAGGAGACAGATGGCTGCCGCTTCCCCAATATCACGTGTATCAATGAAGCTCGTTTTCGCTTTTCCAGCCGGAATAAACAAATCATCCCGTTTTTGAATATCTTCTAGGTGGGTCGTGTTTAAGTTTTGCATGAAGAAGCTTGGACGCAAAAACGTATACGGTAGCTCTAAACGCACCATTTCTTTTTCGATTTTATGATGCGGCGTGACAGGATTTTTTTCAACCCCGAGTAACGAGACAAATACAACATGTGAAACCTTTTTTTCTTTTAAAAAAGATAGGAAAGGAAAAATTTCTTCCTTCGGTTTAGCAAGCTGTGGCGGCCTGATGAAAAAAACTTTTTCCGCTTTTCCTAAAGCGAATTCATACGTTTCTGTTCGCAGAAAATCGAAATGGACGTGCGTAATTTGATCCGTAGGTGCAGGCAAATTGTTCTCTTTCGAGGTAGCTGCGCGAACGTGAATATTTTCCTTCATTAAAGTGCTAACAACCGTTTCACCAATATTCCCACTTGCACCAATAACTAATATTTCAGTCATCATGATCACCTCGTTTTATTTGTTTTTCAAGCAATTGGAGTAGCGCATATTTTTCTTCCTCCGAATAGGGACGCAAAAATTGTTTCATCACTTCTTCACTCTTTTTTTCAAAAAAGGGGAGGTTGTTGTGTGCTTTTTTTGTGAGCGTTAGAATTGTTGCGCGTCTGTCCATTGGATGTTCCGTCCTTGTAACCCAGCCATTTTTTTCAAGCCTTGAGACAATACCTGACATTGTTGGTTTATCAAAACCTAATTCGTCAGCAAGGAAAGAACTTGTTTGTTTTAAGCGTAATTTTTCATTTTCAGAACCCCATTCAAGCTGTTTTAGTACGGCCCACTGCGCGCTTGTAATGCCGTATTTCTCTAAACTACTTGATAAATCATAGCGCAATTCCTTAGCGGTTTTCATAAGTAGATAGCCGATATGATTAAGTGTATGCATGAACTCCCTCCTTATATAGTTAGTATACTAACTATATAAGGAAGAAGCAACTATTTACGAGTATTGGGATAACTATGAGTACTATATTTGCGTAAAAAAGATAAAAATACACTCATTTTGATACTTTTCTAGATTGTTTGTCACAAAATCGTCAAAAAATCAAAAGTGATTTGTATAAATTCCCCACGGGTAAAGCAGTGGTTGATTGTATGATTAACGTATAGTATTTGAATGGAGGAATTAAATCTAATGACGAAAAAAAAGAAATTAAAGAAAAGTATGTTAGCTGTTTCTTCAACGATATTTTTAACTAATTTAATCATGATTCCTATCAGTTCTGGAGTAAAGGCTGTTTCGAATCTCCCTACGACAAACCTTCAAGCTTCACCTGCTGTAATTTCATTGGTAAACGGCGATTTTGAGAACCCTCATTTTACAGCAAGTTATAAGTTATATAATCAAAGTAGTGTACCTGGATGGCAAACAACTGCTAGTGATGGGAAAATTGAATTACAACGAAATATTGATAATACGAAACCACAATCTGGCACACAGTGGGCTGAACTGAATGCCTATGAAGCTAGTGCGTTGTATCAAGATATTCCCACTACACCAGGTGTTACAGTGCACTGGCAAGTGTATCATAAAGGGCGAATGGGTGATGATACGGCAGTCGTAGAGTTTGGTGCACCAGGAGGAACTATGACTCAGCAAGCGGAAATGACAGACGGAAATACAGAATGGGGACTTCACAAAGGCACATACACAATTCCAGAAGGCCAAACGACAACCCGTTTTCAATTCCGAGCAGTGTCTTCAGCGGGAGGAAATAAAGCTATAGGAAACTTACTAGATAATGTTCAGTTTGCGACGCAATCTGTGCTTCAAGTAGAAGGAGCTTTTTCAGAAGCAAGTACGAAAGTTAATAAAGATGTTAATTATAATATAAAGGCTACGAATGTTGGAGGAATGGCAGCTACAAGTAATACATTTTCTGTCAAAATCCCAGAAGAATTAACCTATACACCAGGAAGCTTATCATCGTCAGACACAAGCATAACTGGTGAAAGCTATGATGAGGCGACCCGCACATTAACTTTCACAACAGGGAAAGTTGAAAATAATACCTCAATAAACATTACGGTTCCTTTAAAAGGTGCGACGGAAGTATCTTCGGTTACACCTGATACGACAGTAGTGTACCATGATGAGAATTTTGAAGAGGACACGTATACGGCAGACGGAACCGATCAGTCTGTAGCAGTCACAAGTAATGATGTGCCTGTCATTCAAGGTGAGCAGGAAACTATTATCCAACCCAATGTTGAGTTTGATCCGATGAAAACAATTCAAGCGACAGATAAAGAAGATGGCGATTTAACTAGCCAAGTAAAAGTAATAGATAATCCAGTGAACACAGGAGTGTCTGGAACTTATGAAGTCACTTATGAAGTCACAGATAGTGATGGAAATAAGGCAACATTTACTCGTCAAGTTGTTGTGGAAGGGGCACCCGTTTTTTCTGGAAACAATGAAGTACGCTTAAATCCAGATGATACATTTGATCCATTGGCAGATATTCAAGCAACAGATAAAGAAGATGGCAATGTGACAGATAAAATAAAAGTGACAAGTAATCATGTAGAGGAAGGTATTCCTGGCACGTATGAAGTGACGTATGAGGTGGCAGATAGCGCTGGAAATATCACGACCTACACGCGTACAGTCATTGTGACCGAGGCGCCTCAAATTACAGGAGAAAGTACGACTCGTTTGAATCCTACTGATGAATTTGATCCAATGAGTACAATTCAAGCGACAGATAAAGAAGACGGCAATCTTACAAACCAAGTCAAAGTAACGAGCAACTCCGTAGAAAAAGGCGTTCCCGGAACGTACAAAGTAAGTTATGAAGTGACTGATAGTGATGGTAATAAGGCTTTGTTTGACCGTTCAGTTACCGTGACAGAAGCACCTGAAATTACAGGAGAAAAAGTGACACGCTTAAATCCGAATGATGAATTCGATCCAATGAGTACGATTCAAGCAACAGATAAAGAAGACGGTGAAATGACAGATCAAATCAAAGTGACAAGCAATACGATTAACAAAGCGGCATCAGGGACGTATGAAGTAAGCTACGAGGTGACCGATAGTGATGGAAACAAGACGACTTTTACTCGTACGGTTATTGTGACTGAAGCGCCCGTAATGACAGGAGAAAAAGAAATTCGTTTAAATCCAACTGATACATTCGATCCGATGAAAGATATTCAGGCAACAGATAAAGAAGATGGCGATGTTACCGAACAAATCAGAGTCGTAAATAATGAAGTACAACAAGGAAATCCAGGAACCTATGAAGTGACGTATGAAGTCATTGATAGTGATGGAAACAAGACAACATTTGATCGTACAGTTATCGTAACAGAAGCACCTGAAATCACCGGAGAAAAGATAATTCGTCTACAAGAAGGCGATGCGTTTGACCCAATGAGCGATATACAGGCTACAGATAAAGAAGATGGCGATATTACGAGCCAAATGAAAGTAGTGAGTAACGAAGTTGATACGAGTAAGCCAGATGCTTATGAAGTGACCTATGAAGTCACAGATAGTGATGGAAATACAACAAACTTCCAACGAATCGTTATCATTACAGAGCTTCCTGTTAATCATAATGATGACACTGATTCTTCAAAGCAAGATAAGAACAATACAGATACAGAGGACCCGGCAGAAGTGATTAAAGCAGGTTTAGGCAACACGAATCCCATTTCCATAGAGCAAAGCCAACCAAAAGCATATAGCAGCACACCGACAGTTAAAGAAGTCACAAAAGATGCTTTGCCTAAAACAGGAGATAGTGAACCTGCTGCAGCTGGATTAATTGGGCTAGGATTACTAGCTATCGGAAGTCTGTTCTTTTGGAGAAAAAAATAAGTGTAGCTAGATAAAATGAAAATCACCCTTATCCTAAGATGGAGGGTGATTTTTTTATGTGATTTACATTTTCTTGTGGTCAAATTCGGCTTCTTCAAGCGGAATAATTTTGGTCTTCTTCGTCAATTTGTAAGAGAGCCAAAAGATGAAGAAAATGGGTAATCCAATATAGGAGATGCCGATTTTTTGCCACCAGGCGGCGCTTGTGAAATCAGGATTTAAAAAGGAATTGTAATCTTGACCGATGATGACTAAAATACATAAAATGAGCGCGAGTATTGGTCCGAATGGGAAGAATTTCGCTCGGTATTTCAGTTCGTTTAAATCATGACCTTGTTTAATAAATGCACGGCGGAAGCGGTAATGACTAATGGCGATACCGACCCAGGCGATGAAACCAGTTAAGCCAGATGCGCTAAGCAGCCATGTATAAATGACCGTCCCATTTTCACTTAAAGTAGTGACAAAAGTAAGTGCCCCAACAATTGTTGTTACTACAAGGGCAGCCATTGGAATACCACGGTGGTTTACTTTAGACAAAAATTGTGGCGCTTTGCGGTCTTTTGCCATCGACCAAAGCATACGCGTTGAAGCATACAAGCCAGAGTTCCCAGCGGACAAAACGCTCGTTAAAATGACGGCATTCATGACAGACGCCGCAAACGCTAAACCAGCTTTTTCAAAAACGAGCGTAAACGGACTAATCGCCACATCAGTTGCCTCACCGCCAAGCAAATTCGGGCTCGTATAAGGGATAATCAGGCCAATCACGAAAATCGCAAAAATATAAAATAGCAAAATCCGCCAGAAAACTTGTTTAATCGCCTTCGGAACGCTTTTTTCTGGTGTTTCACTTTCCCCAGCTGCAATACCAACAAGCTCTGTCCCTTGGAAGGAAAAGCCGGCGATGAGGAATGTTCCAAGTATCGCGAAAAATCCGCCTTTAAATGGTGCCTCTCCAACTGTGAAGTTTTTAAACCCGATGAATTCCCCGCCAAGAATCCCAAAAATCGTCAAAACGCCGACGATAAGGAAGACAATAACGGTGGCCACTTTGATAATGGAAAACCAATACTCGGATTCCCCGTAAGCCCGTACAGATAAGGCATTTAATCCAAAAATAAGCACTAAGAAAATGGCACTCCAAAGCCAAGCTGGCGTATCTGGTAACCAAAACTGCACGATGAGTGCGGCCGTTGAAATATCGACGGCGAGTGTAATTGCCCAGTTAAACCAGTAATTCCAGCCGAGCGCAAAGCCAAAAGCGGGATCAACAAATCGCGTGGCGTACGTGCTAAAAGACCCCGATACGGGCATATACGTAGCCATTTCGCCAAGACTTGTCATCAGGAAAAATACCATCAATCCAATGGCTGCATACGCCACAAGCGCCCCGCCTGGTCCCGCTGTCGCTATCGCATTTCCACTTGCAAGAAACAACCCAGTTCCAATGGATCCCCCAATCGCAATCATCGATAAATGTCGTGTTTGAAGAGAACGCTTAATCTCCCCACTTGATTTTTTCTTCAATTATAAAACTCCTTTTTTGTCTAAATTTCGCGCTGTATCAGGACTTTCTAATCATATAAAAAACCCCGTCTTATGGCTATAAGGCGGGGATAACATACAAAGCATCCTTGTCAGATAGCGCACCTACTAAAAAAGACTATTTTAGTAGCAGTCCAGCCGCTTTCGCAAACCGTCCCAGCAAAATAAACCGCAAAAATTCATTTTACTTCGGCAAATCTCCTTTTCCATTTCTATCAATAGCGTTTCGCGCGCTTCAAGAAATCTACTTGTGATCTTTGCAACCTCTACCTCACCAGTGATGAGGATTTTATTTAATTACTTGTACTATCTTAAAGGAAAAAGCCTAATAAATCAACCCTTTATTGAAAGTAAATGAAAGAGCGAAGGTTGACAAAAAACCCCCTACCTTGTATTCTGTTAGAGAAAGAAAGTTTAGCGTCCAAACAAATAATCGAGGTGCTTTTTGTGAGTGTAGTTATATCTTAAATTAGGAAATGAATCAACCAATTAAATTTTTCAAAAACGAAAGTTTATTTGGTTTGCCTATGAAGATACCTAACTCTTTCAAAACATTTACGATTATGACTATCATAATTTGATATGTTTATGAAACTGCAAAGGTGTTTGCAGTTTTTTGCTGCACCTCTTAGCGCTTCAGCGCTTAGAGGTGCAGTACAAGGTTGAGCAAAGCGAAACGTTGCTCCAAAGTCCTCTTAGCACTTCAGCGCTTAGAGGTGCAGTACAAGGTTGAGCAAAGCGAAACGTTGCTCCAAAGTCCTCTTAGCACTTTTAGCGCTTAGAGGTGCAGTACAAGGCCGAACAAGGTGAGGCGTTGATCCAAGGATTCTCTTAGCACCTTCAGCGCTTAAAGACGCAAGCAAAGCGAAACGTTTTAAACACCTAAAACCAAAATTCAGGACGCACCAAGGTATCTTCCACTTTTAAACAAAGGAGATTGGAAGAAATGAATACAGAAACTTATCAAAAACTAGGCTTTAACGAATTAATGACACGCCTAAGTGAAAACTGCGTGAGCAACGTTGCAAAAGAAAAAACGCAGGCAGGGCATATATATAGAACGAAAAAATCCATCGCGCATAAATTAGCGGAGACTTCCGAAGCGCGGACAATTTTAAATAGTGGACAAAATTTGCCGCTTGCGGGCGTTAGCCATATTGACCAGCTCATCGGGAAAATCGACCGGGGGCAGGAACTGATGCCGCAAGAGCTTACTCTGATAGCTGATTTTTTGCGGAGTACAAGACGTGTGAAGCAATTTATGGAGAAAAATGAACATGTTGCGCCGATTTTAATGGGTTATTCGGGGAGCATTGAAAGTTTCATGGACGTAGAAGATGAAATTTATGCGGCGATTCGAAATGGCGAAGTGGTGAATGAGGCGAGCCGTGCGTTACGGAAAGTTCGGAAAGCGATTTTAGACACACAAGAGAAGATTTCTGAACGGCTTGAAAAATTCATGAAGAACAGCCAAAACCGCAAATATATCCAAGAATTTTTTGTGAGCAAAAAAAATGATCGCTATACGGTGCCAATTAAAGCGAGTTTCCAAAAATTTGTTCCGGGTGCGATTGTCGAATCGTCTGGGAAGGGAACGACGGTTTTTATTGAGCCAGAAGCGGTGCGGAAGCTAAATGACGAACTTGTTGGCCTTTACGCATGGGAAAGCGCGGAAGTTTATCAGATTTTGATGACGTTAACTGGAAGTATCATTGAAAAACTAGACGGTATTAAGCATAACAAAGATGTTATCGCCGAATTCGACTTTATTTTTGCTAAAGGGAAGCTCTCTAGACAAATGGAAGGCATTTCACCGAGCATCAATGAAAATGGCATTATTCGGCTGAAAAATGCACGGCATCCGTTTCTTTTAGGGACAGATCATGTGCCGCTGCAATTTGAAATTGGGGAGAATTACCGAAGTCTTGTCATTACAGGGCCAAATGCTGGCGGGAAAACGGTTGTGCTGAAAACCATTGGGCTGCTTACGCTAATGATGATGGCAGGTTTGCACATTCCGGCAGATGAGGGGGCGGAAATGGCGATTTTCGATGGCGTTTTCGTGGACATTGGCGACAACCAAAGTATCGAAAATGCGCTCAGCACGTTCTCTTCGCATATGCGCAACATCGCGGATATCGTGTCACGCACGAATAAACAAACACTGCTTCTTTTGGATGAAATTGGAAGTGGGACTGAACCGAATGAAGGAGCGGCACTCGCGGTCGCGATTTTAGAAGCGTGCTACAAAAAAGGTGCGACGACTATTGCGACGACCCATTATGCGGAAATCAAAAAATATGGCAGCGAACATCCCGACTTCATGAATGCGCGTATGGCGTTCAATCAGGAAACGCTCGAACCGAAATATCAGCTCATCATTGGCGAATCTGGGGAAAGCAATGCGCTTTTCATTGCCAAAAAAATGAATTTGGATGACAAAATCATTCGCCAAGCTTCGCGCTACATGACATCAAAAGATTACGTGTATGAAAAAATCACGGTCCGAAAAGTCGAACAAGACGTGCGCGAACCACAAATTGAATTTGCGAAAGGCGACCGAGTTGAGCTTTTAGAAACAAAAGAAGTTGGCCTCGTTTACGCGCAGGACAAAGATAACGTGACCGTTTTTGCGGGCGGCAAGCAAGTTGTTGTACGCGCCAAACGACTGGCTAGACTCGCTAAAGCAAGCGACCTGTACCCGGCCGACTACGATCTGGACTCCCTTTTTACATCTTTCGCTGAACGCAAAGAAGCACGCGATTTCGAACGTGGCTCCAAAAAAGCGCTGCGGAAAGTGCAGAAGGAAATAAAGAGGACAATTGATGACGATTGATTGTGCGTGTAAAGTTGAGAGCAATCATTTTAGATTGCTCTTTTTTTGTTATTAAAATACTTAATTAAAATCATTTATTATTACTATTTTATTTAATCGTAAAAATCTTTTATACTTAAAGTAAGATATTGAACGAGGAGGATAAAAATGATTTTTGCGAAACAAAGTTTTTGGATTGCGGCGGCAGTGACGCTTATCTGTTCGCTTGCGGGGAAATATTTGGCGCTTTTGCCAGGATTTAGTTTGGTGGGGGCGCTTGTGATTGCGCTTTTGTTTGGAATGCTTTTTCAAGTGAGTCGGCCGGTCATTCAGAAGAGCGAAATTGGGATGGCGTTTATCTCCAATAAATTTTTGCGGCTGGGAATTATTTTGTTGGGGTTTCGGCTCAACTTAAAAGTGCTTGCTGAATCAGGCGTGAAGACGATTTTACTGGCACTCGTTGTGGTTACTGGAATGATTTTTTTAACCTACTATTTGTGTCGGTTGTTTAAAGTGGATGAGAAGCTCGCCATTTTAACGGCAAGTGGCTGCGGGATTTGCGGAGCGGCGGCTGTGATGGGCGTGTCGCCGGAAGTGAAGGCGAATAAAGATGATTCGGTGCTTGCGGTCGCGGTCGTTTGTATTTTAGGCACAGTGTTTACGCTCATTGAAATTGGTTTGAAGCCGTGGCTTGGTTTGTCGCCGACGCAATTTGGTGTGATGAACGGGGCGTCTTTACATGAGATTGCTCATGCGGTGGCAGCGGGGAGTTCAAGCGGGTCTGCGGCACTTGATGCGGCTTTAATTACGAAGTTGTCACGCGTCATTTTGCTAGCACCAGTCGCGATTTTTGTTGGCATGTGGTTCGGGCGTAAGGAAAGCCGGGCAGAAGGGAAGCGCAAACTCCCAATCCCGTGGTTTATGGTTGGCTTTTTGCTCGCGAGCGTAGCGGGAACGTTTTTACCACTTGGCGATGCACTATTAAACGGGCTTGTGAGCGCTGCTTATATTTTTCTTGGCATGGCGATGGCCGCACTAGGCATGAGTGTGAATTTCAAGGTCATTCGGGCACGTGGGGGCAATGTTTTTCTAGCGGCAAGCATTAGTTCAGCTGTGCTGTTCGGCTTTTCATTTTTGGCAAGCAAATTCTTTTTTTAATCAGGAGGAGAAGTGATGTTTCAACTTTTAGAAACGTTTACGACTGTTTATGAGGAGCAAAATTTCACGAAAGCAGCGAAAAAACTTTATATTTCGCAGCCAACGATTTCCGTGCATATTGAAAAATTAGAACAGGATTTGGGAATAAAGCTGTTTTTGCGAAGTGGTAATAATCGCATTACGCCGACAAAAGCGGCTGATTTCTTATATGAAAAAGCCACGCAAATGAAAAACAACTGGAGCGGGATACTAAGCGAACTTGCGCGTCTTGATGGCGGCGAGCGCAAAAAGTTCAAAATTGCCGCATCGCAAACGATTGGCGATTTTCTCTTACCGCAAATTTTAAAGCCGCTCACAGATCAATTTCCGCACGTCGATTTCAACTTTTTTATCGAAAATTCGAGTCACGTGTTTCATTCGGTGCACATGCTAGACGCCGATATTGGGCTCGTGGAGTCGCCGGAAATTGTGCCAGGCGTGGAGCGGGAAATTTTCATGTGGGATGAAATGGTCGTTTTTGGCAGCCCGGAAAATAAGACGTGGATTTTCAGAGAAAAAGGGTCTGGTATTCGGGCGTATACAGACCAGTATTTACTAGAGGAAAATATCCAACCTGAAGAAAAAATGGTAATTAACCATAACGCGATGATTCACCAGGCGATTGAGCTTGGACTTGGTCGCACGCTGCAATCAAAATTCGTCACGCACTCTGAACAGGTGACGCAAGAAAAAACGGATTTGAATCGACCGTTTTATTTGATTACAAGCGAACAAAATCGAAATTTAGACTTAGAGATAAAAGAATGTGTTTTTAAGCTTTTAGGGGATTTAAAGTAAAAATCTCATGAGAAATATATAAGTTTTTTTACATTTTGGCACTACTTCCCGAGAAAATGTAGTAACATAGAGGGTGAGAAGTTTGAGAGGAGATTAAGTGGTGGAACAACAACCTTCAGTAAACGAACTAAAAGAGTGGCGGGACCTCATGTTAATGCACCGTTTTGCGCTTGAGGAAGTCAATACAAAGCTTAAAATTTTAAATGAAGAGTTTCAGTTTTTGCATGATTATAATCCGATGGAGCATATTAAATCGCGTGTGAAATCGTTTGAAAGTATTGGGGCAAAACTCGAAAAGAAACAAGTGGACATTACGCCAGAAAACGCTCGGAAACATGTACATGATATTTCGGGGATACGTGTGAGTTGCTCTTTTGTATCAGATATTTTTAAAATTAAAGAGATGCTTGAAAACCAAAATGATTTGAAGATTTTACGCGAAAAAGATTACGTTACGCATCCGAAGCCGAATGGCTATAGAAGTTTGCATTTATTATGTGAGGTACCGATTTTCTTAACAAACCGTGTAGAAAAAATTGTCGTTGAGATTCAAATTCGCACCGTTGCGATGGATTTTTGGGCGAGTTTAGAACATAAGATTTATTATAAGTACAAACAAGAGGCGCCGGAGCGTTTAGTAAACGAGCTTCGTGCGGCGGCGAAAATTGTGACGGAACTTGATGATAAAATGAAGAATTTGAATGATGAAATTGAAAAATATAAACTGGAACAAGAAGAAAATAATTAGTTTGACGCGTGAATGATTAACTCGGTTAATTGTTTGCGCGTTTTTGTATTTTCATGCATAATGTGTCTAGAGGAGGAGAAGTAATTTGGAGATATTTCTATTTGTATTACTACTATTAGTCGCTATTTTTATATCCAATTTACTAAACCGGTTTATACCATTTGTTTCGGTTCCACTTATTCAAATTGGACTCGGTATATTAATCGCTCTCTTACCGATTGGCGCAGAACTAAAACTTAATCCAGAATTGTTTTTAGTCATGTTTATTGCACCACTTCTTTTTAATGATGGAAAAAGAACGGATAAGAAAGCGCTTTGGCGACTTCGGACACCAATTTTGGTACTGGCTCTAGGTTTAGTTTTTGCTACTGTACTTATTATCGGCTACTTTGTGAACTGGATGATTCCAACTATTCCACTAGCTGCGGCTTTTGCACTGGCGGCATCTCTTGCGCCGACTGACGCAGTTGCAGTTGGATCACTTTCAGGGCGTATTCATTTGCCGAAACGAATTATGAATTTATTAGAGGGAGAATCATTAATTAATGATGCTTCGGGTCTTGTTTCGTTCCAATTTGCGATTGCAGCTATGGTGACGGGGACATTTAGTTTGTTGAGTGCTTCATGGAGTTTTCTTGTCATTTCGATTGGCGGTGTTTTAGTTGGGCTAATCCTTAGTTTTCTGAAATTCCAATTTTTAAAATGGGTGCGCGGACTAGGCATGGAAGATGTAACGTTTCATATGCTAATCCAAATTTTAACCCCGTTTTTAATTTATTTAGCCGCAGAAGAATTACATGTTTCGGGCATTTTAGCAGTTGTGGCTGCGGGTGTTGTTCACGCTGTTGAAGGAAAGAAAATGGATCCGCAACAAGTGAAATTAAATGTTGTTTCAAAAAGTACGTGGTCTGTAATTGTATTTGTTTTGAATGGGCTTGTCTTTTTAATTTTAGGGACGCAATTGCCTTCTATCGCGGAAGTGGTTTGGCGCGATTCGGGTATTAGTAATGTGCAAGTGACGGTTTACATCTTACTCATTACGGCGGCGCTCATTTTATTACGCTTTGTTTGGGTATTTGGTTTTTGGCAATTTGACCACTCGCGGAAAGCGAGGAAAACGAAGCAGCGACCTGCGTTACGGACGGCTTTATTGACAAGCCTTTCTGGGGTTCGGGGAGCTGTGACGCTTGCTACCGCCTTATCGATTCCCTTTTTCTTAGACAATGGCGAGCGTTTCCCGCAAAGAGATTTACTTATTTTTATCGCTTCGGGTGTAATTCTTTGTTCGCTTCTGATTGCGACGTTTATTTTGCCGATTTTGGCGCGTGGGGGCGAAGCGGACGTTGGGGATTTGCGGCTTAGCCGTGCGGTGCAAATTAAGATTTTGCGAAATGTGATTCGCGGGTTGCACGCCCAGATTACGCCGGAAAATAAGGCTGTGACTGAACTTGTTATGCAGGAATATCGCGGTCGAATTCATGATCTTCAGCAAGGTGAGGCCCATCATAAAATGTCGGATGAAGAGAGAGCGAAGCGGCTTGAAATTATTGGCTGGGAACGCGAGAACATGAAAAAAATGCGCGATGAGGGACAAGTTAGTGCGAGCACAGTTTACCGCTACGAAAGCTATCTTGGTATGATGGAATCGGCTTTAAAACAAAAATTCCTTGCGCGGACTAAAACTTTTTTGATGTTTGCGAAACGCGCGCTACGGCTCGTGTTACATCCGAAGAAATTTAAGAAGATGCAGCAAAAACTTGGAAATACGAAGGAAAAACAAAAAGAGGCTTTTGCTGAAATGCAACTTTTACGTGAGGAGAACGAAAAGTTAACGATTCGTCTTTTGAAATCACAAATTACGGACGACAATACGGATTTAATTGGTCCGCTTATTACGGAACACAAAATGTTCCTTGATCGTCTTAGCGAGAATCGTGTGCGTCCAAGTGAACGACCGAAATCAAATCAAAAGGTTCGCGAAATCGAATTGCTTGGTATTCAAATGGAGCGCGACAACATTCAAAGTATGTTTGAAAACGGTAGTATTTCACGTGATTTGGCGCGTGATTTGAGGCAAAATCTAAATATGCTTGAAATCTATACAGTGGAAGAAGAAATGGCGTAAGGAGAGATAACGTTGAATATTGCAGTTTATTGCGGGGCTAGCGTTGGTGAAAACGCGGTTTATGCCGAAAGCGCCGTACAATTAGGTGAGTGGCTAGCCAGTTCGGGGCATAGTCTTGTATATGGCGGTGGCAAAGTTGGCTTGATGGGCATTGTCTCAAATACAGTTTTAAATGCTGGAGGAAAAGTGTATGGTGTGATGCCCCAATTTTTAGTGGACCGTGAAATTGCCCACGACAAATTGACGGAACTTGTCATTACAAAGGATATGCATGAGCGGAAAAGGAAGATGATGCAACTTGCGAACGCTTATATAGCACTTCCAGGCGGACCGGGCACGCTTGAAGAAATTTCAGAAGTCGTCTCTTGGGGTCGAGTTGGTGAGCATCAAAATCCGTGTATCTTTTTTAACGCCGGAGGCTACTATGATTTCGTGCAAATGTTTTATAACAAAATGGTAGAAGATGGCTTTTTGACGGCGGAAGACCTCGCCAACATTTTATTTAGCGACGATTTTGCCGAAATTGAAGCGTTTATGGCTAATTATAAGGCGGCGAGTGTTAGACAATATTAATGGTGAAATCCCTTTCGGGAGTTAGTTTTTGATTAACTTTCGGCGGGGATTTTTTTATTTGAAAAAGCTATTGAAGTTCAAAATGCTTTGTTGTATAATGAGTCTTGCTGTTACTAAACCTAAAGTTTAATTTTACTAAACAAGTGTGCTTTAGAGTTTAGAATAACTAAACTTCACGAAAGGGAGATGCGCGGATGGAAATTGGAAATCGAATTAAAAATTTACGACTGAGTAAAAATTTAACGCAAGAAGAACTAGGCGAGCGAACGGATCTTACGAAAGGGTATATTTCGCAATTAGAACGTGATCTTAGTTCACCTTCCATCGAAACGCTTTTCGCTATTTTGGAAGTTTTAGGACAATCACCAAAAGATTTTTTTGACGAAGAAGAGCGGCAGCAAAAGGTGATTTATGGTGAAGAGGAACGGACTTTTTATGAGGATACGGAGAAAGGCTACCGAATTGAGTGGCTTGTGCCGGAATCGAATGAAAAGGAGATGGAACCTGTTTTGCTCGAAATTAGCGCCAGAAGCTGCTTTAAGCAATTTGAACCGTCGCTTTCAGAAACGTTTGCTTATGTGTTGAAAGGGACTGTGACAGTTCTCCTAGGCGATAAAACGTATGAAGCAAAACAAAATGAAACGATTTATTTTCATGCAGCAGATGAACACCAAATAATGAATGACGGAGAAGAAGCTGCAACGCTCATTCTAGTTGCAACAGATTCGTATTTGTAAGGGAGGAAAGACGTGTGCAAGATACAATTATTCGTTTTGAAAATGTAACGAAACAATTTGATGACGATGCGCCAGTTTTGGACAATGTCAGCTTTGAAATAGAAAAAGGTAAATTTTACACGCTGCTCGGACCATCAGGTTGCGGAAAAACAACGATTTTACGTCTCATTGCTGGCTTTTTAGAGGCAACAGACGGCGATATTTATTTAAACGAAAAGAAAATTAATGCGATTCCAGCAAATAAGCGCCCAGTTAATACCGTTTTTCAAGATTATGCGCTTTTCCCGCATTTAAACGTATATGAAAATGTCGCTTTCGGGCTAAGAATTAAAAAATTAGCGAAAAAGGTAATCGACGAGAAAGTAAAAGAAGCGCTTCGTTTCGTCAATCTCTCCGGCTACGAAAAACGCGAAATCAGTGAAATGAGTGGCGGCCAGCGTCAACGTGTTGCCATCGCCCGAGCTATTGTCAACGAGCCAGAAGTTATTCTTCTCGACGAGCCACTTTCCGCGCTCGACTTAAAGCTGCGGACGGAAATGCAATACGAGCTTCGCGACCTGCAACGCCGTCTAGGCATTACGTTCATTTTCGTTACGCATGATCAGGAAGAGGCGCTTGCCATGAGTGACGAAATCTTTGTTTTGAATAAAGGGGAGATCCAGCAAAGCGGGACGCCGATTGATATTTATGACGAGCCAATTAATCGCTTTGTGGCGGATTTTATTGGCGAATCGAACATCGTCCCTGGAAAAATGATTCAAGACTTCGAAGTCGAATTTGTCGGCCGTCATTTTGAATGTGTCGACCAAGGTTTTAACCCAAACGAAACCGTGGAAATCGTCATTCGTCCAGAAGACTTGGAAATTACCGCCGCCGATAAAGGACAGCTTCGCGTCAAGGTAGACTGGCTTTTATTTAGAGGTGTGCACTATGAAATGGGTTGTATCGATGTAGACGGCAACGAATGGCTCGTGCATACAACTAAAAAAGCAAAAATTGGCGATGAAATCGGTTTAACCTTTGATGCCGAAGCCATTCACGTCATGCGACTAGGTGAAACCGAAGCAGAATTCGACAAACGCCTAGAGAGCTACGACGAGGTAGAGTAATGACCAGACGCGCAAGAAACATGTATCTCGTCCCTTACGTCCTCTGGATTGTGCTGTTCGTCATCGCGCCAATTCTCCTCATCGTTTACTACTCATTTTTCGATGTGGACGGCAACTTTACGTTCGGCAATTACGTCCATTTTTTTACACCCGTTTATATGAAAATGACGCTAAGTTCTTTCTGGTACGCGTTTTTGATTACAGTTTTTACACTTTTGATTTCGTATCCGACAGCCTATTTACTCACAAAACTCAAACATAAACAGCTGTGGCTACTTTTAATTATTTTGCCAACATGGATTAATTTACTCTTGAAAGCTTACGCGTTTATTGGGATTTTCGGCACATACGGCGCAGCCAACCAATTTTTGGAACTCATTGGCATCGGGCAAAAACAAATTTTGTTTACCGATTTTAGTTTCCTATTCGTATCAACCTATATTTTTATCCCATTCATGATTTTGCCGATTTTTAATGCGCTAGAAGAACTCAACCCATCGCTCATTCAAGCATCTAAGGATTTAGGAGCGTCTAGCTTTACAACATTTCGGCGCGTCATTTTGCCACTGACAGCTGACGGGGTAAAATCAGGTTGCCAAGCCGTATTCATACCAGCACTATCCCTTTTCATGATTACCCGACTCATCGCAGGGAACCGCGTCATCACACTCGGAACCGCGATTGAAGAACATTTTCTCGTCACACAAGACTGGGGTATGGGCTCAACAATCGGCGTCTTTTTAATCATCGCAATGATTTTAATTATGTTCTTAACAGGCTCAAAACGGAAGCGAGGTGCCCGTAAATGAAGAAGCGAAATTATGGTAACATTTATCTCATCATCGTCTTTATTTTGCTTTATGCACCGATTTTCTATTTAATGTTTTACTCGTTTAATTCTGGTGGCACAATGCATGGTTTTAAAGGCTTCACGCTCGGCTACTACAAAGAAGTTTTCAGCGATACAAGACTCCTAATTATCGTCTTAAACACATTCGTTATCGCGTTACTTTCATCGGTCATTGCAACGGCTATCGGCGTTTGCGGCGCACTGGCGATTAAATTTATGCCTCGGCCATTTGGTAAGAACTCACTTTTAAGTTTAAATAATGTCCTTATCGTAAGCCCTGACGTTATAATTGGCGCAAGTTTTCTAATTTTCTTCACGATTTTAGGTATTCGACTAGGCTTCATTTCCGTTTTAGTTTCACACATCGCTTTCAGTATTCCTATCGTCGTTTTGATGGTCTTGCCGAAACTACAAGAAATGAGTCCAACGCTCATCGATGCCGCTCGCGATTTAGGCGCCAGTCAGTGGAACGTCTTGTCGAAAGTGATTTTGCCATACATTGCACCAGGCGTACTTGCCGGCTTTTTTATGGCCCTCACGTATTCACTCGATGATTTCGCCGTCACCTTTTTTGTCACAGGAAACGGCTTCTCAACGCTGTCCGTTGAAATTTATTCGCGCGCGCGCCAAGGGATTTCCTTATCAATTAACGCGCTTTCCACTCTAATCTTCCTCTTCACCATTTTGCTCGTCATCGGTTATTACTTCATTAACCGTAGAAATGGCAATAAAGGAATTCGATCGGGGGCGACAAAAGAATGAAGGCTTTACTAAAAATTTTCATTCCAGTTCTCATTCTAGCTTTTGGTATGATGATTTTAGCAACAATGATGAATCGCTCCGAAGGGTATGCAGGCGGGAATACGCTTACGATTTATAACTGGGGCGACTATATTGACCCTACTTTAATCAAAAAATTTGAAAAAGAAACTGGCTTGAAGGTCATTTATCAAACTTTCGATTCGAATGAAGCGATGATGACAAAAATCGAACAAGGCGGCACAACGTTTGATATCGCGGTGCCAAGTGATTATGCCATCAATAAAATGAAGCAGGAGAACTTGCTTATTCCGCTTGACCACACTAAACTGCCAAACGAAAAATATTTAGATCAGCGGTTTATGAACCTTTCATTTGATGAAAATAACGAGTATTCCATGCCATATTTTTGGGGCACACTCGGCATAATTTACAACAAAAAAATGTTTCCGGATAAAAACTTTGATAATTGGGATTCGCTCTGGGATCCAGAACTAAAAAACCAGATTCTACTCATTGACGGTGCGCGTGAAGTCATGGGGCTCGGCTTAAATAGCCTCGGCTACTCGCTAAACGACACAAACGAGGAACATCTACAAGAAGCCCTTCAGAAGTTGAAAAAAATGACGCCAAATGTGAAGGCGATTGTTGGAGATGAAATCAAGCTTTTGATGGCCGATAATGAGGCTGGCGTGGCTGTTACATTTTCAGGCGAAGCTTCCGAAATGCTGAGTGAGAATGAAGATTTAGATTACGTCATTCCGAAAGAAGGATCCAATTTGTGGTTTGATAACATGGTTATTCCAAAGACTGCTAAAAATGTAGACGGCGCACATAAATTCATCAACTTCATGTTAAAACCGGAAAACGCCGCAATTAACGCGGAATATGTCGGCTATGCGACGCCAAACGAGGCAGCCATTAAACTTTTACCGAAAGAAATCTCACAAGATAAGCGCTTTTACCCAGATATGAATGAACTTGATAATTTAGAAGTTTACGACAACCTCGGCAAGCGCATGCTTTCGCATTATAATGAACTATTTTTGGAGTTTAAGATGTACCGGAAGTAAAAACCTGTAAACTACACAGAGAAGAGAGAAATTACAGATCTGGCTATTTTGTTATAAAAAAAGCGGTTAAAGACGCCATTATTGAAATAGAAAAATAAGAAACGCAGCGGTCAAATTATTTGGCCCTGCGTTTTTTTGTATTTTAAGTTGCATGAAAGATATGCGGTAAAATACCTTTAAAATGACTGCTTTTTACTCAAGTGTATGTCTTTTTTGTGAAAAGTTAGAGCATGCGAATTGTAAATTAGTAAACTTTTTTGCTACAATACTTGTAAGTTCTTTAGAAATGGGGGATATTTATGCCTGCTTATGAGATAAATTGGTCGTACAAAGGCGAAAAAGGACCTGCAAATTGGGGACATATTTGTTCCGATTTTGAAATAGCGCAAACTGGGGAAAAGCAATCGCCAATTAATATTCAGACAGAAGAAGTTCAAAGCGTAGAAGGAAATCCAATTGATTTTCACTACACAAATACAAATTTCACAATGAAACGTGTTGAAAATTCCGTGCATCTTTTTC
The DNA here is from genome assembly GCF_900186185.1 of Listeria sp. ILCC797. Classification (NCBI taxonomy): domain Bacteria; kingdom Bacillati; phylum Bacillota; class Bacilli; order Caryophanales; family Listeriaceae; genus Listeria; species Listeria sp. ILCC797. The sequence goes on from NZ_FYBS01000002.1 coordinate 186,747, forward strand.
CGCACGAAGATAATCAATATGTGACATTCCGTGATGATAAATATACGCTCCAAGCTTTCCATGCGCACATGCCAAGTGAGCACCATTTAGACGGAGAAAGCTACCCAATTGAGTGGCACTTCGTTCATGAAAATGCGCGCGGTGAGAAATTGGTTATTGGGGCTTTTATGGAAGTTGGCACGAACATTTCCATCGATTTAACGAACGTCAGACGTGCTTTTCCAGAAGTTTTCAAGGAATTTGGCGTCGAGCGTGAGCTGACACTAAATGTTGACGACTTTTTACCAGAAGAAAAAGCCTTTTTCTCTTATGAAGGGTCGCTAACTACGCCGCCAACTGTGGAAGGGATTACGTGGATTGTGCTTAAAAACAGACGTGTATTTGGGCACGTGGCGCATAAGGCACTGGAAAAAGTAATCGGTGGCACAAACCGCCCGATTCAAGAATTAAACGGACGCAAAATTACGTTTCATAAATAAAAGGGTAAGACGCAGCAATCGCTCGCGTCTTATTTAGTACAGAATGAGGATGATGACAGATGTATGAAAAAGCTGTAAAAATGGCTAGAGAAGCTCATGAAGGACAAAAACGTAAAATTACTGGTGAAAAGTACTTTTCGCACCCACTAAACGTTGCGCGCATTTTGCGTCAGGCTCAGCTGCCTGAATACGTTGTCGTTGCTGGGCTTCTTCATGATGCAGCCGAAGACACGGCGCTTACGATAGCGGATATTGAACGAGAATTCGGGGGAAAGGTAGCTAGACTTGTTGCGGCTCATACGGAGGATAAATCGCTTTCTTGGGAAAATCGGAAAAGTCATACCATTCATGTCGTCGAAACAGGCGACCTAGAGGTGAAATCCTTAATTGTTGCCGATAAATTAGATAATCTAACCTCAATTAAATATGCCCTTAGCTCTGAAGGAAATCAAGTGTGGACGTATTTTAAACGTGGTTACAGCGAGCAGAAATGGTATTATATGAGTGTTGCGGAAGTGATGTATAACGGAATTTCAAAAGATGAAGCACCAGCTTTTTTTGCCCAATATGATCGGCTCGTAAAAACGGTTTTTCGGCGGTAATTTTTAAATTAAATTATCTGACTTTTTGGGTACAAAGAATCTAAAACGCTAATTTTCTAAAAATAATCTTGTGTTTTTAGAAAAATGAGGTAAGATGTATTTGAAAACGTTTTACATAGGAGGAAATGAATGATGGTTTTTGGAGCGATTGAAGCAGGTGGTACAAAATTTGTTGTTGCGGTTGGCGATGAAAAAGGTCGAATTATTAAACGAGAAACTTACAAAACAACGGAACCCGCAGAAACGATGCAACAAGTGATTCAATTTTTCAAACAATATGAAAGCGATTTAAAAGCAATTGGTGTCGGCTCGTTTGGTCCTATTGACATTCGGAAAGACAGCGCAACTTACGGTTACATCACGCATACGCCAAAACTTGCTTGGCGAAACTACAATATTATTGGGGCGCTTAAAGCGGAGTTTAGTGTACCGATGGGCTTTACAACCGACGTAAACGCGGCGGCACTTGGTGAAGTGACACTTGGCGCGGCGAAAGGATTAAGCAGTTGTATTTATGTGACAATCGGCACTGGAATCGGCGGGGGAGCAGTCGTTCGCGGCGAAATTTTAGAAGGATTTTCGCACCCGGAAATGGGGCATATCATGGTAAAACGCCATAAACACGACCGTTTCACAGGAATTTGTCCCTCACACGATGACTGTTTGGAAGGACTCGCGGCAGGTGGTGCTATTGAAAAACGTTGGGGGCAAAAAAGCGTCTTGCTTGCTGAGAACGAAGAAGTCTGGAACCTAGAAGCGCATTATTTGGCGCAGGCTGTTATGAATTACAGTTTAATTCTTTCGCCTGAGCGAATTATTTTAGGTGGCGGCGTCATGAAACAGCGCCAATTGTTCCCACTTGTACGTCAAAAGCTCAAAGGCCTCATGAATCAATACGTGCAACTACCAGCGCTTGATGAGTATATCGTTCCGCCGCTTTTAGAAGATGATGCGGGCATTACGGGCTGTGTGATTTTAGCCGTTCAAACGTACGAAAGAGAGTTTTAAAGCGACCATATTTTTGGTATAATGTGAGCAAACACACATTTGGAGGATTACTATGTCAATTACAACTTTACTGGGAATTAAATACCCCATCATTCAAGGTGCGATGGCGCAAATTGCGAAGGCACCCCTAGTTTCTGCCGTATCAAACGCCGGCGGGCTTGGCATCATTGCGTCTGGCGGAATGAGCGCGGATGATTTGCGGGTTGAAATTCAGAAAACGAAGGCGCTCACGGATAAGCCATTTGGCGTTAATTTAATGCTAATGATGGAAAATATTCAGGAACTTACGGACGTCTTAATTGAAGAGGACGTTAAAATAATTACAACAGGCGCTGGCACACCAAAAAGTTTCATGCCGATTTGGAAAGAAGCGGGCATAATTGTGATGCCAGTTGTGCCGTCTGTCATGATTGCTAAAAGGATGGCGAAGCTTGGAGCGGATGCGATTATTGCGGAAGGCACGGAAGCTGGTGGGCATGTCGGCGAAACGACGACGATGGCCTTGTTACCGCAAATTGTAGATGCTGTCGATATCCCCGTTGTCGGGGCTGGTGGCGTTGCAGACGGGCGGGGAATTGCGGCTTGTTTTGCGCTTGGCGCAGAAGGCGTTCAGGTTGGGACCCGCTTTTTAGCCACAGATGAATGCCCTGTACATCCTAACTTCAAAGCTGCGATGTTAAAGGCAAGTGATCGCGATACGACGGTCACGGGTAGAAAAGCGGGCGCGCCTGTGCGTTCGATTAAAAACAAAATGATTAAAGAATACTTGCGTTTGGAAGAAGAAAATGTTGACCGCGATGCCCTAGAAGCATTGACGCTTGGCTCGCTAAGAAAAGCGGTTTTAGAAGGCGACACGGAAAACGGTTCCATCATGGCCGGTCAAATTACGGGTATGATAACGGATATTAAACCGTGCGCGGAAGTCATTCAAGATATGATGCGCGAGGCAAAACGTGTTGCGGGGAATTTGGTGGTTGAATAAAAGAAGAGAGCCAGAGGAGGCTCTCTTCAGAGTGATGACAAACGGCGATCTTCGTCGTTAAAACCTCCGTTCCGCTCCTCACGTACTCGAGTACGTTCCGGTGCGGTACTCGGTTTTGCCTAGAATCTCACCATTTGTCATCACTCTGATTTTGCGTGGTACGTTTTGTTTGGTGTGAATTTAAAGCTCTTCTACAAGCTGAAGAGAGCCCCGTGGCTCTCTTCTTTTATATGGAAGTGAAATCATGTTCAATAATCTCTTCTAAAATAAATTGATTTTGGTGATACTGGTATTTGAACAAAGAGCAGTTTTGTATTTTGGCTTTCTTTTTAACGGGGCTGGTATGTTCCCAGTGACGATAAAAGTTGGCTATTGCGGCGCCGTGTGAGACGATTAAAATGTTGCCTTCGCGGCTGTTTTTTGTGATGTCTGTAATGGTCTTTGTGATTCTTTCTTCTACTTCTATTTGTGATTCACCGCCAAACTGGATGAAAAAATCTTGATAGGGAAGAGGTGGATTTAAATGTTCGCCCTCTCCTTCGTAAGTTCCAAAATTCCATTCACGTAAACCTTTTACACGCTTATAAGGGATGTCTGTCAGTAGTTCAAGGGTATCACAGGCTCTTTCAGACGTTGAAGAATAAGCCTCATCCAAAATAATATTATTACGTTCTATATGGGTACGCGCTATTTTTGCTTGTTTAATACCTATTGGTGTTAGCGGGGAGTCGCAAAAACCTTGAATTTTATGCTGTGCATTAAAAAGTGTTTGACCGTGACGCATTAAATATACAGTTTTCATTTACGAATCCTCATTTCTGCTATTAAATACCTTCAATTTCTCGTGTCGCCATCCATTTAATCATAGATGGATCTGCATGTGAGAAAAATTGGCTTTCACCGATGTTCATTGTTGCAATGGCTTCTTTATCTTCCTCCGTTAGTGAGAAATCAAACACATCGATATTTTCCATCATACGTTCTAATTTTACTGATTTAGCTAGCACAATGATATCTTGTTCGACTAGCCAGCGGACAATAATTTGCGCGGTGCTTTTTCCGTATTTTCCCCCAATTTTTGTTAAAACGGGATGATTGAAAATATCATTTTTACCTTCAGCAAAGGGTGCCCATGCTTCGGCGGCAATTCCTTCTTCTTGGAGGGCATGAATGTTTTTTGTTTGCTGCTGGAAAGGGTTAATTTCAATTTGATTGACTTGAGGTGTGACCGCATTGAATTCAGCTAAATCGACGGCGCGTTCTACTGCAAAATTAGAAACTCCAATCGCTTTTACTTGACCGTTTTTCTGTAATTCTTCCATTGCCCGCCAAGCGCCGTAAATATCGTTATAAGGTTGATGAATGAGTAATAAATCAACGTAATTAAGGCTCAGACGCTCTAACGATTCTTGGTAGGATTTCATAACACCGTCATAACTAACATTATGAACCCAAATTTTTGTTGTCACAAATAATTCTTCACGAGGGATTCCAGAAGCGGCAATTCCTTGACCAACTTCTTGTTCGTTTAGATAACTTTGCGCTGTGTCGATATGTCTGTAGCCAGCTTTAATTGCGTTTTTAACGGCTTCGGCAGTTTCTTCTTTTGGAATTTGATATACACCAAATCCTAAAATTGGGATTTCAATCCCGTTGTTTAGTTGGATGTTTTTCATGTTATATTCCTCCTCCATTTTTACATTCTTAGTATAAATGTTGGAGTGGACTCTAAGGCAAGTTATATGATTTTTAAAACAAAATTTATGCTTGTTTTTTTGTATGTCCGAGACTCGCTATTCGTTATTATTTTTCTTTCGCTCGTTCTATCGCTTGTCGCACCGAATCGAAACCAGTTCCGCCGTAAGAGGTGCGTTTTTCTACAGCCGTTTTCGAGGCTAGACTTTCATATATATCCGCTTCAATAAGAGGCGAGACGGCCTTGTAATCTGCGAGTGAGATATCTTGCAGGAAAATTCCTTTTTTCGTGCAGTCTAAAACGAGTTTTCCAACGATTTCATGCGCTTCTCTGAAAGGCACGCCTTTTTTAGCTAAATAATCGGCGAGTTCGGTCGCGTTTGAGAAATCTTTTTCGGTCGCTGTTTGCATGCCTTTTTCGTTTACGCTCATCGTATCAATCATTCCGGCGAAGATGGCTAAACTGTTCGTCACCGTTTCCACTGTATCAAACATGCCTTCTTTGTCTTCTTGAAGGTCTTTATTATAGGCGAGAGGGAGGCTTTTCATGACTGTAAGAAGCGAAAATAAATTCCCGTAGACTCGTCCCGTTTTCCCCCGAATAAGCTCTGCCATGTCTGGGTTTTTCTTTTGAGGCATGATAGAACTGCCGGTTGAAAAAGCATCGGTTAGTGTGACAAATTGAAACTCGTGGCTCGTCCATAAAATAAGCTCTTCGCAAAAACGCGAGAGATGCATCATTAAAATTGCCGAATGGCTTAAAAACTCGATAATGTAATCGCGGTCGCTTACGGCATCCAAACTGTTTTCATAGACGTTCTCAAATTCCAGTAGCTCTGCGCTGTATTGGCGATCAATTGGAAAAGTTGTGCCAGCAAGCGCGGCGGCTCCGAGCGGTGAATAGTCGATGCGCGTTAGATTTTCTTGAAAGCGCTCCGTGTCACGCGAAAACATATCATGATAGGCGAGCAAGTGATGGGCGAACGAAATCGGCTGCGCGTGCTGCAAATGCGTATAGCCGGGCATAATCGTCTCCACATGCGCCTCTGCTTTTTGGATTAACACGAGTTTTAAATGTTTAAGCGCCTTTAAAATGTCGTTTACCGCGCGTTTTAAGTACAAATGCATATCCGTTGCCACTTGATCGTTGCGACTTCTCGCCGTGTGCAGCTTGCCTGCTGTCGCACCAATTTCGCCGTGCAGTAATTTTTCCAAATTTAAATGGATATCTTCATTTTGCGTTGTAAACTGAAGTTTTCCTTGCTGCAATTTATGTCGCAGTGACTCCAAACCAGAAATAATCAATTTGGCGTCGTCTGCTGGCAAAATCCCAGTCTTACCAAGCATCTTTACATGCGCCAAGCTACCTGTAATATCCTCGTCCGCGAGTTTTTGGTCGAACGAAATCGATGCACCAAACGCATCAATCCAGTCTTCGCTCACGCCTTCAAAGCGGCCGCCCCAAAGTTTTTCCATTCGTCACACCTCGCTTATCGCGGTTTTTTGTGCATTCACTTCTGCGTTCACTTTAGTTGGCAGACCGAACAGCTTAATAAAACCAACTGCAGCCTCCTGATCAAAAGTATCTGCCGAGGTATACGTGGCCAAGTTTTCATCATAAAGGGAATTAGGTGACTTTCTTCCTTCTACAATGGCATGCCCTTTGTAAAGTTTTAGGCGGATAACGCCGTTTACGTACTGCTGTGTCGTTTTTAGGAAGCTGATCAGTGCCTCTGTGAGCGGCGAATACCAAAGCCCGTTATAAATGGTTTCGCTGATTTTTTGCTCAATAAGCGGTTTGAAATGCGCCATTTCGCGAACGAAAGTCAAGTCTTCAAGCGCTTTATGTGCGGTGATTAGCGTCACGGCACCAGGGCATTCATACACTTCGCGTGATTTAATGCCGACTAAGCGATTTTCGATATGATCGATGCGTCCGATTCCGTGCTTGCCGGCAATTTGGTTCAGCGCAAGAATTAAATCCGCGAGCCCCATTTCTTCATCGTTTAGCGCGATTGGCACGCCAGATTTAAACGCAATCTCAATGAATTCCGGCGCATCGGGCGCGTTTTCAAGTGAGGCAGTTAGGTCATATGCTGCTTCAGGTGGGGCTGTCCACGGGTTTTCTAAGACACCGCATTCATTGCTTCTGCCCCATAAATTTTGATCAACAGAAAACGGGTTGTCTAAGTCAATTGGAATCGGAATCCCGTTTTCTTTTGCATAGGCAATTTCTTCTTCGCGCGACCATTTCCAGTCACGAACGGGCGCAACGACTTTTAAATGCGGGGCTAGGGCATGGATTGCGACTTCAAAACGGACTTGGTCATTGCCTTTCCCCGTACAGCCATGCGCGATGGCAGAAGCCCCTTCTTTTTCGGCGATTTCAACAAGTTTTTTCGCGATTAAAGGTCTTGAAAGTGCCGAAACAAGCGGGTATTCCCCTTCGTAGTAGGCATGGGCTTGAAGCGCCACCAACGCAAATTCTTTCGCAAACTCATCTTTTGCGTCCACCGTGTAAGAGGCAGAAGCCCCAACTTCTAAAGCTTTTTCTTTAATAAAATCGAGGTTTTTCCCTTCCCCAACGTCTAGACAGCAAGCAATGACATCATAATTTGAATGAACGAGCCACTTGATTGCTACAGAAGTGTCCAAACCACCAGAATAAGCCAAAATAATTTTTTCCTTCACCATTTTAACAGCCCCTTTATTTATAAATATACATTTTGTTTAATATATATTACCATTGATTATGTATTTTTACAACAAAAAATTAATTTTTATTCATTCAGGTGTTTAAAAATCCACGTTGCGTTATAATTGGTTAACTGAAATAAACCTGATATACTTAGAAAGTAAATTACTGATTAGGAGATGAGCGCAATTGAAAAATACGTTGAAATGGATAGGCATCCTTGCTTTCGGCATTATTTTATTACCGCTTCTTGCTGTTTTATTTATCTATAAAAAAGCAGTTGGGAAACGCGATTACGATCCAAAAGTTTTGGATAATTTAGAAGAAGCTGCGCAAGATTACGTGAAAAAGAAGGCGCCACTTTCTGATGTGGATTCTCGTTATAAATACATTCGTCTTGCTGAAAAAGCGATTCCAGCAGCCAAACAAATTGAAATTGGCGACACGGAAGATAAAAAAATTGATGGACCAGGTGGGAAAATTCCACTGCGAATTTATACGCCACAAGAAGAAGGTCCATACGATATTATCATTTATTTCCACGGTGGTGGATTTATTACCGGTGGTCTGCAAACGCACGATACAATTGCTCGTAAACTTGTTCAAAAAACAGGCGCACGCGTTGTATCGGTAGATTATCGTTTGGCACCAGAAAATCCTTTCCCAGCAGCTATTGAAGATGCTTACGCGACACTTCTTTGGGCGGCTAGCCATAAGACGAGCTTGCGAAACAAAACAGGGCAACTCATTGTGGCCGGCGATAGCACAGGCGCAAACATTGCGGCAGTTGTAGCCCAGCTTGCTAAAGCGAAAGGACAGCCAGAAATCAGCAAGCAAATTTTACTTTATCCGGCTACGGATATCTTTAGTCGTGATGCTTCTGTTTTATACCCATCGATGGATGAATTTAGTGAGGGGTATGTACTTACGAAAGAATCGCTCGACAAGTATTTTAAACTATACTTACGGAATGCGACTGACCGGAAATATGATCCGCTTGTAGCGCCAATTCGTAGCAAAGATTTAAGCGGCTTGGCGAAAACATTCCTCGTGACGGCGGAGTACGACCCGCTTCGTGACCAAGGTGAGGCTTACGCCAAAAAATTAAAAGACGCTGGCGTACCAGTTTTCGCCAAACGTCTTGAAAAAGTTCCGCATGATTTCATGAACACGGAAACTGCTGCGGCAGAAGAAACATACGAATTAATTCAAGAGTTTTTGGAAGAAAAATAAACATGACGAACGACCTGCTATTTATATGCGGGTCGTTTTTTTGTTTGCCAAGAGTTCAATAAAGTGTCGAAAATATACACAAAAACTCACTATTTAATTGAAATATCTAGAATTATTCACAAAAATGTCGAAATTATACTTATTTCTGTTTGGTATAATAAAAGTAAATAGAAAAGGGAGAGGGTAAAATGAAAAATAATATAGCTGGTTTGTTAGATTCGAATGTAAATGAGGTTGTTACAGAAGAGATGTTAATTAAAGAAAATTTGCTTAGGTTTACAGATATATCAATTCAACTAAGCAACATTTCTTATTTGTTTTCGGGAAAGAAGAAGTTTAAAATACCTATTGTTATGATTATCTTTATACTCATTTCATTAATTTTACTTTTTACAGTTCCTATCGTAGGCGTTATTCTAACGGGTATTTCAGCTTTTTATGTGTGGACTATATATAATAATTATACAAGTAGCAAGCAGTACCTAACTTTATACTTGAATTCAGGACAGGTTTATCAAATCCACTTTAATAGCCGAGAATTTTTAGAGCAAGTGCGAGATGCAGTTGAATTTGCTTTTAATAATAATAATGCTTATTACGATATCAATATTGAGAAGCAGACCATTGAAAATGGAGATAAATATTCTATAACGAGTAAACATGCAAATATAAATTCGCACAATAAAAATAGCTTCAATGATTCATCTGTTAATGTGAAAGATACACATGGAAGTACAATTCAAGGTGCGATAAGTGGAAATGACAATAGAACTTCAAATACTATAAATAAAGAGACAAGTTATAATTGGAAAGAGATTCAAGCGGAATTAAAAAAAGTGATTGAGGCAATTAAAATTGATTCGGAAGTTAAAAAGGCTAGTCTGGAAGCTTTAAAAGCAGCAAACCAACAAAATGAAAAAGAATTTGTTGCTGTTGTGAAAAATAATAAGACGGTCTTTTTATCTGAGTTATTCCAAAATATTGTTAGCCAATCTTTGGCTCAAGTCATAACATATACAATGGGGATACGTTAAAATAAAAAAGAGCAAACTACGAAATTTAAGTTTGCTCTTTTTTAGCTATTCATTTTAAAAACAGGAAAAAATGCCAATTGAGCCTTGGGCTAAACTGGTGTACAATGATATGATAAAGTTTGAACAAAAAATTAGAGACTGGAAGTGCAATCATGCGAAAACAAAAAACAATGGACGGAAACACAGCTGCGGCCTATGTTTCCTATGCGTTTACTGAAGTTGCCGCAATCTATCCAATCACGCCAAGCTCAACAATGGCAGAGCTCGTAGACGAGTGGTCATCTGCTGGTAAGCAAAACTTATTTGGGGAAAAAGTAAAAGTAGTTGAAATGCAATCAGAAGCAGGAGCGGCCGGAACCGTTCACGGCTCATTACGCGCCGGAGCTTTAACTAGTACGTATACGGCTTCGCAAGGGCTTTTACTGATGATTCCAAACATGTATAAAATAGCTGGTGAATTACTGCCAACTGTCTTCCATGTTTCCGCGCGAACGATTTCCGCTGCATCGCTGAACATTTTCGGGGACCATAGCGATGTCATGGCGGCCAGACAAACCGGCTTTGCAATGCTCGCAGAAGGCTCCGTGCAGGAAGTCATGGACTTATCAGCAGTCGCGCACCTCGCCACATTAAAAGGTCGCCTGCCATTTATGAACTTTTTCGACGGCTTCAGAACGAGCCACGAACTACAAAAAATCGAAGTGCTCGAATACGAAGAACTAAAAGCACTTTTGGACGAAAGTTCCCTCGCCGAATTTCGCGAACGAGCAATGTCACCCAATCGTCCTACAACGTCTGGATCCAACCAAAACCCAGATATTTTCTTCCAGCAACGTGAAACCGTCAATCAGTATTACGAGAAAATTCCTACAATCGTACGTGATTATATGAACGAAATTAACGCGCTACGTGGAACGAATTATGATTTGGTCAATTATTACGGAGACGAAGAAGCGACGGACGTTATCGTTTCGATGGGCTCTGTAACACCAGTTGTGGAACAAGTTATCGATCAGCTCATGCGGGAAGGGAAGAAAGTCGGACTGCTAAATATTCGGCTGTATCGACCATTTCCAGCGGATGTTTTTTTAGAAAAAATGCCAAAAACAGTCGAACGTGTCGCAGTGCTTGATAGAACGAAGGAGCCAGGCGCTTCTGGTGAGCCGTTGTTACTAGACGTTCAAAGCGCGCTTTACGATGCGAAAGCTCGGCCGCTCGTCATTGGTGGGCGTTACGGTTTAGGTTCAAAAGATGTTACCCCAGACCAGATACTGGGCGTTTATTCGCACCTAAAAAGTGAGGCACCAAAACCACGGTTCACAATTGGGATTTTCGATGATGTGACGCATTTGTCGCTGCCGGCAATTGGAACGAAGGATTTGACGAATGAAAACACGTTCCAATGTAAATTTTTCGGATTTGGTTCTGATGGGACGGTTGGCGCGAATAAAGCGGCAATTAAAATCATTGGTGATAAGACGGATTTAAACGTGCAAGGCTATTTTTCCTACGACTCGAAAAAATCAGGTGGCTTGACCATCTCACATCTTCGGTTCGGCGAAAATAAAATTCGTTCGGCATATTTAATTTCCAAGCCGAATTTTGTTTCCTGCTCGTCGGCGTCTTACGTGAGCCAGTACGATTTACTTGATGGCTTAAAACCAGGCGGCACTTTCTTATTAAATACCGTTTGGGAAGGCGAACAACTTGAGCGGCATTTACCTGCCAAAATGAAGCGCTACATGGCGGAAAATGATATCCAATTCTATACGATAAATGCCATTAAAATCGCGGCGAATGCCGGGCTTGGACGTCGTATGAATACGGTCATGCAAACGGCCTTCTTTAAACTGACGAACATCTTGCCATTTGATGTGGCTTTCAGCGAACTGAAAGAATCGGCCATTCGCACCTACGGGAAAAAAGATATGGCGGTTGCAGAAAAAAATATTTGTGCCATGGACGACACGCTTACGCATTTAACCAAAGTAGAAATCCCTGCTTCTTGGAAAGCAGAAACTGAACAGCCTGCGCCTAGATATGCTGATAAACCGGCTTATGTGAAGCACATTTTAGAGCCCGTAAACCGTCTAGAAGGTGATTCGCTGTCGGTCGGTACGCTGATTGCAAACGGCATGGTGGACGGCAGCTACCCGCAAGGTACGGCGGCTTACGAGAAACGCGGTGTGGCGCTTGAAGTACCCGAATGGGTTTCAGAAAACTGCACGATGTGTAATGAATGTGCCTTCGTTTGTCCGCACGCGGCTATTCGCCCAGTTCTTGTGAATGAAGCGGAAAAAGAGGCGGCTCCGGCTGGATTTTTAACACGCGAAATGCGCGGCAAAGACGGTTTGAATTACCGCATTCAAGTGTCGCCAATGGATTGCACGGGCTGCAATTTGTGCGCGCACGCTTGCCCAGCGAAAGATAAGGCACTTGTTATGAAGCCATTTGAAGAAATGACGGAAAAAGAAGCAGGCAATTGGGACTTCGCGATGACAGTTTCACCGAAGAAAAACCCTGGCAAAAAAGAAACGCTTCCAGGCAGCCAATTTGAACAGCCGCTACTTGAATTTTCAGGGGCATGTGCGGGTTGTGGTGAAACGCCTTATGTGAAGCTCCTGACGCAATTGTTTGGCGACCGTATGATGATTGCCAATGCGACAGGCTGCTCATCCATTTGGGGGGCATCAGCACCGGCGACGCCGTACACGGTGAACGCTGACGGGCACGGCCCCGCATGGGCAAATTCGTTGCTTGAAGATAATGCGGAATACGGATTTGGTATGCATCTCGCGAACAAGACGATGCGGGAGGCGCTCTTGCACGACGTTCTCGGAGTCCTCAAACAAGATACGCTTTCGGACAATCTCCGTTTGGCGCTCACAGAATGGCGGGACGGCATGCATGAAAGCGAAGGGACGCGAGAACGCGCGGAAAACCTACAACTGGCCCTTCTAGCAGAAATGAATGGTCAAAGAGAGCTTGAGTCGCTTTACGCCAAACGCGATTTATTCATAAAAAGATCGCAGTGGATGGTCGGCGGAGATGGCTGGGCTTATGATATCGGCTTTGGTGGTATCGATCACGTGCTTGCGTCTGGCGAAAATGTGAATATGCTCGTGATGGACAACGAAGTTTACTCGAATACGGGCGGGCAGTCGTCTAAGGCGACACCAATGTCGGCGCTCGCGAAATTTGCTAGTTCTGGAAAGCGTATGGGGAAAAAGGACCTCGGTTTTATGGCGATGAGTTACGGTAATGTGTATGTGGCTCAAGTGGCCATGGGGGCAAACAAAAAGCAACTTATCAAAGCTTTCCTTGAAGCAGAGCAATTTGATGGACCATCGCTCATCATCGCATATACGCCTTGTATCACTCACGGGATTTCAGCGGGCATGAAAACGATGCTAACGGAAACGGATATGGCGGTTTCATGCGGCTACTGGAATTTATATCGCTACAATCCAGAGCTCGTTGAAAAAGGACAAAATCCGATGGTGATGGACTTTAAAAAACCAGATTTCGATCAGTTTTATGACTTTTTAAAACGTGAAACGCGATTTTCGGCGCTTTATAAGGCGAATCCAGACACAGCGCTTTCCATCTCGAATGCCACAAAGGAAGATGCACTGCGCCGCTTTAAGCGCTATGCAAACATGGCTGGGCTAGATACGGATAAGATTTTCGGCAAAAAAGAGGGCGAAGTAAAGAAAGAATCAAGCGCGGACGAACGCGCGGCTAGGAAACTTGCACGTGAAGCTGCTCGTTCTGAGGCACCAGTCGACCCTGAACGTGAAGCAAGACGACTAGCAAGAGAAGCGCGTAAAAAGGCGAAAATGGAGCAAGGAGAATAATAAAAAAGAGACCGCTATGAGCGGTCCTTTTTTGTTGCGATATAAAAGACAAGTGGGATTTTTTCGCCAGATTCGCTCAGGTCGAAATCGTTTAGGTCGTCGTTTCGCACAAAGTCGAGGCGTTCTAAAAGGCGAATGCTCGCGGTGTTGTGCGGGTTTGTGACCGCATATAATTGTTTAAAGCGGATGACATTAAAAGCATAATCCATCACAACAGTTAAAACTTCGGTCATGATTTTCTGCTTCCAAAATGCTGGTAGAAGTTCGTAACCGACGTCAGCCGATTCTTCTTCCAAACTAATATTCCACAAACAAATCGTCCCTAAAAAGGTGTGCGTTTTTTTATCTTCAATCACCCAATAAACCGATTTATTTTGAGCAATATTCGTTTTTATTTTTTTTATAAAAGTTTTCGTATCCTCCAAAGATTTATCGAGCGGAATGCCCGTATATTTCGCGACTATAGCACTGCTCTTCAGCTCGAAAAGTGGCTGTATATCGGCATCTGTTAAAGCCCGCAAAATAAAGCGCTCTGTGAGTAAAACGGGGAATGGATTAAAATAAATTGGGTTCATATTTTCATCTCCTGTTTCGAATTAGTTAAAATATACCCTAAAAAAAGGGTCTTAGTTACGAAATTGTCACATTTTGTAAGTAAAATAAATGGATAGATTGCCGTCTTTCTGATATTTTTAAAGAAGAAAAGGGTATAAGATGAGAAAGGATGTGACGGATTTGGAAACAAACGAGCAAATAAACCATAGAAAAATAGATCCTCACGCCGGGTTAACCCTAGATGAAGTAAATGAGCGTGTTTTAGATGGACGAAAAAATAATCCCTTAAAACCGATGACTAGAAGTATTAAACGCATTTTTGCTGACAATACACTGACGCTTTTTAACTTAATCAATGTGACCATTGCGTGCTTTATTATTTACACAGGCAGTTATAAAAATCTCCTATTTCTAGGCGTTGCGCTCTGCAATACGGCGATGGGGATTTTTCAAGAAATTCGGGCTAAAAGGCAAGTAGATAAACTGACGATTTTGACGCAAGCCAAAGTAAAAGTTGTGCGTAGCGGCGTGGAAAATCTCGTCGAGCAGCCTGATTTAGTGCAAGACGACGTGATGGTACTAGCAGCGGGCGACCAAGTTTGCGCCGACGGAATTGTACTTGAAACAACTGGTCTTGAAGTAGATGAATCGCAACTTACGGGCGAAGCCGATGCCGTTCGAAAGACCGAAAACGATGAAATTATGTCCGGTAGCTTTATCATTAGCGGGCGCGCATACGTTCAGGCGACGGCAATTGGTGCGGAAAGCTTCATCTCCAAATTGTCACTGGAAGCGAAACAAGAAAAAACCGTTTATAGTGAGTTGCTTCGTTCGATTAAAACCATCATCAAAATTTTAACATTCATTATTATTCCGCTTGGACTAATTTTGTTTTTCTCACAACTCTCAAAAAGTGGCGATATAAATGCCTCTATTTTAGGCACCGCCGCCGCAATGATTGGCATGATTCCAGAAGGTCTCGTCCTATTAACTTCCATTGCGCTTGCAGTTGGCGTCATCAATTTGGCAAAGCATCGCGTTTTAGTGAAAACAATGCCTGCCATTGAAACGCTTGCGCGGGTAGATGTCCTTTGCCTCGACAAAACGGGGACCATTACAAACGGAAACCTAAATGTTACCGATGTTTTACCTGAACACAATTATACGGTAGCAGAAATGGATGAAGCCATCGCGGCAATTGTATATGCTTTAAACGATAACAATGCGACAAGCCTCGCACTCCAAAAAGCTTTTCCAAACAATCCGGGCTGGCAAGCCACAGAGAAAATCCCGTTTTCCTCCGATAGAAAATGGAGCGGTGCTACGTTCGGCCATCGCGGCACGTACATCATCGGAGCGCCAGAATTTGTCTTTCGGGAGATGCACCCGAAACACGCTGAAAAAGTGACAGCTTTTGCGGAAAAAGGATACCGCGTTTTATGTTTGGCTAAAAAGGCAGGCAGTTTCCAGGCGGAACCTACTGATTTGCAACTTGTTGGACATGTTTTAGTTGCCGATGAACTTCGGAATGAAGCGCGCGATACGTTTCGCTATTTTAAAGAACAGGGCGTATCCATTCGTGTGATTTCAGGTGATAATCCAGTCACCGTTTCAAACGTTGCGATGCAAGCTGAAATTGAAAATGGCGACCGCTTTATTGATATGAGCCGAGTAGGCGAAGGGGCTGATTTCGCGGAGCTCGTGCGGGAATTTACGGTTTTTGGCCGGGTGACGCCGCATCAGAAGAAACAGCTCATCTTAGCTTTCCAAAGCGAAGGACATACGGTAGCCATGACGGGTGACGGAGTAAATGATGTGCTTGCCCTTAAAGAATCGAATTGTAGTATCGCGATGGCAGAAGGTAGCGATGCAACAACGAGTGTCGCCGATTTTGTGCTATTAGATAATAATTTTGATTCCATGATTCACGTGCTAAAAGAAGGGCGCCGAGTGATTAATAACATTGAACGAGTGGCATCGCTTTATCTAATTAAAACGATTTATTCGGTTATTTTGACCATCATCTTCACGTTCGTCAACAGCAAATACCCGTTTCAGCCCATTCAGCTTAGCCCGATTTCATCGCTAACAGTCGGTATTCCGTCCTTTTTCTTAGCGATTAAGCCGAATTACAAACGTATTCAAGGTGAATTTTTAAAGAAAGTCTTGCACAATGCTTTCCCAGCCGCATTTGCTGTAGTAACGTATATCATCGTTACCATGCTACTCGGGCAACTTGTTCACCTTACATTTGAACAAACTTCGACGATTAATGTTCTTTTAACCGGAGCTGTATGTTTCACTACATTAATTACAGTTGCGAAGCCATTTGATTTTAAAATTAAAGTATTGATTAGACTCTTGATGACAGCATTCGTTTGCCTGTTCTTATTCGCAGGACAATTCTTCTCACTTGCACCAATTTGGAATGTGAGCATGGCAATGATTTATGTACCACTCCTCATTAGCGTGTACCCATACTTCCATTTTATTCGAGCCTTTATGTTACGATTTTTCAAATAAAAAAAACGCGTCCGGAAAAAGACGCGTTTTTGTTTATCTAAAATCTGTGGGTATTTTAGATAAAAAGGGATGTATGAATAGATAATCTTTTTATAAAAAGGACTAACTACTCTTATCATTATAATAGATTTTTCAAAAGATGCACCTAAAATTTTTAGGTTTTACAGTTTAAAAGTCCGTTAAGTATTGATAATATTAGGTTTTTCAAATTGTGAAAGTTTTATGACGAAATTTAAAAGGCACCTCGTTCGTGTAAATGCCCCTTGCGATACGCTTCTAATAGACATTTTAAATCATTTGCTTGTTGCTTTAAATCTTTCCCAATATCCGTATCTGAAACACGCTTTCGCTTCGTTTCCGTTTCAATGACTTTCCGCGTTGATAAAATATCCGTTTCCTTTTGAATGGCCTCCTCAGTTGTCGTAAATGGCTGATGGCGCACAAGTTGTAAGCCATAGCTATTGTATAAAAGTGTATAACCAGCAAGCCCAGTTGTTTTGTGATACGCTTTTGAAAATCCGCCGTCGATCACAATCATTTTGCCGTTCGCTTTAATCGGACTTTCGCCGCGACCTTCCTTAACCGGCGTATGGCCGTTAATAATGTGCCCCGCATCCGCGTCAAGCCCAAATTCACGCAAAATTTGTTTGCAAATCGCTTCGTCATTCCGCTGCTTATAATATGGATTTTTTTCTTCCAAATGCGTTTCTTTATCCGCCACAAAATAACGCTCAAACGTTGTCATTTCACTTTTGCCAAACAAAGAAGAAACCGCCCCAGTCCACAAATACCAAACCACATCTAACGCATATTTTTTTTCTTTATGATGAAAAGGGAGAAAGTAAGCTTCACGCGCTAAATGTTCAAACTGGACGAACAAGTCTTTTCCGGCGTATTTTTTCCCCTTAAGAGTAAGAGCCATGAAGCGACCGTCTTTTTCGAGCGGAATGCAGCCGTGATAAAGCAGGTTGCCGTTGTAAGTCAGAAACATGCTACCTTTCGCGTATAAAAACTGCACGTGCTCTTGCAAACGCTCACAGTTGCGAAACGAGGCGACAAGCTTCCGGACGATGTCTTGCTCCGCTTCCGTCAGGGCGTAAGGATTTTGTGCATCAATTGTCGGGAAATGGCTGTCTAAAAGGGGATATTCCTTTCCTTTCAAGCGAACCGTCCCGCGGTCAAAATCAATCAACTCCAAAATCCGCCTAGACTCCATCGCAAATTCAGGGTGGCGTGCGATAATCGGTCCTTCAAGTTTAAACTGAATAATCGAAATGGCCTTGTGCATTCTAGCAATTTGCGCAATCTCGGCGTGACTAAACTCATTTTCGCCTTCGTTTTTAGGCTGAAAAGCCGTACAAGAATCAGTCCCATAAATTTCATCAGCAAACAAAGCGAGCGGGCGAAGCGAAATCCCGTAACTATCCTCTAAAATATCCAAATTTAAATAACGCGCTGAAATCCGCACCACATTGGCCAAGCAAACCTCCGAACCAGACGCCGCCCCCATCCAGAGCATATCATGATTGCCCCACTGGAAATCAAGCGAATGATAGTCCATCAGCGCATCCAAAATTTTATCCGGATAAGGCCCGCGGTCATAAACATCACCGACCACATGCAAATGGTCCACAACAAGCCGCTGAATCAGCTTGGAGAGCGCCACAATAAATTCCCGCGCCCGGTCTAACGCAATGATGCTTTGAATAATTTCCGCATAATAAAGCTCCTTATCGTCCCCGTCATAATTTTCATGCAACAGCTCCTCCAATATGTAAGCAAAATCCGCCGGCATCGCCTTCCGCACCTTCGACCGCGTGTACTTGGAAGACACATACTGACACAGTTCAATTAACTTAAAGAGCGTTTCTTTGTAGAAAAAATTAGGGTCCTCCTGTTCCGCTAAAAGCAAATCTAATTTCTGCTCCGGGTAATAAACAAGTGTCGCAAGCCGCCCAGTTTCCTCCTCCGAAAGTTCCGGAAACACATCGCGAATTTTCCGTTTGACGACCCCAGAACCATTTCGTAAAACTTGCAAAAACGCGCTATATTCGCCGTGAATATCACTTAAAAAATGCTCCGTCCCTTTTGGCAAATTTAAAATTGCTTCCAAATTAATGATTTCCGTAGCCGTTTTCGCAATTGTTGGATAGCTTTTCGCCAGTAAATTTAAATATTTCAAATTAGCCGGTTCCAAAAACATCAACCTCCCAAAATTGGTATACATCGTAATGTTGCTATTATATCTTTTAATCAATTTTATATCAATGAATTGGGTTCGGGTGTGTTTTGATTGGTATATATCAAAATTTATTCGCTTTATCTTTATACAAGGCTTTATCTGCAATCCGGTAAAGTTTTTCCAGAGAATCGGCCGCAAAAGAATTAACGTAGCCAACAGACGTTGAAAAATGAATAAACTCATCATTCGGCAGTTCAACTTGAATGGTGGCCATCTCTTTTTTTAGCTGTCTTGTTACGTTTTCAGGATTAAACAGGGCATCGCTCGCAACGATTACTGCGAATTCATCGCCGCCAAGTCGGTAGGCGTGACGTGGATAAAGTTCATCAAGCTTTTCCGCGAATAGCTTCAGCGCCAAGTCACCAATATCGTGACCATACACATCATTAATTTTCTTAAAATGATTAATATCCAGCAAAAATAAATAGAATTTTTTATGCCCAAAAAGGCTTTCCAATTTTGTTGTAAACATATAGCGATTCTCAATTTTGGTTAAAAAATCGATTTTTGATGTGCGTTCAAAAAAGTTCATTTTCTTCCCGAGCGCTGTAAGATCCGTGACGATGTAGAAATACGTAAAAACACCGAGCAAAATATAAATCATAATTTCAATGATGACTTGGAAACTAATTTGCGGCGCAATAAGCAGTCCGCTCACGACTAAAGGAACGATGGTGATGGAAAAAATAATATAAAGCTGCACGAAATTAGTTTTCTTTCGTATCAAAGGGGCCGCAATTAGTTGGGCGATACCTATGCCTAGGTAGACGAACATGAAGATGACGGCAATCTCGCTTTCCCCAAAAAGAAGGCGTTCAAAAGAAGTAAACATCGACGTTAAAAATGCGGATACGCCACCGAAATAATAGGCGTTTAGCAAAATGAACACCCAAATTAAGTTTAGTGTTCTGGAACCTTCGACGATGATGGAGAAATTCATTAGGATAAAGCCAAAAAGGCCCCCGAAGAGGCTTGAAATAATGCGAATCGACCATGTGGGCGCTCCCTCAAACTGGAATTTCATGAGACGTGCAAGTAGAAAATAAGCAAATACGACTACGGATACATTGGCAAAAGCATAACTCACAACTTTAGAAATGTTCCAAATATCCATTCCATCACCTCCACTTCTTCATCTTAGGGGAGATAGATTTTCACGTCAATTGAAGTGACCTCAGACGGGGTGGCGCGAAAAATTATCCGACAAATTGAATAAGGGCTAACACAATTGGCAGTGTGATAATGCTTAGGACGGTACTAATGAATGTGGCGCTTGAAACTAAATCAGGTTTCGTATCAAATTGTACAGCCATTAACGTTGTATTCGCAGCAGTTGGCATCGCCGCAAGCAAAATCATAATTTGCTTCGTCATCGTGTCGACAGGCAGGAATAAGGTCAAAAGAAAAGCGATAACAGGCGAAAGTAGCAAGCGAATAGAAAGCGCAAAGCCAACTTTTAAAAGCTCAATTCGGCGGAACGAAATAACCGCAAGCTGCATGCCAAGAACAATCATAATCGTTGGAATAGCCGCATTACCTACTAAATCGATACAGGTTAAAAGGGGGTCTGGAAGCGTAATATGAGCAAGCTGCAAAAAAAGACCGATGAGCGCCCCGTATGCAATCGGCATGCGCACAACGCGCTTTAGCACGATTTTATAACTGCTTACGTCAGCACTTCCTTTCGCCGCATAATAAATCCCAATTGTACTCATGGCGAGCTGTTGCAGAACCATTAAAATAACAGCAATATGTAATCCAGTAGCTCCAAAAACAAGCAGCACAACAGGCGTGCCGTAATTTCCGTTGTTCATAAAGGCACTAGCTAAAATAAGCGCACAGCGGTCGCGTACCGAATAGCCCATTATTTTTGAGAGAATTGTGACAATGAGAATTAAAGCGAGGCAAAGCACAAAAATATAAACTGCTAAATAGGCATAATCAATAGTAATAGGATTTTTATAAAAGGTGCCTAATGCTAAAAATGGCGACATCAAATAAAGTGTCAATTTGGATAGATTTGGAATGTCGAAATGAAGGAGCTTTTGCCCAATAAAACCGATTGCGAAAATTCCGAATACGGGCAGCAAAATAAGGATAAATGACATGTACAACGCTTCTTTCTATGTATAAATTAAATGGCGCCTAACGTATACGCTTTGCAAGTTAGGCGCCTAGTTCAAAACATGAGTGTTTTATTCGCGTTTTAATAATTTTGTATTGGCGAGATAAAGTGCCCCAACAAGTAGCAAAATGGCACCTGCTAAAATAAACGTCGCGAAAGCGTCTGAGTGATCAACGATAATAAGGCGGACAATCGCCGTAATACCAATGTAAATAAAATAACGCAGTGGAAAATGGTAGCCCGTTTGAAAATATTTAATAATTAGCGCGATGAATTCAAAATAGAGGAAGAAAACTAAAACATCTTCCATTATTTCGTAATAAGCAGAACTTGAATGGGATGAAAAAAGATTGGTGAAAATGAGCCAAGCTTCGCTAATCAGAAACGCGACGAGCGTTAAGCCAACGAAAATTAGACATAAATTCAGCATGGCTTGCAGAAAAATAGGTACATAACGGTTTATTTTTTCTAAAATTTTCATAGCGCACCTCCTCTTTTAGTGTATCAAATGCGGTGCCGCTTGACTAGTTCGTAGTGAGTCGCTTGTTTTCGCATTTTGTCACGCCTCTTCATTTCTTGTATGCTTTAAACCCTAACATTTTGGGTAAATAATGTTAAGATTTTGTAAATCGTAATAAAGTTTACGTGTCGTCCTGTTATACTTAAAAGGTATTGTTATTTTGGAAGGAGCTGTTTTTACCTGTGGAATTTTACCGAGAAACAACGGAAACAACATTAAAAGCACTAGACGCAACAGACAAAGGCTTAACAAATTCTTCCGTTTTGGAACGCCAAGCCAAATATGGGCTAAATGAATTGAAACAGAAGGAAAAAGATCCACTTTGGAAACTTTTTTTAGAAACGTTTAAGGATCCGATGGTCATCGTGCTAGTTGCGGCGGCATTAGTCCAACTTGTTTTGGGCGAAATTATGGAATCTGTCATTATTTTTGTCGTTTTAATTGTCAATTCTATTATTAGTGTTGTACAAACTAGAAAAGCGGAAAGCTCGCTTGATGCGCTGCGTGAAATGTCTGCCCCCTCAGCAAAAGTTATTCGCGATGGTGAAAAACAGACGATTCACGCAAATGAATTGGTCCCAGGCGACATCGTGTTACTAGATGCAGGGGATTTTGTTCCAGCAGATGGCAGATTGCTTGAAAGCGGAACGCTAAAAGTCGATGAAGGCATGCTGACGGGCGAATCAGAAACCGTTGAAAAAGCAGTTGCTGTCATCGAGGAAGAAGTCGGCTTAGGAGACCGTATTAATATGGTTTTCAGCGGCTCACTCGTTACATATGGACGTGGTTTGTTTGTCGTGACAGGAACAGCTGGGCAAACCGAAATCGGAAAAATTGCCGGTTTACTAGAAACGGCCGAAGCGAAACAAACACCACTTCAACAAAAATTAGAAAGTTTTAGTAAAAAACTAGGTTTTGCGATTTTAGCGCTTTGTATTCTGATCTTCGCTGTAGAAGCTTCACGCGTCTTTTTTGGCGGAAGCGATGGCGTCGATTTAACGCAAGCGATTTTAAATGCCTTCATGTTTGCGGTAGCGGTGGCAGTTGCTGCCATTCCAGAGGCGCTTTCATCGATTGTCACGATTGTGCTTGCGGTTGGGACGAACAAAATGGCAAAGCAACATGCGATTATTCGGAAGCTGCCTGCTGTTGAGACGCTAGGTTCGACCAGTGTGATTTGTACGGATAAAACGGGTACGCTTACGCAAAATAAAATGACCGTCGTCGATTATTATTTACCTGATGGCACAAAAGAGAACTTTCCTGACTCGCCTGAAAACTGGACGGAAGGGGAGCGCCGTCTTATTCACATCGCCGTTCTATGTAATGACTCAAATATCAATGAAGAGGGCATGGAATTAGGTGATCCGACAGAAGTCGCTTTAATTGCGTTCAGCAATAAGAAAAATAAAAATTACAATGAAATCCGCGAAGCCTTTATTCGCGAAGGAGAAATTCCGTTTGATTCGGACCGAAAATTAATGTCAACGGTGCACACGTTTGGCGACCATAAAGCGATGCTTACAAAAGGTGGCCCGGATGTGATGTTTAGCCGTGCAAAATACGTGTTTAAAGACGGCGAGGAAGTTGAAATCACGGACGAAATTTTAACGGAGTTGCAAAATGTTAATGAGGAATTTTCCAATCAAGCTTTACGCGTGCTAGCATACGGCTACAAGCGTTTAGCGCCTGAACAAGTGGACATTTCGCTTGAAGATGAGTATGACATCGTGTTAGTCGGCTTAACGGCGATGATTGATCCACCACGTGAAGCGGTTTATGGCTCGATTGAGGAAGCGAAAAAAGCAGGCATCCGCACGGTCATGATAACTGGTGACCATAAAACAACTGCCCAAGCCATTGGGCGTGACATCGGTTTAATGGACGAAACGGATTTTGCAGTTACCGGGCAAGAACTCGATGCTATGAGTGAGCAAGAATTGGAAGGAAAGCTGGAACATATTGCGGTTTATGCGCGCGTTTCGCCGGAAAATAAAATCCGCATTGTGAAAGCTTGGCAGAAGAAAAACAAAATTACCGCGATGACTGGCGACGGGGTGAATGATGCGCCGGCACTTAAACAAGCGGATATTGGTGTGGCGATGGGAAGCGGAACGGATGTCGCAAAAGATGCTTCTGCGATGATTTTAACCGATGACAATTTTGTCTCTATTGTAGATGCGGTAAGCGTTGGGCGAACTGTTTTTGACAATATTAAAAAAGCTATTGGCTACTTGTTTGCAGGGAATCTAGGCGCGATTATTGCCATTTTATTTGCGCTTATTGTAGACTGGATTAATCCTTTTACCGCGCTACAGCTCTTGTTTATCAATTTGGTCAATGACTCACTTCCAGCGATTGCGCTTGGAATGGAAAAACCTGAGCCAGATGTGATGAAACGGAAGCCGCGTAACATTGATGAAGGCATTTTTGCAGGTGGGACTATGCGTGCGGTTGTTACAAGAGGGACGTTAATTGGGGTGGCTGTTATCATTTCGCAATTTATTGGGCTGGGAGATAGTCCTGAAATGAGTGTTGCCATGGCTTTTACAACTTTAATTTTAGCAAGGACGCTTCAAACGTTTGCAGCACGTTCAAATACACAGACGGCTTTCGGGGCGGGATTTTTCAGCAATAAATATGTATTATTAGCGGTTTTAACGTGCTTTGTCCTCTACATCGTTACGGTGTTACCGGGTGCGCGTGAAATTTTCTCTATTCCGGAGAGCTTCGGCTGGAGTGAATGGGTTGTAGCAGCAGGTTTAGCACTTCTTTCTGTTATTTTAATGGAAGTTGTTAAGCTTATAGCAAACAAAATAAGCAAATAATCTTTTCGTAGCAATCGGGGGCGCAGAACCAGATTGCTACTTTTTTACTTAAAATGCGTATATTTCGCACATCTTCAATGTGAACGTTCATGAAAATGTCACAGATTTTCTTTAGCTTTCGTGATAGACTAAAAGAGTGAATGAAGAACATAGGAGGTTGGATTTTGTGCATAGAGAAAAAATAGCTAAATTGCAAGACAAAGAAGAGCAACTTGAAAAAGCTTTACTGCACATCAGAGCGGAACAAGAAAGAATTATTTTACTTCTAAAAAATCCGAATGATTATGATGTGCAATTAAGTACCGAAATGAAAGAACTTACCGAAATAAATGAGCTGAAGAAGGTAATTAACGAATTACGCGATCGAAGCTTGCAAAATTTGGAAGAGCAAATCAAGCATTGTATCGTAACTTGCCACGAACAGCTTCTTGCGGAAGAACATCAAATTGGGCGCAAGCTCTATCAATTGCAGCTTGAAAAACAGTTGCTACTATCAACTGTTTAAGTGAATCTATTGAAAAATAATTTTAATTCGATTAAGATGGTGGAAATACAAAAAATGGGGGAGAGCTTATGAAAGAAAAAGTGCATAGTGAAAAAGCACCTAAAGCAATTGGTCCTTATTCGCACGCTGTAAAAACAAATGGTTTCATTTTTACCTCGGGCCAAATTGGCATAGATCCATCAACGGGAAATTTGCGAGAAGACATTGTGAGTCAGACGAAACAAGTTTTTCAAAACCTTGCAAATGTACTAGAAGAAGCAGGATCAAGCCTAGATAAAGCCGTAAAAGTTACCGTGTTTCTAAAAGACTTACAAGATTTTCAAAAAGTAAATGAAATTTATGCGACATATTTTACAGGAGTTTTCCCTGCTAGAAGTGCTTTTCAAGTAGCAGCACTTCCAGTAGATGCGCTTGTCGAAATTGAAGTTGTCGCTGAAGTGTAGTCATTTTTAAAAATTGCACCACATTATGTGAGGTGCAATTTTTTTATGTTCTTTAGTAGAATAAGTTTATTTATCTCATTTTACCCCCGAATAAAGAGATTTTAAAACCTAACATAGAATTGTGATATACAAAAACTTATCACAAATAATTATGGTCAATAACGTTCCCTTATGGTAAAATTCTAAAAGTGAAAAGTTTTTCAACTTAGCCTAAAGCTTCCAACAGTCATTTGTTACACAAGGGAGGATATAATGAAACGAATTAAATTTTTGTTACCTATTCTATTCGTATTTGCATTCGTGTTCAGTGGTTTTTTAACACCAGCGCATGCTGCGGATGTCGATTATGAGATTGCAACGGACGAAACTTTCGCGCCGTTTGAATTCCAAAATAAAAAAGGTGAACTGATTGGGATTGATATGGATATCCTAAAAGCAGTCGCGAAAGACCAAGGTTTTACATATACAGTTAAACCAATGGGCTTCAATGCAGCCGTTCAAGCGCTTGAAGGAAATCAAGTAGACGGCGTTATTGCTGGTATGAGTATCACAGACGAACGCAAACAGAAGTTTGATTTCTCAGACCCATATTTCGATTCCGGTGTAGTCATGGCAATTAAAAAAGACAATGACGACATCCAATCGTACAAAGACTTAAAAGGACAAAAAGTAGCCGTTAAAACAGGTACGGAAGGCTATGCTTTTGCAGAAAAAAATAAAGACAAATATGGCTACACGCTAGTACCATTTGACGATTCCGCAAGTATGTACGAGGACGTTAAAACCGGCAATTCAGCCGCTGCGTTTGATGACTACCCCGTACTTGCCTACGGTGTCAAAGTGGGTAACGGTCTAAAAATCGTAACTGAAAAGGAAAGCGGCGCTCAGTACGGATTTGCCGTAAAAAAAGGTCAAAACCCCGAATTGCTCGCGAAATTTAACCAAGGTTTAACAAACATTCGTGCAGACGGAACATACGATGAGATTTTAGATAAATACATCGGCTCTGATGTTGAGAAAGATTCGTTTTGGGACACGCTCATGGCGAGCATGCCAGCGTTACTTCTAGGACTTTGGAATACGATTAAATTAACCTTTATTTCGCTGTTTTTTGCTGCACTACTAGGACTTCTCTTCGGTTTCTTGAAAGTAAGTCGCAGTAAATTCTTACGAGGTATTGCAACAGTTTACGTAGATATTTTCCGAGGCATTCCGCTTATCGTACTCGCATTCTTCATCTACTTCGGAATTCCACAAGCATTTGGCTTTAAAATGGATCCGAACTTGGCGGCCGTGTTGACACTCAGCTTGAACGCCGGAGCATATATTACGGAAATTATTCGCGGTGGTATTTTAGCTGTCGATAAAGGACAAATGGAAGCAGCACGCTCGCTAGGTATCCCGTACGGAAAATCGATGATGAAAATCATTTTACCGCAAGCGGTGCGCGTCATGGTTCCAAGCTTCATCAATCAATTCGTAATCACATTGAAAGATACATCTATCATGAGCGTCATCGGAATTGTTGAACTGACACAATCAGGTAAAATCATTATTGCCCGCACATTTGAAACATCAGGAATTTGGTTAGTTGTCGCGATCATGTACCTCATCGTCATCACGCTACTCACTAAACTCTCTAATGTGCTTGAAAGGAGACTTTCAAAATGACGAAATTAAAAATAACAGCTTTAAAAAAGAGTTTCGGAAATAACGAAGTACTAAAAGGAATTGACCTTGAAGTAGCAGAAGGCGAAGTCGTGTGTGTGATTGGTCCTTCTGGTTCGGGAAAAAGCACTTTTTTACGTTGCATGAATCAATTAGAAGAAATCAACAGCGGTAAAATTGTCGTGGATGATTTTGATTTAACCGACAAACAAACCGACATTAATAAAGTGCGCGAAAACATCGGCATGGTTTTTCAACACTTCAATTTATTCCCACATAAAACCGTGCTAGAAAATATTACATTCGCCCCCGTCGAATTGAAAAAGAAAACGAAAAGTGAAGCGGAAACGTTAGGGCGTGACTTACTCAACCGTGTTGGCCTATCTGACAAAGAAACAAGCTATCCAAGTCAACTATCAGGTGGACAAAAACAACGTGTGGCGATTGCGCGAGCACTTGCCATGAATCCCGACATCATGCTGTTTGATGAGCCCACTTCAGCCCTTGACCCAGAAATGGTCGGGGAAGTGCTAAATGTAATGAAAGATTTGGCAAAAGAAGGTATGACCATGCTCGTAGTCACACACGAAATGGGCTTCGCACGTGAAGTCGGCGACCGGGTAATCTTCATGGACGGTGGTTACATTGTAGAAGAAGGAAAGCCAGAAGCCATTTTCGACTCACCGCAACATGAACGTACGATTAGTTTTCTTGATAAGGTTCTATAAAAGATTGGTGCTTGCACCAATCTTTTTTTTGTCAAAAAAGCTTAATGATTAGAATCGATTTCCATATAAAATTCGTTTTTTAATCGCTTTCTTTAAAAAATGGTGATTTATTTTACGTGAAAATACAAAATAGGGCTATTTTTATGTTTACATTTATGGTAAAGTGAGAATAAAGAGAGAAAGATGTGAATGAAAACTTATTTTTGGGAACGGAGTGGTCTTATATGAGAGAGAGCCATACAGAACTTAATAAAATCATTCGAGATTTAGAACAAAAAGGTATTATCGTTGAAAAAACGAAATCGCGTAACGATATTTGGAAAGCTTTAAAAGTGAAACAAATGCCTAATGTAAAATTAGGACTGCGTTAAGGAAAATTGAAAGAATGGCTTTTTAATCCGCTTAGGTTTGAAAAGCTTTTTTTTTAAGATTTTTTAAAGTTTTACAAGCGAAATGGCTTTTTAAAGGGTTTGTAATGATATAGTGATGTAGATTTGGTTGTATTGTTATACAAATTGGCTAAAAATGGTGTATTATAGTTTTATACGGCGGTTATCCGAAAAAAGTATAGAATGAGGAATAGTTGATGAAAAAAGAAACATTTAATCAAAAATCTATTTATATACATATGGACAATGTCATTAACAACGTCGTCACGAGTGGCATTACTTTTTGTGATTTCATGCAAGGGGTAACGTTTCCGCCTGACAATATTTTGCTAATTAAACATCATATAAAAGATTCTTCCTACAATGCACATACTGCTTTTGATTATCTAGAATCGCACGACTTACAACAGTTGCAAAATAGTCAGGGGCAAAAATTTGGCGAACTTTGCTGGATTGATTTTGAAGATATTGATTTAGTCAACCAACTTTCACCACAAGAAGTAGCAGAAATGCTTTATTTGGCGCATACGGGAAGACATTTGCGTTCGCCATTTTATTATAAATTACAAAACAATTTCGTTTATTTGACTAAAAAAGATGGCCGTTATAATAAGACGTATTACCGAAATATGAACCACTTTTACACGGTTCTAAGCGCAGTTATTTCGAAAAAAACGGCTTTAATTTTAAATGAAAAAACGTTTTTAACATTAAATAAACGCAAATATGTTCCTAATCCACCGATTGATTTGCTGAAACGTTTTGCAGATTACTTTAAAGAAGGGGCTTGCATTGCCTTTTCTATGGCGGAAAAAACAAGGTCACAAGTACGCATTCCAATTGGCTTCGGACTTGATGAGGACATGATGGAATTGTTACATACTGGCGGCGAGGAACTTTCCTATGCGCAAACGGTTGCGCATTTAGTATATGATTTAAAGAAAAATGAATGGACTTGTCTTGAAAAATAGATTGAACTTTACTTTCAATCTATTTTTTGTTATTATAAAACTAACGAACGTTAGTTAAGGAGGTTTCCTAATGTCAAAGGAAAAATTAATGCATGCGGCACTTCATTTATTTGCCGAAAAAGGGTATGACGGAACAGCACTTTCTGAAATTGCGAAAGAAGCAGGAATTAAAACGCCATCTATTTATGCCCATTTTGAATCAAAAGAAGCGCTTTACATGGCAATTTATCGGGAAGTCATTCAAATTGGTATGAGTAGCTTTAAAGAGCGAAACAAAGAGGACTATGAGTCACTTGAAGAATATTTTAAAGCCATATTTTATGAGGTAACGGATTTTGAAACATACCCAGAAGTGAAAAAATTCTTCCAAAGATCCGTTTATTTTCCACCGGCGAGCTTGAAAGTAAACTTGAATCAAGAAACCGCAAGTTATGAAACGTTCAGTTTTGAAGTCATCGGCACCTTTTTAAACGAACTGAACATGACGGAAAAAGCGAAAGAAAGATGGATTCATATGTTTTATTGCCTAATTGATGGTTTAAGCGTGGAACATGGATTATATGACCTAGTCGAATTTGAAAAAAGACGTGCATCAGCATTTGATACGTTATGTTTACTGATAGCAGAAGGAGGACAATAAATTGGCGTGGTTTTACCTAATTTTAGCAGGACTTTCGGAAATTGTTTGGGCATTTGGTCTTAAAGAATCACATGGCTTTACAGTGTCAGGATGGAGTTCAATCACAATTATTTTTCTTATTATTAGCTTTGAATTGTTTGCGAAATCAATGAAAGAGATTCCAATTGGGACGGCGTATGCTGTTTTTACCGGAATCGGTGCTGCGGGTACGGCGCTTATCGGGATGCTCTTTTTAAACGAAACAGCGGGGTTATGGAAAATTATTTCGCTGCTCGTGCTCATTTCGGGCATTATTGGCTTAAAATTAGTTGACGGGAAGGAGGAGAGCTAGGATGGAGTGGCTTTTTTTGTTTATCGCTGGAGTTTGTGAAATGGCCTTTGTTATTACAATGAAGTTCTCTAATGGCTTTAAAAATGTAAAATACTCGATTTTAACAATCCTATTTATGGCAGCTAGCTTTTTTCTGCTTTCCTTATCGTTAAAAACAATCCCAATTGGAACAGGCTACGCCATTTGGACTGGAATCGGCGCAGTTGGAAGTGTGCTAGCCGGAATGATTCTCTTCAAAGAACGCAAAAGCACACTAAAATTGCTTTTTATTACGAT
The DNA here is from genome assembly GCF_900186185.1 of Listeria sp. ILCC797. Taxonomy (NCBI): domain Bacteria; kingdom Bacillati; phylum Bacillota; class Bacilli; order Caryophanales; family Listeriaceae; genus Listeria; species Listeria sp. ILCC797. The sequence continues at coordinate 217,076 of NZ_FYBS01000002.1, forward strand.
GATTATCGCCGGAGTTATCGGACTCAAATTAACCTCTGGCGTATAAATCCAAACAAAGAAAGAAGCCATTGCTTCTTTCTTTGTTTGGATTTTAAAAGAAATTCCTTTTAATCTGTCTAAAACATGGTAAAATAGACTACAGAAATTCAAGTTTCGGAGGGGTTATTTTGAAAACAAAATTAATATTGTTGTACGGCGGGAAATCAGCTGAGCATGAAGTGTCGATTCGGACGGCTTTTTCGGTCATTAATGCACTCGATTTAAATAAATTTGAAGCGATCCCGATATACATAACAAATGACGGCAAATGGATTAACGGTCCAGAAATTACAGATAAACTTACTTTTAGTGAACAATTGCGGTTTGCGCCAGCAGATGCATGCGAGCTTGCTGGAAAAGAAGGCGAAGTTTCAACGGGATATGCGGTTAGTCCGGCGGCGATTTCAGATGAAACAGAAAATCTCGTTGTATTCCCACTTTTGCATGGGCCAAACGGGGAGGACGGTACGGTTCAAGGCTTGCTTGAAGTCTTAAATGTTCCTTACGTTGGCAACGGCGTTCTAGCATCGGCTTCTGCGATGGACAAAATTGTTATGAAGAAAGTCTTTGCAGACGGTGGCATTCCGCAACTTCCAGCGGTCGCTGTTAGACAAATTGATTGGCGCGACTACAAAGAAGAAATGGTCACTGACATGGAAGAAGCACTTGTCTACCCAATGTTTGTTAAACCAGCAAATTTAGGTTCGAGCGTGGGAATTAGTAAGGCGACGAACAGACAAGAACTTGTTGCCGCAATGGAAGAGGCGTTTTTATACGATCGTCGTGTTGTTGTGGAACAAGGTGTTGTGGCACGCGAAATCGAAATCGCGGTGCTCGGGAACGATATGCCTGTATGCTCCGTACCTGGCGAGATTTTACCAAAAGGTGCTGATTCGAGTTTTTACGATTATAAAGCAAAATATCAAGATAATGATACGACGCTTGTCATTCCGGCTGAAGTGTCGGAGGATGTGCTTGCAAAGCTTAAGAGCTATGCGGTTCAAGCCTTCTTAGGGATTGACGGAAGTGGTCTTGTGCGCGCTGACTTTTTCGTGACAGACAATCAGGAAATTTATTTAAACGAAGTGAATACGATGCCAGGATTTACGCCGGTTAGCATGTACCCGTTATTGTGGCAGGCGAGCGGTTTGCCATACGATAAGTTGATTGAGCAGCTCGTGGAACTGGCGCTGGAGCGTTACGGCGTGAAGAATAAATTAAAACATAGTTTAGAGGATTAAAATAGGCAAAGCAGTTTGACTTTCTTGCAAACTGCTTTTTTATGGGAGAAGCGATTTGAAATGAAAAAAACGATTGGACAAATTGCAAAGCTGATTGCTGTTGAAAACGATGCGGCGTTTGACGACACGCTTATTACCGGCATTTGCTTTGATACAAGACAGATTAAAAAGGGCGACTTGTTTATTCCTTTTGTTGGCGATACGCGTGATGGGCATACGTTTGTTAAACAGGCGATTGAACTTGGTGCTGCTGCGGCCTTTTGGCAGAAAGATGTGCCACACCCGCCAACGGATTTCCCGATTATGATTGTGGACGATACGCTTTTAGCTTTACAAGAGTTAGCGAAAGCTTATTTGACGGAAGTAAAACCGACTGTTCTTGCGATTACAGGCAGCAACGGGAAAACGACGACGAAAGATATTGCGAATGCGATTTTCAGCTCGAAATACCGCGTACATGCGACGAAAGGGAATTTCAATAACCATATAGGACTGCCTTATACAATTTTAACGATGCCGGAAGAAACCGAAGTGGCGATTTTGGAAATGGGCATGAACCATCGCCATGAAATTGAAAAGCTTTCCTTAATCGCGCAACCAGATGTGGCGATCATTACGAACATCGGGGAGGCGCACATTGAATATTTAGGTTCACGCGATGAAATTGCCAAAGCAAAATTAGAGATTACTGCTGGTTTGAAGGAAAATGGGATGCTCATTTACCCGAATGAAGAGGTGTTAATAGATAAATACCTTAATGCTGCTGAGGCGTTTAAGACGGCAACCTTTGGGCGCGAAAAAACGGCGACAATTTATCCGCTCACAATTGATACAAAGCCAGACGGCACTTCGTTTACAACTAATTTTGCTTCTGATACGCCGATTTTTGTACCCATCATTGGGGAGCATAATGTGTTTAATACGATGGCCGTTATCTTGGCGGCTAAAACGCTTGCCATTTCGAGTGAGGAAGTTCAGGCGGCGCTTAGCACGATGGAGCGTTCAAAAAGTCGCCTGGAATGGCTCGCGGCACCAAATGGAACGAAAATTTTAAACGATGCATACAATTCGAGCCCGACGGCGTTAAATGCGGTTTTAAATACGTTTATGCACATGGATTCTGAAGGTAAGCCGAAAAAGATTTTAGTGGCGGATATGCTGGAACTTGGCGATGACTCGGAACGTTTCCACCGCGAATCAGGCGCCATTTTACAAGGAAGTATTGATGCGGTTTTTGCTTACGGTGACGCGATGTCTGCTTTTTGCGAAGCGGCCGCCAAACAAATTGGTCAAGAAAAAATCCATTATTTTAAAACAAAAGAAGCGCTTCAGGAAGCCGTTCTCGAAAATCTCGACGGGAGTGAGTGGCTACTGGTCAAAGGTTCTTACGGAATGGGCTTGAAAGATATCGTAGAAAAACTTATGATAGGGTAATATGCGGTAACTACAAAACAGGAGTTGACAAGAATGGTAGCAAGTTTGTGTATCCATAGCTATACTGGTACACCCGATGAAATCAAGCCGTTAAGCGATTTTTTGAAGAAAAACACCGATTGGGATGTTTTAACGCCCACTTTCCCAGGTCAAAACCGAGCTCATTTTTTAAAAAATGCGACGTTCCTAGATTGGCATGTTTTCATTGAAAGTATCTTGACGCAATTGCTCAAAGAGGACGAAGAAGTGTATATCATCGGCTTTGGCTCTGGCGGCCTTCTAGCGGGCTGGCTGACAAGACATCATCCCGAAGTGAAAAAACTCGGTTTGCTGAGCACGTCCGCCAACTATTTAGACTGGCCCGATTTTGTTTCCGAAAAGGCGAATAAACCAGATTCCATGCTAAGTCGCTATTTTAAACGGCTTACGGATGTGCCAAATCAATCTAAAATGCAACTCGCGAAAATGGTGACACACGCCAAACCTGTTTTTGAACACATTGAGGTGCCGACATTTATCGCCCAAGGTGCAAAAGACGAAATGATTCCCGCTGAATCAAGCATGCAGTTTCTAATGGATACGATTCAATCGGAAAAAGAGTTGCTGCTACTAAATGAATCTGGCCACTTCATTTGTCAGGATAGTGAAAGCGAGCAATTATTTGAAGCGTTATTAAGTTTTTTAAAAAAAGGATAATTTCAAGAGGGTTTGTCTAAAGGCAAATCCTCATTTTATGGAGGAAGCAAAACAAAACGGATTACGCACAATCAAACTGAAGATTTGGCAAAAGTTTCATTTCCGTATGTTTAAAGCGCTTTCTATATTTTTATTCGCGAAATTGGGGTAGAAATATTCCTTTCACATTGAAAATAACAAAAATACGTGTTAAAATGTAAGATGGAAGTTTATTAGGTTAAAATTTACGGCCTAGTGATAATTATGAGGGCTTTTTTTATTTATGTGCATCGAATTTGTTGTTTTAATAACATTTTTGGAAGGTGCAGAGTGGCATTGATGATGAAATCAATTTTTTTATGCCATAAAATGAAACTTAGAACGTTTATTTTCATTAAAATATTCGTTTGGAAACATGTAGATGAGAAAATAAAGCTCTCCTACCAAACTTTAATTAGGTAAAGGAGAAATGACATTGACAAAGTTTTCAGAGTTCGGTCTGGACGAAAAAATTGTGAAATCAGTAGAGCGTATGGGGTTTGAAGAGGCGACGCCAATTCAAGAAAAAACCATTCCAATTGGGTTAGCAGGAAAAGATTTAATTGGACAAGCGCAAACTGGTACAGGGAAAACAGCGGCATTTGGTCTGCCGATGATCCAAAAAATTGACCAAAAAAATGGTGACGTTCAAGCGCTTATCATTGCGCCAACGCGTGAATTAGCGATTCAAGTTTCGGAGGAGCTATACAAATTAAGCTATGACAAACATGTACGTGTTCTTGCCGTTTATGGTGGCTCGGACATCAGTCGTCAAATTCGATCGCTTAAAAAGAAACCTCAAATTGTTGTCGGTACACCTGGTCGGATTTTAGACCATATTAACCGTCGCACTTTGAAGCTTGATAACGTACAAACGCTTGTGCTTGACGAAGCGGACGAAATGCTTAACATGGGCTTCATCGACGATATTGAGTCGATTTTGAAAGAAGTACCAAGCGAACGCCAAACGCTATTATTCTCTGCCACAATGCCTGACCCAATTCGTCGTATAGGTGAACGCTTTATGCATGAGCCAGAAATGGTTCGCATTAAAGCAAAAGAAATGACAGCTCTTTTAATTGAACAGTTCTTTATTAAAGTTCATGAAAAAGAAAAATTTGATGTTTTAAGTCGTCTTCTTGACGTACAGTCCCCTGAACTTGCGATTGTTTTCGGACGTACGAAACGCCGCGTAGACGAGCTTTCAAGAGCGCTAGACATGCGCGGATATGTTGCAGAAGGTATTCACGGTGATTTAACACAAGCGAAACGTATGAGTGTCTTGCGTAAGTTTAAAGAAGGAAAAATCGACGTTTTGGTAGCGACAGATGTTGCTGCGCGTGGACTCGATATTTCTGGTGTGACACACGTGTATAACTATGATATCCCGCAAGACCCTGAAAGTTATGTTCACCGTATTGGACGTACTGGTCGTGCTGGTAAAGAAGGTATGGCAATTACTTTCGTTCAACCGCGTGAAATGGGTTACCTTCGTACGGTTGAACAAACAACGAAAAAACGCATGCAACCTCTTAAGCCACCAACTTGGGATGAAGCATTTGCAGGTCAACTTCGCGTGGCGACTGAGAAAATCACTGAAATCGTGACAGAAGAAAACCTTGCAGATTATAAAGCTGTAGCTAGTGAGTTACTTGAAAAATATGATGCAACAGACATCGCAGCAGCTATGCTGAAAATGCTTGCGAAAGAACCAGATCAAACGCCGGTTCATATTACTGAAGAGCGTCCTCTTCCATCACGTTATGGTGGAAAAGGTGGCGGCGGTAAAGGTAAAGGCGGAAACTACCGTGGAGGTGGAAAAGGCGGCTACCGTGATCGTAACAATAGCGGAAAAGGTCGTCGTGGTTCCAGCAGCGGCAGCCGTGACCGTCGTCCAAACAGCGAACGCTCTGGTGGCGGAAGCAAAGGCAACTATAAAAAATCGAAATAACATTTCAAAACCATCTGCACTTGGCAGGTGGTTTTTTTCTTTGATTTCAGGGTACCTGTAAACAGATAAGAAAAGGAGGTACGCCTTTATGTTATATGGTGAGAAAGATAAGAAGGAACGGCGTTATGAAGTGCCGATTTTTGGTTCGGAGGAAGAGGGAAAAACGATTTCGAAATACAAAATGGCTGAAGATGGCATGGAGCCGCGGATTGCTTATCAGCTCGTGAAAGATCAACTGATTGATGAAGGAAATGCTAGACAAAATTTGGCGACGTTTTGCCAAACGTATATGGAGCCCGAAGCAGAGCGCTTGATGGCGGAAACGCTAGAGAAGAATGCGATTGATAAGTCGGAATATCCGCAAACCGCGGAAATTGAAAACCGCTGTGTGAACATTTTGGCGGACCTTTGGAATGCGCCGCGTAGTGAAACGTATATGGGAACTTCGACGGTGGGGTCTAGTGAGGCCTGCATGCTTGGTGGAATGGCGATGAAATTCAGATGGCGCAATTTGGCTTTGAAACGCGGGCTTGATGTGATGCGCCAAAAACCAAATTTGGTGATTTCGTCAGGTTATCAGGTTTGCTGGGAAAAATTTTGTGTGTACTGGGATATTGAAATGCGGGAAGTGCCGATGGACGCAGCTCATTTAAGCATCAATACAGAAAAGGTTTTGGACTATGTGGACGAGTATACGATTGGTATTGTTGGGATTTTGGGGATTACGTATACAGGGAAGTTTGATGACATTCGGGAGCTGGATCGTATTGTGAGTGTGTATAATAAAACGCATGAGCATGAGCTCGTAATTCACGTAGACGGGGCGAGTGGGGCGATGTTTACGCCGTTTGTTGACCCGGAATTGGAATGGGATTTTCGTTTGGCCAATGTTGTGTCGATTAATACCTCGGGACATAAATATGGTCTTGTTTATCCGGGCGTGGGATGGATTGCTTGGCGCAGCAAGGAATATTTGCCGAAAGAGTTGGTGTTTGAAGTGAGCTATCTAGGCGGCAAAATGCCTACAATGGCGATTAATTTTTCGCGGAGCGCGAGTCAAATCATTGGGCAATATTACAATTTCTTGCGGTTTGGGTTTAGCGGCTATCGGGAAATCCATGAACGAACCAAAAAGGTAGCGCTCTTTTTATCAAAAGAGATAAGCAAAACGGGTTTATTTGAAATTTATAACGATGGTGAAAATATCCCAATTGTCTGCTATAAGCTAAAGGACGATGCAGACGTATCGTGGACGCTATATGATCTGGCGGACCGGTTACTGATGAAAGGTTGGCAAGTTCCGGCGTATCCGCTACCAAGCGCGATGAATGACACGGTAATCCAGCGTTATGTTTGCCGGGCGGATTTAGGTTTCAACATGGCAGAAGAACTTGTGGTGGATTTTAATGATGCAATCGCAGAGCTAAACGAGGCGCGAATTTTGTATCATGATAAGGGCGACAAGAAGACGTATGGTTTTACGCATTGAAAACAGAGGCCGGTTTGCCTCTGTTTTTTTGCGAAGTATTGTTATATCACAGTTATTCCATGCACCATTACTATTTTTAGGCAAAATGTCATTGCTAACGAAATGAAAGCGGCGGATGCTGAATTATTTGAACGAATCTTTCAGGTTTGAAGGTTATTTCAAAAAGGAATAATAGCAAAACCCACAGGATTTTTTATAAGATCCTGTGGGTTTTTAACTTACGCTTCTTGTTCAATTAAACTTTGGCTGTCTGTTTTAAATCGTTTGTTTTTTCTTAAATACATCGTGCCAATTAGTAGGAGGTTGAACGCGATGAAGATGACGAAGAGGATAATGGCGCTATGCACAAATACCGTATTTCCTAACCCAGCAGAAATGGCTTGTCTAAATCCGTAAACGGAGTAGGACATTGGAAGGAACGGGTGAATAAAGTTAAAGAATGAGTTGGTGAGTGGCATTGGGAATGTACCGCCAGCACCACCGAGTTGCAAGACGAGTAGTACCATCGCAATGAAGCGACCTGGATTTCCGAAACTCATTGCAAGGAACATCACGAGGAACATGTATGTGAGTGAAGTAAGAATAGAAATCGTGATGAACTGGGCGAGATTTTCGACCCCAAGACCGAGCATGAGCATAATGACATCTAAAATAATAGCTTGTAAAACCGCAGCAACAAAGCCAATCGAGAATTTGCTGAACCACCACGATAGACCGCTTGTTGGCGTCATCGAAGGGCGACGGATTGGGAAGATGAAGTTAAATACTAATGCGCCCACATAAAGCCCAAGTGACAAGACGTATGGCGCTAAACCATGGCCGTAGTTTGGAACTTCGCTAATTTTTTCCTCAGAAAGTTTTGTTGGGGTTGCGAACATGTTGAATGTTTTGTCGGTTGCCTTCGTGTCGTTCACTTGCTCTGCGCCGTCACCGAGTTTTTCGGAAAGCTCTTTTGAACCATCACCAACTTGGTTTAAACCGGTGCCAAGTGTTTCTGAGCCGTCTGCCAGTTGCTGTGACCCGTCACTAATTTGACCGGCCCCACTAGAAAGCTGTGCGATGCCACCACTTAGCGAGGTAAGGCCGTTTGAGAGTGCATTTGTTCCAGCGTGAAGTGTTGGTAGCTGTGCGGAAAGTTGATTGAGTCCGCCGCTTAGTGCGTTCGCACCGTTTGAAAGGGTGGCAGAACCAGCTGCTAATTGCGCACTAGCGCCGTTTAATGCTCCGTTGTTGCGGGATAAAGTTTGGAGCCCACCGTTTAGACTGCCAAGCCCCGTTGTGATTTGCTGTGACCCATCTGACAACTTGTTTACGCCGTTTGAAAGGGTTGGTACTTTTGCTTGTAACTGACTTGTACCGCTAACAAGTTGTGTGCTGCCGCTTTCCGCTTTCACTGCACCTGCTTTTAATTGATTTAATCCATCAGCAAGAGTTTGCATTTTGGCAAGCGAGTTTTGTGTGGAAGTAGTAAGCGTGTTGACGCCTGCTGTTACTTTTGGTGCTCCGCCGTTTAGCTCTGCGATGCCTTCGGATAATGCTTTCATAGATGGAAGTGAATTCGTGATTTGTGTTAGCGCTTTGTCGATTTCTTGATTTTGCGCGGTATTCACGCTACTAGCGCCTGCTTTCGCGCCTTGCTTAGCCGCTGCGATAATTGTGCGCGCTTCTTCTGAGTTGGGATCGATTCCGGCTTGTTGAATGGCTTGGTTGACACCTTGATCGATGGCGGAATCGTAGGAAGATGTGTTGCTTAGTTTTAATGTTTCGAGGCCGGATTTCAGTGTGGTTAATTGTTTGGAGAGTGCATTGTTGTCGCCAGTTCCGGTCGCATTAACATTTGCATTTAGTTGTGCGATGCCAGCTTCGAGCTGTGCCACGCCTGTTTCTAATGCTTTAATGTTATTTTGTGTTTCTGTAGAGTTGCCTTCTTTAATGCTTGCTTCTACATTTTGTGCGGCTTGGTCAAGTCCTGATACCAATTGGCTGATGCCGCTATTTAAGTCTTTTTGGCCGCTAGCTAATTGGTTAACGCCGCCTGATAATGCAGGAAGTTGTCCTTGTAGCTGACCTAAGCCGCCGTTTAGTTGGCTCATCGCCGGATACAGTTGTGCGGTTCCATCAGCCGACTGGCTTACGCCATTTGTATATTGATTCAATTTGCCACTGAAGGTACTTTGTCCGCTATTTAAATCATTTGCGCCATTTGCGATTTTGTTCGCGCCATCTGTCAGTTTACCAGCGCCACCAATTGCTTGCCCAACAGCGACATTAATTTGGTCAGCGCCGTCTTGTAGTTTTGCTGCCCCGTCATTTGCGCTCTCCGCCCCGTTTTTAAACGTAAGCGTGCTTTTTGCGAGTTTGTTTAAGTTTTCCGTAATCGTTTTGTTGCCGCCAGAAAGCTTACTAGCGCCGTCATTTAGTTTTTGCGCGCCGTCCGCTGCTTCTGTCATGCCTGCGCCAACTTCTTTAATTTTGGCAAAAACACTTTTGGCATATTCTTTAGTGACGCTTGTTGCAACTTCATTTTTGAGTTGATTTGCGCCTTGTTGCGTGACGACTTCACCGATGTAGTTTTGTGAAGGGTTAATTTTATACGTTAAATCCATTTTTTTTGGATTATCATCTAGGATAGTGGAAGCATTTTTGGAGAAGTCTTTAGGAATCGTGACAATCATGTAGTATTTTCCATTATCTAGTCCTTTTTCTGCTTCGCTTGCACTTACGAAATTCCAATCTAAGTCATTATTTTTCTTTAAGTTACTTACGAGTTCATCGCCGACCTCAAGCGTTTTTCCTTCATAATTTACAGGCGCGTCGTGATTCACAACGGCAACAGGCAAATCGCCAGTTTTACCGTATGGATCCCAAACGGATTTTAAGAAAAATGCGCCGTATAAAATCGGAATAAACAAAATAACGATGGAAGAAATAAGTAAAATTTTATTATTAAACAGTCGTTTCCATTCGTTTTTAAACACTACTATCATCACCAATCTTAAAAATGTAATTCGGGGTTAATTTCATTCCAGTTCGTATATGGAAGTTTGTCACGTCCAAGTGTTTCTAAAAGTAAGTCGGCCACAGTTTGCTTTTTAAGCGCGTCTTTCCACACTTGATCCGCTGCGCTAAACGCATGTGTTAAAATCGTCTCGCCTTTTTCTGCTGCTTCTTTTCGGATGTCACCAAACACAGTTTTAATCAACCCGCTATTGGGGTACGAATTTGTCTCGCCCTCAACAGCTTCAACAATCTCGAATAAACTGATTTGCTCGGGACTTCTTGCCAAAAAGAAACCACCGTTATTTCCAGGAACGGACCTGATAATGTTTTTCACAACTAGTTTACGCATGATTTTTTTTAAGTAAGAAGGAGAGACAAGTAGACGTTCGCTAATCGCGTCCGATGCGAGCGGTGCCCGGTTATCCTGCGTTGACAAGAGTGTAATAATGCAAACGGCCTGCTCCAGACCCTTTGTGAGTTTCATCATGTTCACCTCGATTTTGTTCAAAAGTACTTTAGGGATATCCGATATCCATCATGGATATTTAAAGTCTATATTGATTATAAACCCATTTTCAGAAAATGCAAGAGAAAAATCCTTTTTTTTTGAAAAAAATAAGTCTTTCCTTTACGAATGAACTAAGCTATAATGATATAGTTTGATAAACACGTAGTTCGAAACCATCCTACGTAAAAAAACTAGGGAGCGAAAACAATGAAAATAAAATTAATCACGGCTAACGCCATCGTGGCTGCACTGTACGTTATTGTGGGCTTTTTAATTCAGCCGATAGCGTTTGGCGCCATCCAGTTCAGGGTGCCAGAATTGTTCAACCATCTAATTGTATTCAGTAAAAAATATTTTTGGGGCATTGCGCTTGGCGTGCTCATCACAAATTTATATTCGCCACTTGGCTGGTATGATTTAGTCTTTGGCGTAGGACAATCTGTCATAACGATGCTCTTGATGTTCGGCATCATGAAATACGTAAAGGGAACGATTTGGCGCATGATTGTAAACACGCTCGTCTTTTCCTTCACAATGTTCATCATCGCCTTTGAACTACATCTAGCGTTTGGATTACCATTTTTCTTCACATGGTTAACGTGCGCAATTGGCGAACTGACAGTGATGGGAATTGGCATTCCGATTATGTATTTTATTAATAAACGTGTGAAATTTAAAGAGATTATAGAATGAAAAAGTTGTCTATAGAAAGAGAAATGCGTGAAATAAAAATATGTCATATTATCCCGTGTAAGTTATTTTTCTTATGTGGGATTTTTTTGTGAAAGAAAACAATATCCATTTTCATAAGTACTGTTAAATTTCAACTTATTTGTTATAATTATATTTAGTCAGAAAACAACAGAATGGGGTTTGAATGTGAATTTTCAAGACAAAGTTAGTTTTATATGGTCGATAGCTGAAATACTAAGGGGAGAATATAAGCCGGAAAATTATGGCAAGGTTATCTTACCTTTAGTTGTGATTCGAAGATTTGATTGTGTTTTAGAAAAAACCAAACCAGAAGTGTTAAAACTATATGAAACAATGAAGCATAAGCCTGAAGAGGTACAGCAGGTACTGCTAGCAAACGTATCTGAAGAAGACTTTTATAATATTAGTAATTATGATTTTAGTAAATTGTTGAGTGATCCAGATAATATTGCGGATAACTTTAAAGACTATTTGAATGGCTATTCTAAAAATGCGAATGAAATTATCCAATATTTTGATTTTGATCCTGAAATAGATAAATTAGATCGAAATGATTTGTTATATGAGATACTTAAAAAATTTTCTAAAATTGATTTACATACTAATACGGTATCAAACATTGAAATGGGCTATATTTTTGAAGAGTTAATACGTAGATTTTCCGAGAATGCAGAAGCAGGGGACCACTATACACCAAGAGAAGTAATCCGATTGATGGTTCATCTTTTATTTAATGATGACCGTATTGATATTGCAACAGAAGGAATCACGAAGACACTATATGATTGTGCGGCGGGGACTGGAGGAATGGGCTCTGTAGCAAATGAGTACATGAAAAGTCATAACAATTTAGGAGAGTTAATTTTCCATGCACAAGAGGTAAATGAGGAATCCTATGCTATAGCTAAATCCGACTTACTTCTAAAAAAAGAAAATGCAGATAATATTCGTTTAGGCAACACACTAACGAATGACAAGTTTAAGGACGATAAATTTGACTTTATGATTTCTAATCCACCATATGGTGTAGATTGGAAAAAAGTAGAAAAACAAGTCAAGGATGAACATAGTGATTTAGGCTTTCAAGGTCGTTTTGGTGCAGGTCTTCCTAGAACGAGTGACGGGCAATTGTTATTTTTACAACATTTGGTTTCTAAAATGAAACCCGTGACCAAAGAAAATCCTTATGGTTCTAGAATAGCGATTATTATGAATGGCTCTCCTTTATTTACTGGTGATGCTGGATCAGGTGAAGGTGAAATTCGTCGCTATTTATTTGAAAATGACTTGGTTGAAGGTTTAGTTGCTTTGCCGAATGACTTATTTTACAATACAGGAATTTCAACATATATTTGGATTTTGACGAATAACAAAGAGTCACATAGAAGAGGAAAAGTAACTTTAGTTAATGCGGTTGATTTTTCTAAAAAGATGAAAAAGAGTATGGGAAATAAGCGTAATGAGATTTCAGAAGAACAAATAATTGAGATTGTTTCTCTTTATAATGAAACAAAGGAAAATAAAAGAGTGAAAATTTTTGATAACGAAGATTTTGGTTTTCATAAAATTACTGTTGAAAGACCATTACGTTTAAACTTTAATTTATCAGAAGAACGTATTGAACGTGTCAAATACGAAAAAGCCTTTCAAAATCTTGCGACTTCAAAGAAAAAAGGAGAAGCTGGAAAAAAACAAATTGAAGAAGGCATAGTACTGCAGCAAACAATCATCTCTACTTTGTCGGCAAATAGTTCCGATAAGCTGATCAAAAATAGAGATGCGTTTACAAAACAATTAAAAGAATTAATCAAAAATGAGGGAATAGTCGTTCCAAATACTGTTTTGAAATCTATTTTGAATGGATTATCTGAGAGAGATGAAACTGCAGATATTTGTATGAAAAATAAAACGACGGTTGAAGCGGATGCTGAGTTGAGAGACTATGAATCTATTCCCTTAAAAGAAGATATACAAGAATATTTTAAGCAAGAAGTATTACCGCATGTTCCTGATGCTTGGATAGATGAAACAAAAACAAAAATTGGTTATGAAATACCTTTCACAAGACATTTTTATGAATATACACCAATCAGAAGTTCAAAAGAAATACTTAGTGAGATTCAAGAGTTAGAAGTTGAAATATCTGAACAGTTGAAGAAGGTGTTTTCTAAATGAACAAAAGTAGACTTAAGTTTATTTGCAAAGTACACACAGGAGGTACTCCTAAATCATCTAAAGAAGATTTTTGGGGAAATGATTTAATATGGTATACTCCCGAAGATATTGGAAAGAGTAATAAAGTATTAACAGATTCTAAACGAAAAATAACTTATTCAGGTTCAGATAGTTCTTCGGCAAAAATAATTAAAGCACCAGCTATTGTCATGACAACAAGGGCACCAGTAGGTAACTTAGGTATTTCATATGTTGACTTTACGACAAATCAAGGATGTAAAAGTTTAACTTTATTAAAGGATGGCAATATAAACTATGTTTATTATCAGCTTACTCTTATGAAAGATTGGCTAAATACTATTAGTACAGGGACTACATTTTTAGAATTATCGACCAGTAAATTAAAAGACGTTGAGATTTATTACCCTATAATTGAAACACAAAATATTATATGTTTTTATTTGAACGTTAAATTGTCTGAAATCGATTTATTAATCTTCCTAAAAGAAAAACAAATTAAACTTCTTGAAGAACAACGACAATCGATGATAACAGAAGCTGTCACAAAAGGATTAAATCCTAATGTGAAAATGAAAGATTCTGGAGTAGAGTGGATTGGAGAGATTCCTGAACATTGGGGAATCTATAGTTTGAAAAGAGTACTCAATATAAGAAACGGTAAGGAAATTGACAGTGATAGTGAGATAGAAGAAGCTGAAGGTTCTATACCTGTTTATGGTTCGGGAGGTATTTTTAAATGGACAAATAGAAAGTTATATAGAGGAGACTCTATTTTATTTGGTAGAAAGGGTACTATTGGAAAACCAATTAGAGTAAATGGAGATTTTTGGACGGTAGATACGATGTACTATTCAATTCCTAAAATGAAAGAAGCTAGTGGATACTTGTTTTATTTGCTATGTATATATCCTTGGAAGCTGATATCTACAAATACTGCAGTACCGAGTATTGTAGGTACTGAACTTGGAGAACAAAAAATATGCTTTCCTAATTCAAAACAAGAATTAAGGAGTATTGAAATGTTTTTGAAAAATAAGGATTCTGAGATAAAAAAATTAGTTTTAAGAATAGAGTTACAGTTGGTTAAGTTAAAAGAATATCGTCAATCATTAATTCATGAAGCGGTTACTGGGGAAATACCAATTGAAGAAATGGAGTCTTACTTAAAGGAGGCTGAAAAAGATGACAATTGATACATCGGAAAAAGGGTTTGAGGAAAATATAGAACGATATTTAATCAACTCAAACTATGAGTCTTTAGTTTTTGATAAGCCTTCTTTAACTTCTCTCCGATCCTCAGGAATTGATAAAAAGATGTTATGGCGCTTTTTAGAAGCTACACAAGAAAAAGAACTCAATCATCTACGACGTAAATATTCTATGGGGAATGCGGACGATAAAATTCTGGAGCGTATTTTGAGTGAAATAGAACGAAAAGGGTTATTAGAAGTCCTTCGTCATGGAGTAAGAGATCGAGGTGTACACCTTAAACTAATTTATAATAAACCTGAAACGGAATTAAATCGAACACTCGTTGAAAATTATGAGAAAAATATCTTTGCGGTTAGTCGGCAAGTTCATTATACTCATGAATTATACAATAGCGTGGATATGATTTTATTCGTGAACGGTTTTCCACTAGTTGTTATGGAATTAAAAAATCAGTTAACTAATCAAACGGTGTATGATGGGATGAAGCAATTTAGAGAAACACGCAGTCCAAAAGAATTAATGTTTCAATTCAATAAAAGAGCACTCGTTTATTTTGCTGTTGATACCGATGAAGTGTATATGACGACAGAGCTTAAAGCTAAGTATACCAACTTTTTACCGTTTAATCTAGGAAACCAAGGTGGAAAAGGGAATCCTCCAAGTGAAGGAAATTATCGCACGTATTATTTATGGGAGAATGTTTTACAAAAGGATAGCCTGCTGGATATTATTTTTAAATTTATGTATATCAAAAAAGATGATATTAAAGATTCCAATGGAGAGTTATTACATCAAAGAAAATCGCTAATTTTTCCTCGATACCATCAATTAGATGTTGTGAGAAAAGTAGAAGGTGATGTTCGGACATTTTCTGTTGGGCAAAACTATTTAATTCAGCACTCGGCTGGTAGTGGAAAAACAAATAGTATTTCATGGCTTGCCCATCGATTGTCTAAGATGCATAACCAAGATAATATAGCTTTTTTTGATAGTGTGATTGTTATTACAGATCGAAGAGTGCTAGACAAACAATTACAAGATGCTGTTTATCAGCTAGAACATAAAGCAGGAACAGTTGAAAGAATTGATAAAGATTCGAATCAATTAGCAAAAGCTATTCAAAGTGGAACACGTATTGTGATTACAACGTTACAAAAATTCCCATATGTCTTAGATAAGATAGCAAAACTTAACAGTAAAAATTATGCAGTGGTGATTGATGAGGCTCATTCATCGCAAGGTGGAAAATCAGCTAAGGCAATGTCTCAAGTGTTGTCTAATATGACGCTAGAAGAGGCATATGAACAAGATCGGCTGATTGAAGAAGATTTAACAGATGTAGAAGAAATGATTGTAGAAGATATCGTGAAAAGTGGAAAACAAACTAATGTTTCCTATTTTGCTTTTACAGCAACGCCCAAACCTAAAACATTGGAACGATTTGGGCGCAAAAATTCTGAAGGAAAGTTTGTTCCTTTCCATTTATATTCTATGAGACAAGCTATCGAAGAAGGGTTTATTTTGGATGTTTTGCAGAATTACACAACATACAAAACCTATTATAATATTATTTCTGCATCTGATGAGAAGGTATTAAAAAGTGAGGCAACGAAAAAAATTGGTCGTTTTGTTTCTCTGCATCCACACAATATTGCACAAAAAGTAGAAGTGATTGTAGAACACTTTAAGGAACATACTCAGCATAAATTGGATGGACGTGCAAAGGCGATGCTTGTGACATCCAGTAGACTGCATGCTGTAAGATATAAATTAGCGATGGATGAGTACATAAAAAAAAGACGGTATAAGGACATGGAGACATTAGTTGCTTTCTCAGGGAAAGTTGAAGATGGAAATGACACTCCTTATACAGAAAGTAATATGAATAGTTTTTCAGAGAATGAACTACCAGATAAATTTCATACTAATGACTTCCAAGTGCTGATTGTTGCTGAAAAATATCAAACAGGTTTTGACGAACCATTGTTACAAACGATGTATGTTGATAAACCTTTAAGTGGTGTAAAAGCGGTACAAACCTTGTCAAGATTGAATCGAACTTGCCCAGGAAAGTCCGATACATTTATCCTTGACTTTGTTAATGAAACAGAAGAAATAAAAAAAGCATTCCAACCTTACTATGAAACAACAGCTTTAGAAAGTGAAACGGATCCTAATCTTTTATATGAACTAAAAGACACAATTGATCAGTTTGAAATAGTTACTTTGGAGGAACTTGACAAAGTAGCAAAACTTGTAATGAGTGGGAACTGGGAATCTTCAGCATCTGAACAAGGAAAACTTAATTCAGTTATTGATAAAGGTGTCGAAAGGTATCGACGACTAGACATAGAAAATCAGGAGCTTGTTAGAGATGCAGTAGTTAAATACCTAAGAACTTACAGCTTTTTATTGCAAATTATTGATTTTGCTGATGTTAATCTTCATAAAATGTATCTATACGTCAATTATTTAATCAGGAAATTACCTAAGAAAAAAAGAGATACATTTACCTTGCCTGATGATGTTGCCTTGAAATATTATAAAATCAAGAAAGTTTCTTCAGGTACTATTGACTTAGAAAAATCAGGAATAGAATATGTTGAAGGAATAGGGTACGGTGTCAGTTCAATTATGGAAGAAGAAAAAGTTTTTTTATCCGATATAATAGATAGAATAAATAAACGCTTTGGAACGGACTTTGATCCAGAAGACCAATTGTTTATGGAGCAAATTACAAGCAAGATGTATAGTGATGAGAGTTTCATGATGAAAGCTAAGAACAACTCATTTGACAATTTTGTTTTAGGCGTGGAAAAACAGTCTCAAGATATATTGATAGACAAATATGAAACGAACAGCAAGTTTGTCGATAAATATTTGACAGATAATGAGTTTAAAGATTTTGTTTTGAAATACATGCTAAGGGATGTTTATGATACCGTACATAATTAAAGTCTTAGTATTAGTGTTAATTTCTTCCTAAAATAAATGGCATTATATAAAACTTAGGCTACCAGTCTCTATAAAATGCTGGTAGCCTAAAAATATGAAAAGATATGTTAATCGCGTTTCTCAATTTCCCGCGTTGCAGCAAGATTTTTAAAGGATAAATAGGACCATTTTTTCTTAGAGTGGGTATTTTCAATAGGAACTTTAATCGTTAATGTTGCCGTTTGAATTTGCCCGTTCTTGTCGGTGCTTTCTAGCGAAATATGATTTTCACCCGGTTTTAAATTAGAAATCGTAAATTGATGACTTTCTGTGAAGGATTGCCCAGTCATTTTCTTGTTTTGAAAAGAATACGCGATTTTCACCTCGGAAGTTGTACCAAACATCACAGTTGCTTGATTTTTCGTATTCATAACGACGTATGGCGAATCAAATGTATAGTCATCAATTAAAAACATATCGGAAAGTTCTTCGGACGTTTTTGCCGAGTATGTAATCTCGGATTCTGGTACTGGTGCGGCTTTCGCAAGCGGGGCAACCCAGCAAAATACAGCAAAAACGACGACCGAAACAACAAATAAATTAGCTTTTTTTCGCATTCTAAAACCCCCTAGAATGGTTTGTAAATTCATAATAGCACAAAATTATGAACAAACCATGAATAAAGTCTTTTATTGTAAACTAAAATACAGTATGATGAAATAAAAAGGAGGGGCTTTAGTGGAACTAAAACAATTGGAAAAACAGTTACCGCCAGAAATTAAAACGGTATGGCGTCAAACGTATGGGATTAACGGTGCCATTTTATTACTTATTTCTGTCGCGCTTTTCACTGTTTTTTATTTCTCAAATATAAATCTTGGATTCAGTTTAATTGGCTTTTCGGTAACATTAGCATACTTTTTATTTTGCTATCTATTCCTTATCCCGTATAGATGGAAAAGGTGGAGCTACCAAATTCGTCATGATGAAATTGAAATCCAACACGGCATCATTTTCAGAAGCCGCGTTTTAATTCCGATGATTCGGATTCAGCACGTCGAAACAGCGCAAGGACCACTTTTACGTATGCAAAATTTGGTGTCGCTTTCCATTACAACAGCAGCGGGAGCTCACGTGATTGAAGCAGTCAACGCCTCGATTTCGGATGAGCTGCGCCATCACATCTTAGAGCTTGTAAAGGTGGCGAAAGAAGATGTTTGAGGAAAGAAAACTCCATCCGATTGCGCTTATTAAAGAAATCATTGTGAACGTTAGACAAAATATTGTTCCAATCTTCGTTGGTTTTTTCTCGGCATTTCAGGCGATTCGAAACAATGGTTTTTTGCCAATGTGGCTCTTAGTTTTAATACTAATTTTACTGGCCTTACTTATTTTGGCACCTGCGTTTCTTAAGTATATGACATATCGCTATACGCTTGAAGCGGAAGGAATTCGGATTAAATATGGTTTCGTGTTTCGGAAAAATATTTATATTCCTTATGAAAGAATTCAAACGATTCAAGAGAAGCAATGGTTTTTCTACATACCATTTAATGTGACGCAAATTCTAATTGAAACGGCTGGCACGAAAGGAAAAGCAGAAGGTGACTTATCCGCGGTTCCAAAAAGTGTGGCCACTGAATTGCGCGATTTACGCGAAGGAAAACGCGAAGAAGCTGTTACAATAGAAGAGAACAATTTGGAAAATCCGTTTGATGTTCCGAAAATAAAAGAATCGGAGAAGCCCATTCAAACGATCACGCTGAAAACGAACCAATTGCTGCTGATGGCAGTTACTTCAAGTGGGGTGCTCGGCGGTTTTGTGATTTTGCTAGCTTTATTTGGCCAATTTCAAGAAGTGATACCAGATGACCTGATTTCCGAAAGCTATGATCAAATCGTCAAGTTAGGCGTGTTCATGTTTGTCATTCTCGCCATTTTAGCGCTGCTTATCATGTGGGGCGTTTCGATTGTTGCTACGCTGTTTAAATATTTCCAGTTTAAGTTAAAACAATTTGAGAATCATTTGGAAATTGAAAAGGGCTTGCTGCAACGAAATCACACGACTATCCGCTTGGAGCGAATTCAAGGTGTCATCATCACCGAATCGCCTTTTCGCCAAATGCTCGGTTTAGTTGCCGTCAAACTAATTACAGCAGGAAGTTCTGGCGACAAGGAACATTCAGGCGATATTTTAATGCTCCCGATTATGAAGAAAAAAGAAGCACTAACAATCATTCAAGACGTGCTCCCGCAATATCATGTGCCGAATG
The DNA here is from genome assembly GCF_900186185.1 of Listeria sp. ILCC797. Lineage (NCBI taxonomy): Bacteria > Bacillati > Bacillota > Bacilli > Caryophanales > Listeriaceae > Listeria > Listeria sp. ILCC797. Next base: position 236,781 of record NZ_FYBS01000002.1, read on the forward strand.
AGGCGCTAAAACATGCGCCAAAATCAAGCTTAAAACGCTTCATCTGGATTTATTTCATCTGGACCATCATTCCGGCCATCGTAGCAAGCGTGCTGTTTTATCCACTTGGCTTCATCGCACTCATTTTACCGGCTCTAGCCGTACTAAAAGCCATTCTTAGCTACCGCGCCACGGGATTTCATTTTGCAAGCGGAACCGTTCTTTTTAGATCCAGACCGTTTCTGTCTAAAACATCGCATCTAGTTCGCAAAGAACGCATTCAAGCGATGCACGTACGCCAAAGTGTGTGGATGGCAAAAAGCAAAACCAACCATATCCAAATCGCGATTAAATCCGGTAACAGCAGTACAGCCGCCTACCTGCGCTATTTAGGCGACGAACAAACAACTGAACTATACGCCTGGTATCGCCCTGAGAGCTAAAGCCTAATTGCTTTAGCTTTTTTATATGGCAAGCCGCGCACTTATCTTTGGTAAGTCGATTTGCTTGCAAAAAATAGGAAATTTACCTAAAATGAACACAGAATTGCTAAAATCAATTTATGTATGAAGTCAATCCCTTCTATTTAAATCGGAATAGTTTGATTTTCTGAAGGTCTGACACAAAAAAGGAGCGTTTCAAAATGAAAAAATTACTTGCCGTTTTATTTACATCTCTTCTTGCTGTGGTTCTTGTAGCTTGCTCGAGTTCAGACGGGGGCGATTCAAAATCAGCTGATGATTCAATCTATGATCAAGTGAAAAAAGATGGTGTGATCACTGTCGGAACGGAAGGAACTTATCGTCCATTCACTTTTCATGATAGTAAAACGAATAAATTAACCGGTTATGATATTGATGTGATTAATGAAGTAGCTAAACGTTTAGGCATTAAAACGAAATTTGAAGAAACTCAGTGGGACTCGATGTTCGCTGGATTAAATGCATCGCGTTTTGATGTGATTGCCAACCAAGTTGGGATTAACGCCGAACGTGAAAAGAAATATGATTTGTCACTGCCATACTCGAAAAGCACGGCCGTTATTGTGACCGCTAAGGATAATGATTCGATTCAATCGATTGATGATTTAAAAGGCGTCAAAGTAGCCCAAAGTTTAACCAGTAACTATGGCCAAATCGCAAAAGATGCGAATGCAGATATTCAGTCCGTGGAAGGGCTAGCGCAGTCGCTTGAGCTCATTAAACAAGGGCGCGTAGACGCAACGGTCAATGACAAACTTGCGGTTTTAGATTATATTCAAGAAACGGGCGATAAAGATATTAAAATTGCTGCCGAACTCGATCAAGAAACGAGCAGCTCTGCTTTCGCTTTTCGTAAAGATACAGGGTTAAAAGCGCCATTTGATAAGGAAATTAAAGCGATGAAAGAAGACGGCACATTACAAAAGATTTCCGAAAAATGGTTTGGTGAAGATGTTACCAATTAGTCTCGGGGAAATCTCGTTTAATAATTTGAACTGGGATGTGCTAAAAGAAGCGTTTTGGCCGATGGTGAAAGGCGGAATTGAATATACAATTCCGCTTGCGCTAATTTCATTTATTATCGGTATGGTCATCGCGCTTTTCATCGCACTTTGCCGTCTATCCAGTTCAAAAGTATTGCGAGGATTAGGGCGCGCTTACGTGTCAATCATTCGCGGAACGCCGCTTCTCGTGCAACTTTTCGTGATTTTTTATGGCTTACCTACGATTGGATTAAAATTTGATCCCTTCCTAGCTGCGGTCATTGCTTTTTCACTGAACGTCGGAGGTTACGCTGCAGAAATTGTGCGCGGTTCCATTCAATCCGTCCCAAAAGGACAGTGGGAAGCAGGCTACACAATTGGGATGAACTACAGTCAAACTCTGTTTCGGATTATCATTCCGCAAGCCGCACGAGTGTCCGTGCCGCCACTTTCGAATACGTTTATTAGTCTTGTAAAAGATACGTCACTCGCCTCGCTTGTGCTCGTTTCTGAACTTTTTCGGAAGGCACAAGAAATTGCTGCGACAAGTTATGAATTTTTACTGATTTATATGGAAGCAGGGCTTCTATACTGGATTCTTTGTGTCTTTTTATCCGGGATTCAAAATCGCTTGGAGAAAAGGCTAGACCGCTATGTTGCAAAGTAAGGAGGCGTCTAATATGTATGTGGAAGCAAAAAACGTTCATAAGAAATTTGGCGAAAACGAAGTGCTAAAAGGCATCGATTTAGCTGTTGAAAAAGGAAGTGTAACGGTCATCATTGGGCCGTCTGGCTCTGGCAAAACTACATTTTTGCGCTCGCTAAACGCGCTTGAGGTTCCGGAAGAAGGAGTCCTCCGTTTTGATGACTTGACCGTTGATTTTTCCAAAAAACTAACAAAAAAACAAATTGCAGATGTGCGCCGCGAGTCATCGATGGTGTTCCAAAGTTACAATCTTTTTCCGCATAAAACTGCGATTGAAAATGTGATGGAAGGCCCTGTTCAAGTGTTGAAGACGGATAAGCAAACGGCTCGTGATGCGGCGCTCGCGCTACTTAAAAAAGTGAATTTAGAGGCGCAGGCGAACCAATATCCATATGAACTTTCTGGTGGGCAAGAGCAACGTGTGGGCATTGCAAGAGCACTCGCAATGAAGCCGAAGTTATTATTGTTTGATGAACCGACCTCAGCGCTTGACCCTGAACTTGTAGGCGATGTGCTTCGCGTTATGAAGGAGCTTGCCGCAGAAGGCTGGACGATGATTGTTGTGACGCATGAACTTAAATTCGCAGAACACGTGGCGAATCAAGTAGTCTTCATGGACGGCGGCGTTGTCGTTGAAAAAGGCGAACCAAACGAATTTTTCAAAAACCCGAAAGAAACACGCACCAAACAATTTTTAGAGCGGATACTCGACCCAATTTGATGAAAGTCTGGCAGATTCTATTTTTAATGGGATTTTGCTGGGCTTTTTGGCGCTTTTGTTCAGCCACTCCGTTACCGGACGACGAAGAAGTAAGCAATTTGGCATTCTCTTGTTTAAAGGGGATGCTTTTTTGTGCTAAAATAGACGTGGAAACTTACATGAAGGGGCGGATTGGATTTGAAACGGATTTTAATTATTGGTGGCGGGCTTTCAGGGCTCACTGCGGCGTATACGATAGAAAAAAGCAAACGTGAAGACGTAGCTTGGGATTTGTATGAGCAGGCTGAAACGTTTGGCGGGAAATTTGAAACAGTGAAACGGGACGGCTTTTTAATTGAAAAAGGGCCAGACTCCTTTTTAGCCAGAAAACCGGCGGGAGTAGAATTAGTGCATGAGCTCGGGCTAGCGGACAAGCTGATTGCGAACGCGACGGGGCGCTCATATATTTTTAACGAAGGACGGCTGCACCCAATCCCAGAAGGCTCTGTGATGGGCATTCCGACTGATGAACAGGCACTTCTTGCGAGTAGTTTGTTGACGGCAGCGGGGAAAGAAAGAGCGATTTTGGAGAAAACCCTGCCATATGAGTCCGCTTCAAAAGACGTCTCGTTAGGTGAATTTTTTGAGGCGAGATTCGGCCATGAGCTCGTTAAACGTTTGGTGGAGCCACTACTTTCGGGGATTTACGCGGGGAATATTTATGAGATGAGCTTACGCGCGACGTTCCCACAATTCGAGCAGGCGATTTTGAAAGCTGGGAGTTTGATGGAAGGGCTAAAGACGCCGAGTGACGCGAAGATGAGTACGACTGGCACGAAAAATACAATTGGGGCTTTTCGCACGCTCTCTGGCGGCTTATCTGAATTGCCAGCGGAACTTTTGCGCAAGCTGCCGACTGAACGGCTGCACGCGAACAAGCAGGCTACTCACATTTCGAAACGAGGCAGTAGCTATGCGGTAGGATTTTCAGATGGAACGACCGAAGAGGCTGACGCCATTTTAATCGCCGCAACACATGATGCGCTCGTCACGCTTCTAGACGCGGAAACGACCGCGCCATTTCAAAATAGACCGCTCACAACGCTCGCTACCGTTTCCATCGCATACGAAAATGCCAGTCGCGCCAATTTGCCAGAAGGAACTGGCTACCTCGTCGCACGAACCGGAAATGACGAAACGACCGCCTGTACGTGGGTACATAAAAAATGGCCGCACATGGTGCCGGATGGCAAGATGCTCCTCCGCGGTTTCGTCGGGAAATCAGGCGAAAATTTAGTCGCAGAGAAGAGTGACGCAGAACTAACCGCTATTGTTTTAAACAACTATAAAAAAATGATGAACCTTACGGAAACGCCACTTTTTGCGGAGGTCAGTCGAATGAACCACGCCATGCCGCAATACGATGTTGGGCATATTGAGCGCCTTAGCGCATTCAAGCAGAACTTGGCGGCAAACTATCCGCGTGTTGAATTCGCTGGAATGAGCTATAATGGTGTAGGAATCCCAGATTGTATTCGGGGAGCAGAACTAGGTGCAAACAGACTTTTGAATGAGGTGGAAACGATTGATTAAAGGTATTGGGCTCGACATGATTGACCTAGAACGAATTCAGCGCGCAGTCGAACAAAATCCGCGTTTTGTTGAACGCATTTTAACCGCGGAGGAACAAAATTTGTACCACACATTTACAGGCGGACGCCAAGTGGAATTTTTAGCGGGACGATTTTCTGCAAAAGAGGCATACGCCAAAGCAAATGGCACTGGATTTGGCAAGGAGTTAAGTTTTCTCGACGTTGAAATTTTAACAGGAGAAAGCGGCGAACCGCAGCTTTTGAAGCCGCAAATACCGGGCGAGCGAGTTTTCGTGAGCATCACGCACACAGGCCGTTCAGCCGCCGCGCAAGTCATTATCGAAATTTAAGGAAAGCGAGTGTTTCAAATGGTAACCGGATGGCATAGACCGACATGGATCGAAGTGAATTTAAACGCAATTGAAGCCAATATTAAAAATGAACAAAAACAATTACCTAAAAACGTCGAAATCTTCGCTGTTGTAAAAGCCAATGCTTACGGACACGGCATGATTCCCGTCGCGGAAGCCGCAAAAAAAGCAGGTGCCACAGGTTTTTGCGTAGCCATTCTTGACGAAGCGTTAGCGCTTCGTGCGGCCGGATTTAGCGATCCAATTTTAGTCATGGGCGCCATTTTAGTTGAAGACGCCGCCTTAGCTAGCGAAAACGACATCTCCATTACCGTTTTTCACCAAGCCTTTTTTGACGAACTAGACTTAAATGAGGGCAGCCGCCCGCTTAAAATTCACCTAAAGGTCGATACCGGAATGGGCCGCCTAGGCTTCCGCACAAAACCAGAAATAAAAACGGCTCTAAAAAGCTTGAACGAAAATGCGCAGCTGCATTTCGAAGGCATCTACACGCATTTTGCAACCGCCGACGAAATCGATACAACATATTTTAATACGCAGTGGGACAAATTCCAAGACATGCTAACCGCACTACCAGAAAAGCCGCGCTACGTTCACGCTGCCAATTCCGCCACATCGCTTTTACATGCAAAAGCGCAAAACCAGTTCAACGCAATCCGCTTCGGCATCGGCATGTACGGGCTCCCGCCATCAACCGAAATTGAAGCGAAATTGCCATTTAAATTACAGCCGGCACTCTCCCTTTTTTCAAAAATCGTGCAAGTAAAAGAATTGCACCCTTCCGACCACGTGAGCTACGGCGCAACTTATGAAGCGAACAAAAACGAATGGGTCGGAACAGTCCCAATTGGTTACGCAGACGGAATAATCCGTCACTACAGCGGCTTCCACGTTTTAGTAGCCGGCAAACCATGTGAAATCATCGGGCGTGTCTGCATGGACCAACTTATAATCCGCCTCCCCAATTATGTTGATGTTGGGACAAGAGTAACGATAATCGGGAAAGACGGCGCTACCTCAATATCTGCGACCGATGTAGCCGAGTATTTAGATACCATTAATTATGAGGTAACGTGTTTATTATCAGACCGCTTACCAAGAATTTATCCATCTTAGAAGTCTATTTTCGTGCTTTTATTAAAAAGGAAGTTTATAATGTAGTGCATAATACAAAATAACTAGATTGGCCTGAAAATTCTCCGTTTCCATAGGACTAATAGCTAGAATTTGCTTATTTTACTTAGAAAAACCATAAAAATACTTTTCTAAAATAGCACATAATGGTACCATAGAGGTGATACAAGTTTTGTACGCAGCTTTGGGGGTGTAAGACGTGTTAGAAAGAGAACAACACAAAGAAATTTCTATTGTTTTGTCTCAAGCAGTGATTGATGAACTCGACCGTCTAGTAGAAGAAGAAAAAGTGGAGCGGAGTGAAGTAATTATGGAAGCAACTCAAGAATTTTTGAAACAGAAGAAGGCACGTGAAATGCGCACAGAAATGGAACGTGGCTACACAGAAATGGCCAAAATTAATTTTGCAATCGCTTGTGAATGCACTCATGTTGAGGCAGAGGCAGAAAGTAAGAATATTGAAGTATTAGGAGGTTAGGCTTTTGATTAAGCGTGGTGATGTTTACTACGCGGATCTTTCCCCCGTGGTCGGTAGCGAGCAGGGGGGGATACGGCCTGTTCTCATCATTCAAAACGACATCGGCAATCGTTTTAGCCCAACCGTTATTGTTGCGGCCATTACTGCGAAAATTCAGAAAGCAAAACTACCCACACATATTGAAGCAACCAAAAAACATGGTTTTGACCGAGATTCGGTTATCTTACTAGAGCAGGTTAGAACGATAGATAAGCAGCGTTTAACAGATAAAATCACCCATTTGGACGATGAACTCATGGATAAAGTAAATCGCGCACTTGAAATTAGTTTAGGAATTGTTGAGTTCTAAAAAATACATAATCAAATGGGAAAAACGAATGATGGTAATAGGGTCAAGATTTCGCGAAAAAGACGTTTTAAATGACGGGCTACTTGTACATAATTCTAAACAATCATATTGAAATGTCTGAAGTACCTGGCATAAGAAGCATCGAACCTATGTTGTTCAAAAAATGTTTCCTTATGGCAGGTTTTTTGAAACAAAAAGAGAGTTTAACTAGGTGGTAGAAGAAAGGTTGGATTTTAACACGATGTATAAAGATTTTGCGAATTTTATCCGTTTAAATCGAGATGACATTTTATCCGAATGGATGAATGAGATGAAGCTACAGCTAGATTCACGAATATCCGATGTTATAACGGAAGTCATGTATGAAGAAACAAGTCATGAATTTATTGATTTAATCATTTCAAACGTCATTGAAATAGAAACATTCAATGATAAACTAGACGATTTTGCTGAGAAAGTAGTGCTCTTAGGCTGGCCGGTACATTTTGTAACAACCGGTTTACGCATTTTCGGATTGCTCGTCTACAAACAAATTCGTGATGAAGCATTTTTCAAAAAAAGAGAGGCCACAGCGGAAAAAGACGCTTATTATCGTTTTGAAAACTGGTTATCTTCCATGTATAACAAAATCGTAACAGCTTATGCAGATACGTGGGAAAAAACTGTTTCAATTCAAAGACTGGCACTACAAGAATTATCGGCACCGCTCTTACCGATTTTTAACAACATCTCCGTCATGCCTTTAATCGGAACCATCGATACAGAACGCGCACGTCAAATTATGGAAAACCTACTTATGGGGGTTGTCAAGCATCGTTCTGAAGTAGTGCTCATTGACATTACAGGTGTTCCAGTTGTAGATACAATGGTTGCACACCATATTATCCAAGCTTCTGAAGCAGTTCGGCTCGTTGGTTGTCAGCCGATGCTTGTTGGTATTCGACCAGAAATTGCACAGACCATCGTTAATTTAGGGATAGAACTTGATCAGATTATTACAACAAACACCTTGAAGAAAGGAATGGAACGTGCGCTAGCTTTAACAAATAGAGAAATAGTAGAAAAAGAGGGGTGAAACTGTGGGGATTCCAATTTTGAAATTAGGTGAATGTTTATTAATTTCGATTCAAAGTGAACTAGATGATAAAACAGCGATGGAATTTCAAGAAGACCTTCTGGCGAAAATTCATGAAACTTCTGCTCGTGGAGTCGTGATTGATATTACGTCCATTGATTTTATTGATTCTTTTATTGCTAAAATTCTAGGGGATGTCGTCAGTATGTCAAAATTAATGGGAGCGCGTGTTGTTGTAACGGGAATACAACCAGCAGTCGCGATTACATTAATTGAACTTGGGATTACATTTGAAGGTGTTCTTTCAGCCATGGATCTTGAAAGTGGCCTTGAAAAATTGAAACAGGAATTGGGGGAATAGAGATGAATTTCCAATCCTGTGTAAAAATTACGGATGAATGGGATATTGTTTCAGCTAGACAACTTGGAAGAAAAATTTCAAAAGAAATTGGCTTTGGTACAGTTGATCAAGCGAGAATTACAACAGCCATTAGTGAGCTTGCAAGAAATATCTTTCTCTACGCTGGAACAGGGGAAATATGTATTACGAAAGTAACTGAAACGGGAAAACAAGGGTTACAAATTGAAGCAAAAGATAAAGGACCAGGTATTTTGGATATTAGAAAAGTTATGCAAGATGGCTTTACAACATCAGGCGGATTAGGTGCAGGGCTCCCAGGAGTAAAACGTCTTATGGATAGTTTTAATATTGATTCCTACACAAGTGGGGACGAAAAAGGGACGATCATTGTTGCAACGAAGTGGGTTCGCTAGGGGGCAATTAAAATGAACGAACGATTTAATGAGCAATATAAAGAGATTTTATTTGAATATTTACAACATCAGGATGAGGAAATTTTATATAGCTGTGAAAAACTAACAAAAGTGGCTATGGAAAATAATATTCCACCAGAAGAAATTATTAACATTCATCGTTCTGTTCTTGAAGAATATGATTCAAATTTGCCGGAACATGTCAGAAAATCATTTGATGTTTTACTGGAAATGATGATTGGCTATGGTTTAGCCTATTTAGAGCATATCAGCTTGCGAACAGAGCAACGTGCGCTTCGAAGCGAAATTGAACAAGCTGAGACGATTCAAAAAACGTTAATGAAAACCGATTTGCCTTGTCAAGAAGGCATGGAATTTGGTGTTGTCAGCAGATCAGCAAGACAGATGAGCGGAGATTATTATTCTTTTATCCGCGACGAATTGGTTCCAGATAAAGTCTCCGTTGCACTTGCTGATGTTGTCGGTAAAGGTATCCCAGCTGCTTTTAGTATTTCGATGATAAAATACGCACTAAACAATATGGTCGGCGAAAAGTTTACACCTAGAACAGTGCTTGAATCTTTAAATGAAATTGCCGAAGAAAATATTAATGACAACATGTTTATTACGATGTTTTTTGGAGTTTACCATGCGGATGCACATTTATTCGAGTATAGTTCGGCGGGGCATGAACTGGGCTTGCATTATCAAGCAGAAACCGCAACATTTTCAGATTTATATGCTAAAGGATTGCCACTTGGCGTGGATAAACAGGCGCAGTATCGCGAATTTGAAAAAGAGGTAGCCGAAGAAGATGTCATTTTCATCATGTCAGATGGCGTTACGGAAGCTAAAGTGGGAAATGATTTCATCGAACGAGATGACTTGATTAAGATTTTTGACACATACATACATTTAGAACCACAAAAAATGGTTGAGGCCATTTATAATCATTTACTTAAAATGCAAAATTTTTTATTGCATGATGATTTTACGCTAATCGCAATAAAGCGAAGCAATCAGGTTTAAAGACAAAAGGGTTAGGGTAATAGCACTGGGTATACCAAAATTTAATGAGGTGACAAAATGAACATTAAAATCGAAATTAAAGAGCAGAATGAAAATACGGCAAGTGCTTTTGTCATTGGGGAAATCGACGCCTATACGGCTCCAAAACTAAAAGAAGCGCTTGAAGGTTTTCAAGATAAAAAGCGTTTTGTTTTAAAAGTCGATTTAACAGAAGTTGGTTATATGGATAGTACAGGACTTGGCGTTTTTGTGGGCGTATTTAAAAACTTGCGCTCAAACGAGAGCGAATTGGTGCTCATTGGTCTTTCTGAACGATTGTATCGCCTATTTGAAATTACTGGACTGTCGGATATTATTGAAATCAAAAATATAGAGGGTGAAATGAATGGCAACAACGTGTGATAAAATTGAGCTACTGCTTCCGGCAAAACCAGAATATGTGAGTCTTGGTCGCCTTGCGCTTTCTGGTATTGCAAGTCAAGCCGGTTTCTCCTATGAAGCAATTGAGGATTTAAAAATTGCCGTGAGTGAAGCGATAACGAATTCGATTCATCACGGGTTAAAAGAAGTGGCAGACGGTGAAGTGAGAATTGAGTTTAAGTTGTATGAAGACAAACTAGACGTTATTGTCACAGACAAAGGAAAAAGTTTTAATCCAGAAGCGAAAAAAGCCGATATTGGGCCATACAAAGTTGGAGATGAAACAGATGTTATGCGCATTGGAGGCTTAGGATTATTTCTGATTGAAACACTTATGGACGATGTGAAGTTGTATTATGATGACGGAGTTTCCGTTGTAATGACCAAATATATTGATGAAAAGCAGGTGGGGGAGAATGCAGAGAGTGTCTCAACCTGATAAAGATGCCGCAAAAGCAAAAGTCTATGAATGGATTCAGGCTTACCAAGAGACGGGCGATGACGAGGCGCAGTATCAGCTCGTTGTGCACTATAAAAACTTGGTTGAGTCCATCGCGCGTAAATATTCGCAAGGAAAGTCTTTTCATGAAGATTTAGTTCAAGTCGGAAACATTGGCCTACTCGGAGCAATTCGTCGCTATGATGCCACTTTTGGTAAAAGCTTTGAAGCATTTGCTGTCCCAACTATTGTCGGCGAAATCAAGCGGTTTTTACGAGATAAAACGTGGAGTGTCCACGTGCCGAGACGAATAAAAGAACTTGGTCCTAAAATTAAAAATGCGGTTGAAGAGCTGACACGGGAAATGCAAACCTCACCGCAAATCAAAGACATCGCCGCTTACATTGGTGTTTCTGAAGAAGAGGTCTTGGAAGCAATGGAAATGGGCAAGAGCTATCAAGCACTTTCTGTTGACCATTCTATTGAAGCAGATTCAGACGGCAGTACGATTACACTTTTAGACGTTGTCGGTAACAATGATGACGGTTTTGAACAAGTGAATCAACGGATGCTTTTAGAAAAGGTACTTCCAGTTTTAGATGAACGTGAGCAGAAAATTTTGCAATATACGTTTATTGAAAATCGCAGTCAAAAAGAAACAGGCGAACTGCTTGATATTTCGCAAATGCACGTATCACGTATTCAACGCCAAGCCATCAAAAAGTTGCGAGATGCTTTGCAAAATGAGGAAGTGGATTGAAATGGCAACGGAGAATAAATTAGATTTATTCACTTTCCAACGCGCTAAGCTGCTCCAGCAGTATTGTGGTGATGTTTTTTACACGTATGAAAAAGACGATCATTTTTTATGCGTTTTAGCAGATGGATTAGGAAGTGGTTACGAGGCGCATCTTGCAGCGAAAGCCATAACGGACACTGTGGAAAGTGAACCAGAGGCGGATTTGGTGACTATGATAGAACATTGCAATCAGGCTGTTTCTGGCCTTCGAGGTGCTGCAGTTGCCATTATACGCGCCCATTTTAAAACACAAAAGTTGGCATATGTCGCTCTTGGTAACATTCGTTTTTACATGCTTGATAGTCATGGGAAATTAAGTTTTCCGCTTTCTACAACTGGGTTTCTGTCTGGAAGAAAACAGCATTTTAAGCAAAAGAATATGGAATTTAAGCCCGGCTCAAAATTTCTGCTCCATTCAGACGGATTAGTTTTAAAAAAAGTGAAAAATTATTTAACTTCAGCGCAGTGCCTTGCGAAAACGGGATACGACATCGAGCGCTTAGTGCCGGATATACCAATGGATGATGTTACTTTTGTGCTTGGGAAATTTCCCGAATAGAGAACCGAACTGTCATTTTTAAATGGCAGTTTTTTCTATTTATTGATACACTAGAAAAGAAGGAAGTTCGAGGAGGTACATACCGTGGAAAAAAGTGTCTTACCATTTATTTACAAGAAATTAACTTATAAGCCCGCGCAAATTGATGCAGTAATTGGATTGCTTGAAGAAGGGAATACCGTACCGTTTATCGCCCGCTACCGTAAAGAAAAAACGGGCAGTCTTGACGAAGTCGAAATTCGAGATATTGAAGAAACTTACCAATATATCACCAAGCTAGAGGCGCGAAAAGAAGAAGTCATTCGTTTAATTGAGGAACAAGGAAAATTAACGGAAGAACTACGTAAACAAATTTTAGGGACGGATAAACAACAAACATTAGAAGACCTTTACCGCCCTTTTAAACAAAAGAAAAGAACAAAAGCGACCATTGCGAAGGAACAAGGTTTACTGCCACTCGCTGAATGGTTACTCACATTTTCTGACGGAAATCCTGAAGAAGAGGCGGCGCGTTATATTTCGGCTGAAAACAACGTTCAAACTGCCGAAGAAGCGTTGCAAGGTGCGCACGAAATTATCGCCGAACAAGTGAGCGATGTGGCGGAGTATCGCAAATGGATTCGCGATTTCACGCGTAAATTTGGGATGATTGTTTCCACGAAGAAAAACGATGCTGAGGACGAAAAAGCTGTTTACGAAATGTATTACGAGTATCAAGAAATGATTGCTAAAATGCAAAATCACCGTGTCCTTGCTTTCAACCGCGGCGAAAAAGAAGGCGTTCTCCGTGTTGCTGTACAAGTCGATACGACGAAAATTCACCACTTTTTGGAAGAAAGCATGTTGCCGAAAAAGGAGAACGCTTCCGTTCAAGTCGTCCGCGTCGCGATTTTAGATGCCTACAAACGTTTCATTGGACCAGCAATTGAACGTGAAATTCGCGCCGAGTTAAGCGAAATCGCCGAAGATCATGCGATTGATATTTTTTCGGAAAACTTGCGAAAATTACTCTTGCAACCGCCGTTAAAAGGCAAAGTCGTGTTAGGCGTTGACCCAGCTTATCGTACAGGCTGTAAACTCGCCGTTTTAGATTCTACAGGAAAAGTGCTTGAAATTGGTGTTATTTATCCGCATACAGCTAAAGCGCGCCGGCCAGAAGCTAAACAAAAAGTAACCGAGTGGCTTTCGAAATATGCTATTGAAATCATCGCCATTGGTAATGGAACGGCATCGCGAGAAACTGAGCAATTTATTGTAGAAGTCATAAAAGAAGCGAATAGCCAAGCGTTTTATACGATTGTAAACGAAGCCGGCGCAAGTGTTTATTCCGCTAGTGATGTGGCGCGTGAAGAGTTTCCTGATTATCAAGTCGAAGAACGAAGCGCCGTTTCAATTGGTCGCCGTCTGCAAGATCCGCTCGCCGAATTGGTTAAAATCGATCCGAAATCAGTTGGCGTTGGCCAGTATCAGCATGACGTAGCACAGAAAAAATTAAATGATACTTTGACGTTTGTCGTCGAAACGGCTGTAAACCAAGTTGGCGTAAACGTGAATACCGCATCAGCCGCGTTGCTCCAATATGTGGCAGGTTTAAACAAAACGGTTGCGGGGAACATTCGCAAATATCGCGAGGAAAACGGGCCATTTCAATCGCGTGCCGAACTGAAAAAAGTGCCCCGTCTTGGCGCAAAATCATACGAGCAAAGTATTGGCTTCATGCGAATTCTAGAAGGGAAGAATCCGCTTGATAAGACCGCAATTCACCCAGAAAGCTATGCTGCCGCGAAACAACTCATCGAAAAAGCTAATCATACGGTAAAAGATATCGGGTCAGACAGCTTAAAACAAGCGCTCGCCGATTTAAATGTCTTAGAAACCGCCAAAGAACTTGAAATCGGGGTAGAAACGCTAAAAGATATCATTCAAAACCTAATTGCGCCCGGGCGTGACCTACGTGATTCGCTCCAAGCACCCATGCTAAAACAAGACGTTATCAAGATGGAGGATTTGAAAGCGGGAATGGAGCTTCAAGGGACCGTTCGAAATGTGGTAGATTTCGGAGCCTTTGTTGATATCGGTGTCAAACAAGATGGACTAGTTCATATTTCGAAACTAAGCCGTTCGTTCGTCAAAAATCCAATGAGCGTCGTTTCAGTAGGCGATATCGTGACCGTCTGGGTAGAAGAAGTCGATTTGAAGAAAAATCGTATCGCACTTTCTATGGTAGGACCTGCAGGGGCGTAAAATGGAACAAGCGGAATTACAAAAATGGATGGAAGAAACATCGCTTCGATACTTTGATAAAGTGTTTAAACATCAGGCGCGTTTTAATTCAAGGTTGCGGACAACGGGCGGGCGCTACCTGCTTCGTTCGCACGATATTGAAATGAATCCGAAATACTTGTTTCATTACGGCGCAGACTATTTTTTAGGCATTATGAAGCACGAACTCTGCCATTACCATTTGCATTTAGAAGGAAAAGGCTATATGCACCGTGACGCTGAATTTCGCGCCCTTTTAAAAGAAGTCGATGCCCCGCGCTTTTGTAAAGCTATCGAGCCGGACATTCCGAAGCACGTCTATGTTTGCGAACAATGCGGGCAAGACTTTTTTAGGAAAAGGAAGTTTAACGTGAATCGTTATGCGTGCGGGAAATGTGGTGGGAAGTTGCAATATATAGCGAATGGAACAGCTTCAAGCAAGCGAAATTTCAACTGAAATTTCGCTTGCTTTTTTATAAAAAGCTGATTATAATTAAATTTGTTAAGTTTATTCCACAGTAGCTCAGTTGGTAGAGCAATCGGCTGTTAACCGATCGGTCGCAGGTTCGAGTCCTGCCTGTGGAGTCACTCGGAGAAATACTCAAGAGGCTGAAGAGGCGCCCCTGCTAAGGGTGTAGGTCGCTAACGCGGCGCGAGGGTTCAAATCCCTCTTTCTCCGCCATAAACGTATCACACAAGCTTTATCTTTTTCTGGTAAAGCTTTTTTTATGTTTAAATTTCAGCTGTTGCGATAAGGGGCAATTACTGATAAACTTAATAAAGTCTGATAAATAGGAATTTGAAAGAAAAAGAAGGTGAATAGAATGGTGAAACCAGTTGTAGCAATTGTAGGTCGACCGAACGTTGGGAAATCGACCATTTTTAACCGCATTGTCGGGGAACGTGTTTCTATCGTAGAAGATGTCCCAGGCGTAACGCGTGACCGAATTTACAATACAGCAGAATGGCTTGGAAAAGAGTTTAATATTATTGATACGGGCGGAATCGAAATTGGCGACGAGCCGTTTTTAGACCAAATCCGTGCACAAGCAGAAATCGCAATTGATGAAGCGGATGTCATTATTTTTATTGCAAATGGTCGTGAAGGCGTGACTGATGCCGATGAACAAGTCGCTAAAATTTTATATCGTTCGCAAAAGCCAGTCGTTCTGGCCGTCAACAAAGTAGATAACCCTGAAATGCGCGATCAAGTGTATGATTTTTATTCACTTGGTTTCGGTGAGCCCTATCCAATTTCCGGTTCGCACGGGTTAGGACTCGGGGATTTGCTTGATGAAGTACGCAAACATTTCCCGCAAGAAGAAGAGGACGAATACGATGATGATGTGATTAAATTTTCATTAATCGGCCGTCCGAACGTTGGGAAATCCTCACTTATTAACGCCATGCTAGGCGAAGACCGAGTTATCGTCTCAAATATCGCAGGAACGACACGCGACGCGATTGACACCGGTTATACGTTTGAAGATCAAGAATACGTTATGATCGATACGGCCGGTATGCGGAAAAAAGGGAAGGTTTACGAAAGTACTGAAAAATACAGCGTTTTACGTGCCATGCGCGCCATCGAGCGCTCCGATGTCGTCCTTGTCGTTTTAAACGCCGAAGAAGGCATTCGCGAGCAAGATAAACGAATTGCTGGCTATGCTCACGATGCAGGCCGCGCGATTATCATCGTCGTAAATAAATGGGATGCCATCGAAAAAGATGAAAAAACAATGAATACTTTTACGGAAGATATTCGCGAACAATTCCAATTTCTAACATACGCACCCATCGTTTTTGTATCAGCATTAACGAAAAAGCGCTTGACCAATTTGTTCCCGCTTATCAACCAAGTGAGCGACAATCATTCACTGCGCGTGCAGTCGAGCATGCTTAACGATGTCATTAGTGATGCCGTTGCAATGAATCCGGCACCGATGGATAAAGGAAAACGACTTAAAATTTTCTATACGACCCAAGTGGCTGTCAAACCGCCCGCTTTTGTTGTGTTTGTCAATGAACCCGAACTTATGCACTTTTCATATGAACGCTTCTTAGAAAACCGAATTCGTGAAGCATTTCCATTTGAAGGGACACCAATTCGCGTGATACCACGTAAGCGGAAATAGAAATGGAGGAGTTTATTTTGACTAAAAAACAAATCGCAGTTCTCGGTGCGGGAAGCTGGGGAACTGCTCTTGCTATGGTTTTAGCCGACAATAATGAAGAGGTTTTTATTTGGGGAAATCATCATGCGATTGTTGATGAGATTAACCAGTCGCATAAAAATGCTCATTATCTTCCAGATATTCAGCTACCGGAGTCCATTCGGGCTACGCTTTCGCTAGAAGAGGCAATCAGCCATGCAGATATGCTCGTCATTGCGATTCCGACAAATGCGATGCGCATCGTTTGTAAACAGCTAAATGACACGCTTACGGAGCCGAAAATCATTGTTCATGTAAGCAAAGGAATTGAACCTGAAACGAATTTACGCATGTCTGAAGTGATTGCGGAAGAAATTGATGCGACAAAACGGAAAGGCATTGTAGTCCTTTCTGGTCCGAGCCATGCCGAGGAAGTCGCTCTTCGTCATCCAACAACGCTTTGTGCAAGTAGCCATGATTTAGCGCTGGCCGAGCAAGTTCAAGACGTTTTTATCAACAATAATTTGCGCATTTATACCAATGAAGATGTTGTAGGTGCGGAAATTGGCGGAGCCCTTAAGAATATCATTGCGTTAGGTGCAGGGATTTCTGACGGTCTTGGCTACGGAGATAATGCGAAAGCGGCATTAATGACCCGTGGAATGGCGGAAATTACGCGTCTAGGGGTTGCTGTAGGTTCTCATCCGCAAACGTTTTACGGCTTAACAGGGATTGGCGATTTAATCGTTACCTGTACGAGCGTGCACTCCCGCAACTGGCGAGCTGGTAACATGCTTGGCAAGGGAAAAAGCTTGGATGAGGTGCTAGAAAGCATGGGCATGGTCGTAGAAGGCGTCCGAACGGCAAAAGCGGTTTACGGTTGGGCAGAAAAACTGAACATCGATATGCCGATTTCAAAAGCGATTTACGAAGTGCTTTTTGCCGAAAAAGATCCAGGCGAAGCCGTTGATATGTTGATGGGACGTGAGAAAAAAGTAGAGAAAGAGAAGTTTTAAAACCGAAAACTCTAAAATAGAGTGATTTTAAAGCGATTTATACGCCTTGAAAATGTAGAAACCCATAAAACAAGCCATTCATCTTATTAAAAAGCTGACTCTATTTTAGAGTCGGCTTTTTTTGCGGATTATGCTAGAATAAAAATCAAGAGGAGGGATAAAATGTTAGTCATTCAGGAAGAAAAACAATACAACATTACTTTTGATGAAAAAATTGAAAACGGCTCCATTTTGTACGTCGATACAAAGCCTGAAAAAACAAAGGCGAGCCGCCAAATTGCAACCTTGACAGCGGTTCCAGAAACTATCGCCTACACGTCTGAAACAAAGACACGTCCCTATTTTATTTTAGAACAACCGAATGGTGAGATAACCGTTTCAACCCAGCGGATTCTAAACTTTGAAGGTACGTTTAATTTCCGCGATTTAGGCGGCTACATGAATGAAAACGGCAAGCAGGTAAAGTGGGGGGCACTGTATCGCTCTGGCAATTTAGCAGGTCTCACCAAAAATGACATAGCACAAATTGAACAGCTTGGCATCAAATGGATTTGCGATTTGCGTAGCACAACCGAAGTGACCGCACAACAAACGCCTGAAATCCCCAACATTCCAAATCTCAATATCCCAATTGGTACAGCTAAAAATGAACCAGCGGAAAAACAAAAGTTAGATTTACCAACGGATAGCGCGATTTATGAACCGCTGATGGGGGAAAGCTATAAAGTTTTTGCAATGTCGCTCGGTAGCTATCGCGAAATTTTCGAACAAATTCTCACACGTCAAACACCATTTTTATTCCACTGTACCGCCGGAAAGGACCGTACAGGCGTTTTAGGCGCCCTTTTATTAAAAGTACTAGACGTTCCAGAGAAAACGATTTTTAACGATTATGAGCTTACAAACCAGTATACGGACGAGATTTTAAGCGAAATGGTTGATTTAATTAAAGCGTTCACTGGAAATGACGTCCCGCTTGAGCTAGATGCCATTCGACCAATGGCAGAAGCGAAGCCGAGCTATCTGGAAATTGCGTTTACAGAAATGGAAAAGAAGTATGGTTCTGTAGAGGCATTCATTGAAGAAGGAATTGGCATTAATAGCGATATGAAAGCGTGTTTACAAAATATGCTTTTGTATTAAACTAGGCGAAGAAACCTAGATTTTTCAGGTAACAGACATATTTTTGCTTTGTTTTTATGAGGAAAAAGAACTATTTTCGTTCCAAGCGATGATTTCGCTTGCTATTATAGGTCTTCCAAGTTAGTATTATGTGTAACAGATTGATACTATCACGTTTTAAGCGTAATGTATTATGTTTGAAATGTTAAGAAATAGTGTCAATTTGGCATAAATCCTTGCAGTCGCGGGGATTATGTGATAATCTTTTATCAGAATTACTGCAAAGGCTTGCATTTAAGCCGTTTCGGTCTTAATTCTTCAAAGATTTTTCTTAAGCCTTAAAGTGATTTTGGGAAAAGGAACGTCCAAGTAATAATTAAGACCTGATTATTTTGGATTATTCTTTTGAGGGAGGTGAAACAAAAATGGCAAACAAAACAGATTTAGTAAACAGTGTAGCTGAAAAAGCTGAACTTTCTAAAAAAGATGCTGCGAAAGCTGTAGAAGCATTATTTGAAACTATTCAAGAAAACCTTTCTAAAGGTGAAAAAGTTCAATTAATCGGTTTCGGTAACTTCGAAGTTCGTGAACGTGCTGCTCGTAAAGGTCGCAACCCACGTACTAAAGAAGAAATCGACATTCCAGCAAGTAAAGTACCAGCATTCAAACCTGGTAAAGCGCTTAAAGAAGCAGTAAAATAATCTACATACGACTTTAAGCTAACAACTACCCATCCACTTTGTGGATGGGTTTTATTGCGTTTCTTAACGCTTTAGCGTTTAGAAACGCAATATAAGACCGAACGGAGAGAGGTGTTAATCCATAAAAGAAAATGACGCTTTAGCGTTTAGAAACGCAATATAAGACCGAACGGAGAGAGGTGTTAATCCATAAAAGAAAATGACGCTTTAGCGTTTAGAAACGCAATATAAGACCGAACGGAGAGAGGTGTTAATCCATAAAAGAAAATGACGCTTTAGCGTTTAGAAACGCAATATAAGACCGAACGGAGAGAGGTGTTAATCCATAAAAGAAAATGACGCTTTAGCGTTTAGAAACGCAATATAAG
>NZ_FYBS01000014.1:0-50671 GCF_900186185.1 Listeria sp. ILCC797
TTGACTTTGCTAGCTTGTTTCTTACTTTTTTTGGAAACATCTTTTTGTTTCCTGTCCTATGAATTGATTGGTGAAACATCTGTTTCATCGCTTTTTCATCTTCGTTTTGTTCAGTTTTCAAAGGTCACATTGCTCTTTCGAGACAACTTAATTATCATATCATGATTAGGTTGCTACGTCAATAAAAAATTTATATTTTATTAACCTCTTTTTTTGAGCTTTTTAAGTATATAATAATCAATGAAATAATTCAAGGAAAAGCTACTTGTTTTTGATAACTTTTTCGTCTTGTAGTTCTGAAAGAAATTTTAGCATGTAGGAATGCCGTTTTTCTGCGGCTTTGATTGCGGTTTTTGTGTGCATCTTATCTTTTAATAGTAGAAGCTTATCAAAGAAGTGTGCCAGCGTTGTGTTTGGATTTTCGAGATGGTAATCGAGTGCCTGGCGGGCTTTGGCGCCGCCGTAAGTAAATGCTCGGATGATTCCGATTGCTCCAAGGGCATCTAGGCGGTCGGCGTCTTGCACAATTTTTTCTTCGAGCGTTTCTGCCAAAACGGGATTCTCACCTTGTTTGTAGGAAACAGATTCGACTGCGCGCATAATCTTTTTAATAGTGTCTGGATCTAAGCCTGATTTTTTCATCCAGTCGCTTAACTCAGCTTTAGCCAAAGCAGGGTCTGTAGTTAGTTTTTCATCAGGGTAATCGTGGAAAAGCGCGGCCAGTTCGATGATGAGCGTGTCACCCCCCTCCTTTTTCTGCAAATATTTGGCAGTTCGAAAGACGCGCATAATGTGTTCGAAATCATGTCCAGTGCGGTCAGACTCGAATTTTTCTTGCATCCAATGTTTAGCTGCTTCTATTATATTCATTTCGCATTCTCCTTTCTTTTTTCAGATAATTGTGTAAAATAAAGATTGAGGTGATACGATGTTTGAATTTCAACAAGTGACTTTTACTCGGGAAGAAAAACAGATTATCAGAAATATTAATTGGGCTGTGCAGACAGGCGAAAAATGGGCAATGCTCGGTTTAAATGGCGCCGGAAAGACGACGCTTTTAAAGCTTTTAAATGGTTATATTTGGCCGAGTAGCGGGCGGTTACAAGTGCTTGGCCAGTGGTTTGGACAGACTTCTTTGCCTGAACTTCGGAAATCAATTGGCTGGGTGAGCAGCGCCTTGCAGTATCAGCTGAAGGAGTATGAAACGGCGGAGCAAATTGTACTTAGCGGTAAGTATGCTAGCATCGGGCTTTACCAGCCGTTTACAGAAGCGGATATCCATCAGGCGAAGGAGTTGCTTCTCTCGGCGCACGGTGGGTCGCTTATCGGCAAAGTTTATGCGACACTCTCACAAGGTGAGCGCCAACTTGTTTTGATTGCCCGCGCACTGATGGCGGATCCCAAATTGCTTATTTTAGACGAACCATGTAGTGGGCTTGATTTGTTCGCGCGCGAAAAGTTGCTTTATCAAGTGGAGCAAATTGCGGCTAGCGACAAGACGATTCTGTTTGTCACGCATCATACTGAAGAAATTTTACCACAATTTACAAAAACCGTCCTGCTTAAGGATGGTGAGATTTTCGCAAAAGGAGCTACTCGCGAGATGCTTTCGGTTAAAAATATGGAGAGCTTTTACGAACATCCGATTGAGA
Source organism: Listeria sp. ILCC797 (assembly GCF_900186185.1). Taxonomy (NCBI): domain Bacteria; kingdom Bacillati; phylum Bacillota; class Bacilli; order Caryophanales; family Listeriaceae; genus Listeria; species Listeria sp. ILCC797. Next base: position 1,653 of record NZ_FYBS01000014.1, read on the forward strand.
TATTTCAAGTGGCGAACAACCGCATAGCGATTTATCCGCGGGAAAGTTATAATGGTTAGAGGAGGCTGATTGTATGATGGCATATAAAAGTATGATTGCGAAGGCGCTCACGCACAATTTAATTGAACAAACAAGCGTGCCAGTTTATGGTAGTTTTCCCTTCAGCGTGGCAGGCGAATTAGTCCAATTAGACGGCCTTTGGATTGCCAACTTAGCGGGTGTTACTTTCTTCTCTGAAACCGAAGCTTATTTCGTCAATAAAATGTTTTCTTATCACGATATTGCCCACTGCTCCAGACATATAAGTTTACTGGCCATGAGTCCAAAAATTAAGTTTACTCTTTTAGACGGTACTACATACACTATGCTTGTGGAACAAGAGGATGCCAAGCGCTTTGTGCAAACAGTTCGAGAGCGTCAACATCATGCGTAGTTCATTTAAAAACGAGAAGAAGTTGTCACTCAAACTTCTTCTCGTTTTTGTTTTCCATAGATTTAATTTCACTTATTCCTAGCTACAAAAACTTCTTTTGAAGCGGTCACCGCATTTAATACTTTTGGAAAGCCGACATAAGGAATACACTGAATGAAGACCTCGATAATCTTTTCTGGCGTTATGCCAACATTTAGAGCAGCATTGATATGAACATGTAACTGATCATGAGTATCTCCTTGAGTGAGTAAGCTGGTGATTGTAATGATTTCTCGCTCTTGTAGTGTCAAAGTTTCTCTAGCATAAATTTCTCCGAATGCGAATTCAACGATATATCGACCAATATCAGGCGCGATTTCCTCCAGTGATTGAATGACTCTCTCTCCTGCTTCACCATCAATTCGATTCAAATTTTCTAGTCCAATTTTAAAACGATTATTTTCCATATCCAATTCCTCCTTGTTTGTGATAGACTAAGTGTAAACTATCAAGCCTACTTTATAGCAAGGGGGAAAATATGTATAAAATTAGTGAAGTTTCAAAACTAGTGGACTTAACAATTCCAACTTTACGCTACTACGAAGAGCTTGGAATGATTCAACCTAAACGAAATAAAAATGGTTACCGTGAATTTAGTGAACAGGATTTAGAGTGGATTCAGTTCATTATCCGCTTAAAACAAACTGGAATGGAGTTAAGCGAAATTCAGAAATATGCTCGACTAAGAGATCTTGGGGACCAAACAATTGAAGCGAGGATGGCCTTGTTAGACGCCCAAGAAGAACTGCTTCTAAGCAAAAAGCTGGAGATTGAAAAACATATCCATTTTTTGAAAGAAAAACAATTGGTTTATCAAAACATGCTTCGGAAAAGAAACTAATCGAACTTTTCATTTTTTGAAATCTCCATTTGAATTGTCTTATGAAACAAAAAACAACCGCAAATGCATGCATTTGCGGTTGTTTTTTTATGCGCGTTTTTCAAATAATTGAACCATCTCGATGATGACTTTTGTTGCTAGTTCCATATTTTCAACAGAAACATATTCAAATTTACCGTGCATGTTCTCCCCGCCGGCAAATATATTTGGCGTTGGTAAGCCTTTGAAAGATAGCTGGGAGCCGTCTGTACCGCCGCGAATAGGTTCGATAAGAGGCTCAATGTCTAGGTTTTTCATCGCATCAAACGCAATATCGACAATGCCCTTCACGGGTTCGATTTTCTCACGCATGTTGTAGTATTGGTCATTTAGTTCCAACACCACTTTGTCCTTCCCATATTTTTCCTGCATAGAAGAAACGATTTCTGCAACTTTTGTTTTCCGCTCCACAAACTTCAAATGATCAAAATCACGGATAATGTAAGTGGCTTTCGCTTCTTCTACCTCGCTGTTTAAAGAAATCAAGTGATAGAAACCGTCGTAACCTTCCGTATATTCTGGTGCTTCATTTTGTGGGAGCTGTGCGTTAAATTCCATCGCCATTTTTGTTGCGTTGACCATTTTATTTTTGGCTGTTCCGGGGTGAACACTGTTTCCTTTAAAGGTGATTTTCGCGGCAGCGGCATTGAAACTTTCATATTCCAGTTGTCCGCGCGGGCCGCCGTCCATTGTGAACGCATAGTTTGCGCCAAATGCAGCAACATCAAAAAGCGCTGGGCCTCGTCCAATTTCCTCGTCTGGTGTAAAAGCAACGCGAATTTTACCGTGTTTTAGTTCTGGGTGCTTCAAAAGATAATTCATCGCAACCATAATTTCCGTGATACCCGACTTATCATCAGCGCCTAGTAGCGTTGTGCCGTCCGTTGTAATGAGTGTTTGCCCTTTATAGCCCGTCAATTCTGGAAACTGCTTCGGTGACAATGCCAAATTCGGGTTTAGCATGATGTCCCCGCCGTCGTAATTTTCGTGCACAATTGGATTTACATCTTTCCCCGTAAAATCCGTAGCCGTATCAAGATGCGCTAAAAAGCCAATAACCGGTACATCTTTATCCGTATTTGCAGGTAAAGTCGCCATCACGTAGCCATTTTCGTCAACCGTCACATCGCTCATACCGATTTCTTTAAGTTCTTGCACAAGAATGCGACCAAGTTCGAGCTGACCTTCCGTTGTTGGGCAAGTCGTGCTTTCCTCGTTCGACTGCGTATCCACTTTTACGTATGTAGTAAAGCGCTTAATAAGTTCTTCTCTCATTTTCTACACTTCCTTCAATTCATTGTCTACTCCATTATAGGCTTTTCCAAAAGATCAAGCAACTTCTCACTCGTCTTTAAATTGCGCCCAGTAACCGCTTCTTCCGTCCAAGTTTTGATTACTTTATCCGTCTTAACTTCATGAACTTTTGTGGTGAACATTTTAACAAAAATAGCTGCACCTCTCGCCACATAAATCGCGTCCGCCGTTTCAATTTTGGCATTTGGCAAATGGCCGTTATGAAAGAAAATCATCAAACGCTCCGACTCCGAAATGATTGGAAATGGATTTTCGGCTAGCGTCAACCGATAAGCTTCCTCATTTAGCACCACAACAATTGGGTTTTTGATGGCGTAATACGCCTCTAGATGTTGTTCCATTTTGGCGCGCACTTCGGCCTCATTGAAAGGGGCGTTTAAAATGAGGTTGCCGCTTTGAATATACGTGATCACATTTTGAAATCCCTCTTTCGCTAAGCTCTCTCTTAGTTCTGCCATTTTTATTTTATTGTGTCCACCCACGTTTACAGCTCGTAGTAGTACTACAAATCTCATTTTAATCCCCCTTTATTACTAGTTATTATATTATATCTTAAAAGCAATCTGCGGTATAATGAAAAAAAGACTTGGAGGGTGATTTTTTTGAAATTGATTTCTTGGAATGTGAACGGCTTGCGCGCGGCTGTCAAAAAAGGGTTTATGGATTATTTTCATGAGGTCGATGCTGATATTTTTTGTTTGCAGGAAACGAAACTGCAAGAAGGTCAAATTGAGCTCGATTTAACGGGCTACCATGATTATTGGAATTATGCCGTCAAAAAAGGCTATTCAGGTACGGCGATTTTCACGAAACAAGAACCGCTAAACGTCTTTTACGGCATTGGGGCTGATGAGCATGACCAAGAAGGCCGCGTCATTACGCTCGAGTTCGAAAATTTCTTTTTCATTACCGTCTACACGCCAAATTCGCAACCTGAATTAGCGCGCCTCGCCTACCGCATGACTTGGGAAGAAGCTTTCCTAAACTACATTAAAAGTTTGGACGCAGAAAAGCCGGTTGTTTTTTGTGGGGATTTAAACGTTGCGCATAACGAAATTGATTTAAAGAATCCGAAAACAAATCGGAAGAATGCTGGGTTTACGGATGAGGAGCGCGCTAAATTTACGACGGTGCTTTCGGCTGGCTTCACCGATACATTTCGCTATTTTTATCCCGAAAAAGAAAGTGCTTATTCTTGGTGGTCTTACCGCATGAACGCCCGGGCGCGCAATACGGGGTGGCGGATTGACTATTTTGTCGTGTCAAGCCGTTTGGAAAGTCAGCTTGTTGATGCGAAAATCCATGCTGATGTGCTCGGGTCGGATCATTGTCCGGTTGAGCTTGAAATTAAACTATAAAAAACGCGGGAAGAATCATTTTCGATTCTTCCCGCGTTTTTAGTTTTATTGCCTATTCATATCTGCTAGGTTTATCCCTTTTCTTTTAACTTAATATCCTGCTTTTTATTAAATAGACATGTTTAATTATTACACTCTCTTTAATTTAATGGTTCAAAGAAAAACTTAGTCTTGCCCATTTCAAAATTTGATTAACCAAAACTCAGGCTATTAAAATTATTTTTCACTTATTCAGCGTTTCTAGTTCTTTTTGCTGCTAGTATGATAATACCAGATAGTAAAAAGGTAAGAGCCATGAATAAGAAGGCTGTTTGATAGGAATTTGTTGCAGCTACTAAGTCGCCAATAACCATCGGGGCAAAGAAGCCACCTAGAACGCCACCAGAGTTGATAGCTGCATATTTAGTTGCGATATGACTTTGTTTAAATAGTTTGTGTGGCAATCCCATTAAAGTTGTGAAAGCCATGATAAGAAAAATGTTGGCTAAACATAAACAAATAATGGAAAGGGTTAATTGATTTGACAAGTAAACGCCATAAACATTTAACGCACCTAAAATACTGAAAACGAAAATTATCATCCGTTCTTTTCCGATAAAAAAGCGACTGATTAAATATCCACCTAAAATTCCGGCGATAAGAATGCAAAGTCCAGCTAAGGAACTAATATAGCTCACTTGGCTAAGTGAAAGCCCTCTTGCCTCGTTTAAATAAGAAGCGAGCCAGCTGGTTAAACCGTAATTAGCGGCGTTAATGAAAAAGGCTGACAATAACAAAATCCAAAGTTGCTTATCACGCAATAGTTCTGAAAAAGGAACTTTATTTTTTTCTTTGTAAGAAAGGCGTTCTTCCTTGGTCGATTTTGGAATGACTAGGAAGATGCAAAGGCCGATGAAAACGACAATTGCGCCCATAATATAATACGTATGCCGCCAGCCAATCGAAACGAGTAGCGGTGCAATTAGCAACGGCCCAATGAATGCCGCAAAACCAGAAGAGGCGAGCATCGCTGACTGCGCAAATCCCCTTTTATTCAAAGGAAAATGAAGCGATATATAATTGCTGACCGAAGGCGGATAGCCGGAGTGTCCGAGGGAGCCTGCTAAAAAACGGACGACGACTAAAAATAAGAGTGAGTAGCCAAAACCAAAAATGGCTAAAAACAAACCGATGATAATGATGGATAGCGCTAGCACAGGGCGCGCGCCAATACGGTTATTTAAATAGCCCATTGGAATTTGGAAAAGTGTATAACCTAAAAAGAAAGCGCTTAAAATTAATCCTTTTTGACTGGGATCGAAGCCTAAATCTTGCGCAACAGGCACAAGGGAGATTCCAATTGTGTACTTATCGACGTACACGCTCGTATAGCCTATGAATAGAACGAGTAAAACAAGTAACGAATTTCTATCCTTCACTTTGTTCATTTGAATTAGCCCCTTTACTTCGAGTATTCCTCAAAACAAGCTGAACATTTCGTTTTAAAGCACCTTTATTATATAATAAAAAACACACTTCGCCTGTGACAAAGATATGTATTTTTTATCCAAAATACTGCTAAAAATGTACAGAATACACATTTCAATAGCAGCACTCAAAATAAAAATAGCTATGTGAGGGATGTTTCAATGAAATATACGCCGTCAGAAATTATAAATGACTTATATAATTTAATTTTGAATCCTGGAACGCGCGAATTTGAACGCTCCCTTTTAACTAAAACGAAAAATTCGTTGGAAGACGGAGCCAATTTTCACAATCAGCTTTTAAAACTTGAAGCGAGCTTACGTCCCCTTGCTTTACGAAATAATTTAACGCCTGATGTGACGGATTTTTATTTAAAAATAACGGGCAATGCTAATAAACCTTTTGATTTTTCTATTCATGACTACGAAAAAAAGCCCCATCAAGCACGCGCCATCTTTGCGGGAGGCTGTTTCTGGTGCATGGTGGAACCGTTTGAAACGAAACCGGGTATTATTTCTGTTTTGTCAGGATATACGGGCGGACATGTTCCTCACCCGACTTATGAGCAAGTCAGTGGCGGGTATACGGGACATACGGAAGCTGTTGAAATTATTTTTGATACTGAAATTGTTAGTTATTTGGAACTTGTAACGCTTTATTTCCAATTGACAGATCCAACTGATGCGCTTGGTCAAATGGCAGACCGTGGCAGCAACTATCGACCTGCTATTTTTGTAATAAATGCCGAGCAACGCGAAATTGCGGAACATTATAAACAGCATTTAATTGACTCTAACCTATATAAACGGCCAATTGTCACTGCTATTGAGCCTGCAAGTACATTTTGGCCAGCAGAAAATTTCCATCAACAATTTTACCGAAAAAATCCGAAAAGGTATCGGAAAATCAAACGGGCTCGCAAGCAGTTTTTGTTACTTCAGCATCTGCAAATGAAGCTGCGTCATTTTCGTCAAAAATAAAAAAAGCGGCCTGACAAAGTGTCAAGTCGCTTTTATTCATTTATTTCGCTAATTCTTTTTTCGCTGCATCAGCTAATGAAGTGAAAGCTTGTGCATCGTTTACAGCTAAATCAGCAAGCATTTTACGGTTAATGTCAATACCAGCTAATTTTAAGCCGTGCATTAATTTGCTGTAAGATAAGTCGTTTAGACGTGCTGCTGCATTAATACGAGCAATCCATAATTTACGGAAATCACGTTTCTTTTGACGACGATCTCTGTAAGCATATTGGTAAGATTTCATTACCGCTTGGTTAGCTACTTTAAATAGTGTATGTTTAGAGCCATAATATCCTTTGGCTAATTTAATGACCTTTTTACGACGTTTGCGAGTTACTGTTCCGCCTTTTACGCGTGGCATATTGTCTACCTCCTAGAATTTAGAAAATTATTTTTTATTATTTCATTTTAGCGACCATTTGACGAATACGTTTGAAATCGCCAGCTGATACCATTGCTGCTTTACGCAGTTTACGTTTTTGTTTTTGAGATTTGTTAGCAAACATATGGCTAGTAAAACCATGTCTGCGTTTTAATTTTCCAGATCCTGTTCTTTTGAAACGTTTAGCGGAACCGCGGTGAGTCTTCATTTTTGGCATGAAATTTTCCTCCTCAAAACTTTTACTTTTCTTGAAGTGGTGCTAGGACTAAGAACATTGAACGTCCGTCCATTTTCGCTTTTTGCTCGACTGTGCTTACATCTTTACACTCGTCTGCAAAACGGTCAAGCACCTTTTGACCGATTTCTTTGTGGGTGATTGCACGACCCTTAAAGCGGATAGAGCATTTTACTTTATCGCCTTTTTCAAGGAATTTACGCGCATTACGTAGCTTCGTATTGAAATCATGCTCATCAATTGTTGGGCTGAGTCGCACTTCTTTTAACACGATGACTTTTTGGTTTTTGCGGGCTTCTTTTTCTTTCTTTTGTTGTTCAAAACGGAATTTACCGTAGTCCATGATACGAGCTACTGGCGGTTTCGCGTTTGGCGCAACAAGCACAAGATCAAGATTAGCCGCCTCAGCAATACCAAGTGCGTCAAATTTACTTTTTACACCCAATTGTTCACCGTGTTGATCGATCAATCTCACTTCACGTGCACGAATCCCATCATTTACCAACATGTCTTTGCTAATGGCGAGCCACCTCCGTAGTTTATTGGTACAACAAGTCAGAAAAGAGCAAATCATGCGTCTACCAGCGGCAGACATACAAAAAGCGAGTCTGCAAACTTTGCAAACCCGCCGATTCAAAGTCACACCAAGACTGGCGCAACGAAAAATTGAACTTTTTGCCTGAAAACACTCGTTAACGAGGCGAGAAGCGGGTTGCTTCTTCTTTCTTGTTTAATAACCTTAGTAACTATAGCATAGATGGAAAGGGATTGTCAACCATTCATTTTGCCTAGTCTTGCTCGTTTTATACAAAGAAACGTTTTTTAGACTAAGTTTCCAACCACTTTTATTCGCAATCGGTTTGCGTTATCTGGGTGATAGGCGAGCGGAATTTCATCGATTTCCACCACTTCAATGGTATTTTCAATGGCTCCTGCTAAAGTTGCCTGCGCACGCGCTTTATTTTCGGCATCTTGGAGTGCTTCTTCGCGTGGTTGCTTGGCATAAATATAAATTTGCTCATATTGGCCGCTAATTTGTGAGATGGAGGCACCAATTGCGTTTGCAACAGCGCCGTTTGGATTGCGGATAATTTTTGAAACGCCATTTAGTTCTTCAGGGATAATAACGCTGCCCCCGCCGACAAGAATAAGTGTCACATCGCCTGAATTCGTCTTCATTTTATCAATTGCGTCTTCGGTCATTTCTGCCATCTGCGCATAGGCTTTTTCCGCAAATTCTTGACTGATATGCGCAACTAGTTCTGCATCTCCAATCGCGACTTTTCCTAGTCGCACGGCAATATCCGTTGCTGTTAAATCGCTACCGCCAAAAACAAGAGCCTTTTCTGTAATTTGATAACCTACGCTATCTGGTCCGACCGTCACTTCGCCGTTTACTTCACGAACGAGACTGCCACCACCGAGACCGATGGAAATAATATCTGGCATTCTGAAATTAGTACGCACGCCTCCAACGTCAACAGCTAGCGAAGACTCACGCGGGAATCCGCCTGAAAGCACGCCAATATCCGAAGTCGTCCCGCCGACATCAAGCACCATCGCATTTTCAAGGCCAGCAAGATACGCCGCCCCGCGAATACTGTTCGTTGGACCACAAGCAATCGTCAAAATCGGAAACTGGCGCGCATAATCAAGCGACATGAGCGTCCCGTCATTTTGACAAAGATAAATGGCCGCATCTTCCACCCCTTCTTGTTGAAGTGCTTTTTCAAACCCATTTGAAGTTAAAGCCATCACTTTCATGAGAGCTGCATTTAAAATCGTTGCATTTTCCCGTTCGATTAAGCCGACCGAGCCGATGGAGGAAGACAGCGAAACAGGGATGGCACTACCTAATACTTCTTTTGCAAGTTCAGCAACCTTTTCTTCCTGCTCATTTTTAAGTGACGAGAAAACGCCAACAACGGCGATAGATTCCACTTCATTTTGCCACTTTTTAAAGACATCACGAATCTCAGCTTCTGAAAATGCGGAAAGTTCGCTCCCATCATATTCGTAACCACCTTTGGCGAGTGCATATGTGCCTGAAAGGGTTTCAATCATATCTTCTGGCCATGCCGTGTAGGGGAGGACAGAAGCTGTCGCTGGGTAGCCTAGGCGCAAGACACCGACTTTGGCTAGCTTTTTGCGCTCTACGATGGCATTTGTACATTGGGTTGTGCCAAGCATGGCGTGCGTCACTAATTTGCGGTCGATACCTGTTTCTGCTAAGACTTGTTTTAATGCGCTCGCAATGCCCGTTTCAATATCTTCACTTGTTGGGATTTTGACACTGTGAATTAAATTTAAGTTTTCATCTAAAATGACGGCATCGGTATTTGTTCCGCCAACATCAATTCCTATTTTATACATGATTAAGTTTCCCTACCTTTCCAACAAGTTCCTCAACAGGCGTATACGGATAGTCGTAGCCGAAATAACGCGGGCCAACAGTTTCGATGCCTTTAGCTGTACGCCATTCCAAGTCGCAAGGAAGGGCTAGTACGCGCACTCTTTTTCCGTATTTTAGTCCTTCGGTTGTAACTGGATTTAGTGTTTCTAAATCGACAAGGCAAATTAAATCAGGCGTTAATGCAATGGGCTTGCCGTCCATTTCGGCGACTAAATTTTCATTTTGGAAAAAGATTTTCACTTGATGGTCTGCATATGCATGTAAGCCCTCAATGGTCACACAGCCGCGATTAAATCCACCCGTTGTGCCACGTTCAACGTCAACAATTTTGCCATCAAATAAGTGAAAGCCCCCTGTCGCTTCTAAAAGCTCGTTTAGTTTCACTTGCTCATCTTGTTGGTTGGAACGAATGATTCGACCAATTTTTTCAGAGAGCGTCACAATATTTTTCACACTAGCCGTTTTAAGCTGGTTTCCTGTACACGGATAAATGCTAACCAATGAGCTGGCACCCATTTCAACTGTCGAAACACGAGCTAGGCGCTCCGTCCATTTATTGTCAATTGTTTCCATAATGCCAATATTTCCTTTTTCATCTGTGATAGCCATTGGTGTCGAAGGAATGTCGTGCAAATGGAAAGTCACCATTTGGAGTTCAGGAAACGCGCGTCCCATTCCGTCACAATCGATTAGCGGCAAACCTAATTGAGCAGCTACCACAATTGGAATCATTGAATTGACCCCGCCCGCTTCCATCGGGAATGTTCCTTTTACTTCTCGCCCTAAATAGCGGCCTAACTTTTGGAAAACGCGCGTAAACTCGTCGCCTTTTGGAAATTTTTCAATCAAGACAGAAGGCGCACCCATCATTGCTGCTGGGATAAAAAAATCTTCGTCTGCTACTTCTTCTGTTGATAAAAGCTCGACTGGGCCATATTTTTTGATTGCCGAAAGGGCCATCATTTTTCCGATGTAGGGGTCTCCGCCCCCGCCTGTTCCTAAAAATGCAGCACCCACTGCAATATCTTCAATTGCTTGTTCGTCTAAATAACGCATCATCATTCCTCCAACGCTTAATAATTTTTCTTAACGCTTCCTTGGGCTGTATTTCCAACTAGCTTTTGTCCAATAAGATAAAGGGCTAGCGAAATAACAATCCCAATTAGCGGTTGGTTCGGTAACTGTGGCAACGTTTCAGGGAAAAAGGAGAAAATAACTGGGAGTGCTGCAAATACAGCACCAACAGACCAAGCTAGAACGCCTAGCCAGTTTACACCTTCTACAAGTTGCCATTTGTTTGGATCTCCTTTTTGAACAATCCAGTAAGAGGCAATCATGACTCCTGCGACTGGCGGCACCATAGCGGAGAGGACTGACATAATGGGGATAAAATAGTTTAAAATGCCAAAAACAGCTAAGAGTGTGCCTATTCCGCCAGCCATTGCAACTGCTACTTTTTCGCGCTTTTTAGAAATATTAAAGACATTGACAATCGCTATTCCGCCAGAAAAAGCATTGACGGCATTAGTTGTCCAAGCAGCTAGAATTAAGGCTACAACGCCTAAAACGGGCATACCTAGTTCATTAAAAACAGATGTAATATCGGCTGTTCCTGAAGTTAAAGTAAGAATTGCGCCTACGCCTATCATCAAAATGCCAGATGGCAGGATTCCGCTAATAGCGGCTTTCATAATGTTTGCTCGTCCTTTTGTATATTGCGCATAGTCCCCAGCGATAACTGCACCAAGCGCAAATGACCCGACTGTTACAGATAAGCCAGATAAAAACGGTAATGTCGTCTTCGGCGTATAGTTTGTAATTTGAGCTAAGCCCCCGCTTTGTAGCGAAGTGATAAGGGCGTATAGACAAACGATTAATAGAATCGGTACCGCAACATAATTTAAAATATTCAAAATTCGTATTCCGTATAAGGCAGATAACAGCATGATAATCCCCCAGATGAGCGATGCCAGCCAAACAGGAAAATCAATACCGTACACGGCTAAGAAACCTGAAAACGCAACGCCACAAACATTGGCTTGAATACCAAACCAACCGAGGCAAGCGATAGCTAAAATGATAGAAATGATTTTTTTAGAACCTTGCTCACCAAAAACTTGCGCTGCCGCTTTCACAGTCGGAAGTTTTAAATCACTCCCTTGGATTCCTTGAAAAATCATAAATAAGACGATGATTCCATAACCGACACAAGCGGTTAGAATCGCCTCCCAGAAAGGCATACCTCCAATTAACGTTCCACCTACCAAGAGGGCAGGTACACAGATCATTGCGCCAGTCCATACAAAAGCTAGACTTCCCCACGACTGGGCTTGTTCTAAATTCTTGTTTGTCATGATTTTGTACCTCCAATTTTTTTAATATTTTTATTATATAGAAACGTTATACTGTTGTAATTGTTAAAAACACAAAATAAAATAAGCTTTCATTGTTCAATTGGACAACGAAAGCTTATTTTATTTAAAATTTACGTTTGGTTCATTTCCTGAAGTAAGCGCCAAATAGCAACAGATGTGTATAGATTATAGCTTTCTGGAAGTTTAGTGACCGGATATTGCAAAATTTCATGTAACCGTGCTAAGCGGTACTTAATTGTGTTTTTGTGAAGGAATAAAACGTCTGCTGCTTTTCCCATATTGTTTTCTGTATCAAGTAGAAAAACCGCCAATGTCTGTAATAATTCTTCACCTTGACTTTGCATTTGGAAGAGAGGCTGTACCAATTTAAGCTGCTCAGAAATGGCTCTTTCACCTCTGTTGACAATTTCATAGCATTCTGCAGCAAACATCACTTCTTGAATAGAAAAAATGGTTTTAAGTGGATAAATGATTTTCGCGGCCTCAAAATAGCTTGAAACTGTCGCATAACTTTGCTGCACATCAGTCGTGTTTTCCTGCCCACCGCATATAATAATTTGGACGTCTAGCTCTTTTAGCAAATGCTTCGCCAGTTCATCATACTCCCCTTGCGTTAAACTATTATCCATTAACGCCACAATGAAATCATCATGAAAATCAACGAGCGAAACTTGGAAATGGGCCGAAAAGTAAGACTGAATTTTTTGTAGTGCTTGTTCATTTGCTTGCGCATTTTGTGCTTCGATAAGCCACATGGTTTGAATGCTCGCCACATCAATTCCTAGGATTTTCGCTAGGCGACGCATTTTGACACTCTCATTATTTAAGATCGCTTTCACAAGTTCAGACGTGCTAATCTCGCTATATTTTTCACCCCAAAGGTTCATAAAGACTTGAACCACTTCCGTCATTTGTGCGGCGAGCTCCTCCGTCAAAGCTTCGTTTTCTTTAATCAAAAAAAGCTGTAGCATCTTAATACCATCTTGCATAAGTGGTCGTTTCGTGATGAACAGCTGGTCATGTTGCTCGATTCTTTCTGTAATAGGAAGGTGGATTACTTTGTCTAAAGCAATCGTATTGATGCGCGGCCAGGTTACGGCATGTACAATTTCGCCTGAATTATCGGTTAACACAATCGAAGAACGGGTGCGGTCTGTTAAAATTTTAAGCATTGTATCAATATTTCGCTGATTATTTGGTAAGTTTGAAATTTGTTCGAGAAGTTCACTTGCAAAATGGGTGACGCGCATTTCTTGTTTTACGATTGCTTCTACAACTTCATAAATCACTTCGCTATATCTGAGCGTCATTTCATTTTCAGGCATAACAATAAGCGTGAAATCCAGTTTGTTGGCTAATCGGATTAATTTCTCATCTACTTTTGGCATAAAAATACCGACATAGTAAAGAATTAATGCCACTTCGCCTGCATGATGTAGCCTTTCTATCATATTGCACTGAGCATCCACATTATCTTTTATATTGATAAAGGCGGAAATCACAATTTCACTGCCATAAAATTCATCATTATCGAATAACGCGTCTTCCAAAATTTCAACATCGGTATGTTCTAAAACGGATATGGAAGAAACTAATTTTTTTAGCCCGGTCTTTCCGGCGACCACTTTTGCTTCTCGTAAAGATGGTAATTTAAGTAATTCTTCTAACTTAACGCTCATTTTTATGCCTCCTTCCTTTGTTAAATGAACACGAAATAAACTCTCTTTTGCTTTGCAAAAGAGAGTTTGCTATTAAACATGTGTATAATTTAATTCCCACATGTAACCGAACTTGTCTTCCACTTTGGCATGTGTCGCTCCCCAAAACATGTTCGCGACTTCCATTTCGACGCGTCCGCCAATTTGAAGTATTTCCATATAGCGGAGAAGTTCTTCGTTTGAATCACATTCTAGCCCAATGATTAGCGTGTTCCCGTGAGTCATTTCGCCGAGTTGTAAATCGTTGAAAAAAAGGACTAAATTTTCAGCAATGTGCAGTTCGGCGTGGATGAGTTTATTTGGGAATTTTTCAAACCCGGGGACATCTTTTCCGTAGGAGGCGTGCAGAATTTCGCCCCCAAATACGGTTTGGTAGAAAGAAACCGCTTCTGCGCAGTTGTCCATCGTAAAATAAGGAATAATTTGTTTCATGCTAGCACCTCGCTTGCTCCATTTTTCTTTATCATACTGCAAAACGGTGTTCTAAGCTACCTTTTTGTAAATTCGGCCATTTCACGAATCACATCTTCTGCTTGTGGGAATAAACCTAGTTTGTCCATGAAACCCGCTTCGTCTTCTGGCAAGTCAACATCCGCATGCTCATTGATTCGCGCCAAACATGTTTTTGCAATAGCAAATTCTTCCGGATAAAACTTTTTTATTTCCCAAAGCAACCGATTTTCAAAAAAGATGCCTTGTTTAAAACGTGATACAGCGTAATGGATATGATCGGTTAACGTGACATAAATAATCTTATTTAATGATTTTCCGAGTTCTTTTTCCGTATAGCAAATAATATCATCTGCCAACGAGAAGTAATCAAATGGTATTTCTTCCAGAAGCTGAATAAGTTGTTTGTTCGAAGGGTCATTGTCTGTTGTAAATATTTTCTCAATCTTTTCTGTCGGGATTGTATCGCCAATTTTCCGATTAAACCCCACGCCAAGTCCTGTGACGATAACTTCCTCTTTCACTTGATTGACTGAAAAAACAACATTGTTATTTAAAATTTTTGTAATGAGCATCTGAAAAATCTCCTTTTGCACGAAATAAAACCCGTATTAGTTGACACACTGCGTTCCTAAACAAACAGTATGTACTAACACGGGTTTTGCCTGCTTTACCAGTCACAATCCATTAATTTCCTATAGTGTATCATAATTAGTAAGCGATTACAACCTGAGTTTTTTTGACCATTTCTTTACTAGAAATCAACCTATCGTTCATAATGGCTTTACAAAATTGCGCTAAAATAAGGTTACAAGCTTTGAACTTGTAACCTTTAAACTCCCTAACTTTAGCTGGCATCTGCCGGCTTTTTTTAATCCATACGACTTCTTTTCGTTAAAATAAGCTCTTTATCTGCCGTAACGCGAACAAAGTTATTCCAATCGGTTCGAATGAGTGAAATTTCTTTTTCTGTACAACTAAATTTTAGGAGTACATCATCGTCTTCATCTACAACCAAATAAACATCTTCTACGCTTTGATAAATCTTCAAATTGTTTTCTAATTGTATTTTCCATCCAAAAATTAATAAATCCGTCTTCATAATCGTCATTTCCGTTCACTCCTTTTGTTTTAACTTTTACTTAGAGTGAACTTGCTAGCTTTTATTTCATGTAAATCTTTTTTGCATGATTTCGCTCTCCTTTTATGGCTTTGATTTCATTTTAACTTGGAAAGGTGCGGGAATCAAGATTTTAATCAAAAAAAGAGACCTCCGAGGAGATCTCTTAGTAGGCAGCTTGTAAATAGCTGGGCTAGTTACATCATACCGCCCATTCCACCCATGCCGCCCATATCAGGTACTGCAGGAGCGTTTTCTTCTGGTTGATCAGCGACTACTGCTTCAGTTGTAAGAAGTAGAGCTGCAACAGAAGAGGCATTTTGAAGCGCAGAACGCGTTACTTTTGTTGGATCCACGATACCAGCTTCAATCATGTTGACCCATTCGCCGTTAGCTGCGTTGAAACCAACGCCAACTTTTTCGCCTTTCAAGCGTTCAACAATAACAGAACCTTCTAAGCCGGCATTGTGCGCGATTTGACGAACTGGTTCTTCAAGCGAGCGAAGTACAATTTTCACACCAGTTGCTTCATCGCCAGTTGCTTCGATAGCAGCTACTTTATTGTAGACATTTACAAGGGCCGTACCACCACCGGATACGATACCTTCTTCAACAGCTGCACGCGTGGAGTTTAACGCATCTTCAATACGAAGTTTGCGCTCTTTTAATTCCGTTTCAGTAGCGGCACCAACTTTGATGACAGCTACACCGCCAGCTAATTTTGCTAGGCGTTCTTGAAGTTTTTCTTTATCGAATTCAGAAGTTGTTTCCTCCATTTGCGCACGAATTTGGTTCACACGTGCCGCAATTTGGTCGGAATCGCCAGCTCCTTCAACGATTGTCGTATCATCTTTTGTTACAACTACTTTTTGAGCAGTTCCAAGTTGTTCCATCGTTGTTGATTTAAGTTCAAGACCTAAATCTTCTGTAATCACTTGTGCACCAGTTAAAATACTGATGTCTTCAAGCATTGCTTTACGACGATCACCAAAACCAGGCGCTTTAACTGCTACCACGTTAAAGGTTCCGCGTAGTTTGTTTAAAACAAGAGTCGCTTGTGCTTCGCCGTCAACATCTTCTGCAATAATGAGAAGCGGACGCCCTTGTTGTACTACTTGCTCCAAGACAGGTAAAATTTCTTGAATATTAGAGATTTTTTTATCTGTGATTAAAATATATGGTTTTTCGAGTGCTGCTTCCATTTTATCAGAATCAGTCACCATGTACGGACTTGTATAGCCGCGGTCAAATTGCATCCCCTCTACAACATCAAGTTCAGTTGCAAAGCCTTTTGATTCTTCAATCGTAATAACTCCGTCATTACCAACTCGTTCCATCGCTTCGGCAATTAATTTCCCAACTTCCTCATCACCAGAAGAAATAGCAGCAACTTGCGCAATGGAATCTTTTCCTTCAATTGGTTTTGAAATCGATTTAAGCTCTTCAATTGCTGTTGCAACAGCTTTTTCAATTCCGCGGCGGATGCCTACAGGATTGGCGCCAGCTGTTACGTTTTTAAGACCTTCTTGAATCATTGCTTGAGCTAGAACTGTTGCCGTCGTAGTTCCATCACCAGCAACGTCATTCGTTTTAGATGCCACTTCAGAAACAAGTTTAGCTCCCATGTTTTCGAATGCATCTTCTAATTCGATTTCTTTAGCAATTGTAACACCATCATTTGTGATTAAAGGTGAACCAAATTTTTTCTCAAGAACGACGTTACGTCCTTTTGGGCCAAGCGTTACTTTTACTGCGTTCGCTAATTGGTCAACGCCGCGTAACATTGCGCGACGAGCGTCTTCACTAAATTTAATATCTTTTGCCATAAGTCAATACCTCCGTTTTAATCCAAAATTCTATTTAATTACTGCTAAAATGTCGCTTTCGCGGATAATCAATAAGTCTTTTCCTTCAAAGGTTACTTCCGTCCCAGAGTACTTGGAGAAAATAATGTGGTCGCCTGTTTCAACTTCTAGCGCTTCTTTTGCACCGTTATCAAGAATTCGACCAGAGCCTACTGCGACAACTTTACCTTCTTGTGGCTTTTCTTTCGCTGAATCAGGTAAAACTATCCCGCTCGCTGTTTTTTCTTCAGCCTCTACAACTTCAATAATAACGCGATCTCCTAATGGTTTTAACAATTCCATAACCTCCTTGAATCTTTTTAGCACTCGATACACTTGAGTGCTAACACAATTCTTATATTAGTCAAAATAGGTTAAAATTGCAAGTATAAAGGGCTCGTTTTTATTAAAATTTCTTTCTTATTTGCAACTGCCACCTATTTCTTAGTACAATAGAACAGAATTGAAATGAAACATTAGGTTTCTTGGAAGGAAGCGGTTTTTTGGCAAAACGATATATCACTATTATTATAAGTTATTTTATTCTACTATTTTCTGGAATTTTAGGTGTGCCTCTTGTTGCGGCCATTTTAAACTCATTTAGCTCAGCTTCAAAAACTGAAATTGCAAATCTATCCGTCGTAATTTGGAGTATTCTTGCAAATATCGCTTCATTATGTATTATTTGGTTGCTTCTTCGGAACCAGCCTGAATTTAATAAAATTGCTACCGGACAAAAAGCGGGACTTCCAAGTAGCATTCTTTGGGCCGTAGGTGGCTTCTTCATTTTACTTGTTGCTCAATACGTGGCGGTTTTTGTCATTACCATTTTTGCCGGCCTACCTAGTGGGTCAGAAAATACGGCAGACCTTTTAGGCTATTCCAAAACAGCGCCTATCTTCCTCATTTTTATCAGCATCCTCGGTCCGATTTTAGAGGAGTTAGTATTTCGAAAAGTGTTGTACGGAGGACTGGCAAACATTATAAATATTCATGTTGCGGCGGTTATTAGTTCGTTTGTTTTTGCCCTTCTACATGGTGACATACAATATTTACTTTCTTACTTCTTGATTGGTCTTATTCTTTGTTATCTGTATACGAAAACAAAGCGCATTATTGTTCCGATGTTTGCACATATCTTAATGAATTCTTTCGTTATAATCTTAAGTCTTTTCTTTTGGGGGTAAAAAAGGGATATGAATCGACGTTTTTTATTACAAGGATTACTTTACATTATTTTAGGTATCGTATTCGTTTATTTCGCTATACAACAAGTAAATACAAGTGGTTGGGGCTTTTTTGCCTACGTGATTGCCGGCATGGCTGCTGTTGATTTTGTGACCGGCGCCCGTTTTATTATTCAAGGATTTAAAAAAGACGTTCCACCATCAGATGAAAATTAAAAAGGCTTCCAATTTTTGGAAGCCTTTTGCTTTATTCTACTGTAACACTTTTCGCTAAATTACGTGGTTTGTCCACATCGCATCCGCGGTGGAGTGCCGCATAATAAGCGAGCAATTGGCACGGAATAACACTAGCAAGTGAAGTTAATAACGGATGGACTTGCGGAATTACAAGACGGTCTCCAGGCTGTTCTAGGCCTTCCATCGCAAATACGCAAGCATTTGCTCCGCGTGCTAAAACCTCATTGACATTTCCGCGGATATTCCAATTAATATTTTCCTGCGTGATAATCGCTAAAACAGGCGTTTCGTCCTCAATAAGTGCGATTGTTCCGTGTTTTAGCTCGCCGCTCGCAAACCCTTCTGCTTGAATATACGAAATTTCTTTCAGCTTTAAGGCCGCTTCCATCGCGACAAAATAGTCAACACTTCTTCCTAGGAAAAAAGCATTCCGTGTAGTTGCGAGAAACTCACCTGCAATATGTTCAACTAATTCCTTTGAAGTGACCATCGTTTCCATGGCTGTCGCTACGATACCAAGCTCGGCAGCAAGATTCAACTCTTTGGCGTCTTGAATCCCTTTCGCCCGACCAAGTGTAACCGCCAGCACACTTAAAACCGCGATTTGTGCGGTATACGCCTTTGTAGAAGCTACGGCAATTTCGGGACCGGCGAACAAATACATGGCATGGTCCGCTTCACGGTCGAGTGTCGATCCTGCCACATTCGTAAGCGTTAGCGTTGGATAGCCCATACTCTTCACCTTCACGAGAACTTGACGGCTGTCCGCCGTTTCCCCACTTTGCGTAATAAATAGAAATAGCGGGCGCTCGGATAGGAGTGGCATGTTATAACCAAATTCACTGGAAACATGGACTTCTACTGGAATGTGCGCCAACTTTTCAATTAGATTTTTTCCAACTAGGCCAGCATGATAGCTTGTGCCGCACGCAATGATGTGCACGCGGTCGGATGCTAAAATCGCGTCTAGGATAGCTTCATCCACGGTAAGATCGCCAGCTTCATTTTGATACGACTGAATGATGCGGCGTGTGACAGCCGGTTGCTCATCGATTTCTTTTAACATATAGTGTGGGTAAGTGCCCTTTTCAATGTCTGTCGCGTCGATTGTTGCGGTGTAAGGCGCGCGCTCAATTTCTTCCCCTTCAAGATTTAAGATTTGAATGCTAGAGCGTTTTAAAATCACCATTTCTCCGTCCATAATCTCAATGAACTCGTCGGTTTCTTTTAAAGCTGCCATCGCATCGCTTGCAATAATATTAAAGCCATTTCCTTTGCCGATTAGAAGCGGACTTTTACTTTTAGCTGCATAAAGCGTTTGACTGTCTTTGTTGTCAATTAAGCTAATTGCATAGGAGCCTTGTAGGAGCGCAAGCGTTTGCTGAAGCGCTTCTTGCGTCGCTAAGCCTTCATTTGCGAATTTCTCAATTAATTGAACGATAACTTCTGTGTCGGTGTCACTTTTGAAAATCGCCTCTTTTAAATAGTTTTCTTTTAAAAGGGAATAGTTTTCAATGACGCCATTATGCACCATCGTAAAACGACCAGACGGGCTTTGATGCGGATGCGCATTCTCATGACTCGGTTTCCCGTGCGTTGCCCAGCGCGTATGCCCGATTCCGATTTCTCCGTATGCCTCGTTTGCTACTGCTTTAGCTAGGTCAGCAATTCTACCTTTTTCCTTCACAACATACACATTATTTTTGTCTAAAAGCGCAATTCCAGCTGAATCGTAGCCACGATATTCTAGTTTTTCTAGTCCGTTTAGTAACACATCTTTCGCATTTTTTTCTCCAATAAATCCAACAATTCCACACATACTTTTATCCTCCAATAGTTAAAAGGGCAGACGAATCCAATTTTTGCCCTCCCCGAAAATTTTTCGTTTCCTTGGAGAAAAACACATGCTCTTTAGCGCTCTGTTCATCTGGTCGCCCAAATGGTTTGTAGCTAAAGCGTAACGACTGCATGTACAGCCGGGAGACTCCCGCCGAAATTTCGATTAATCTCCTCCTCGTCAACTAATTTCATAGCAAGCTAGAGTTTCACTAGCGGCTAGTTCCGTCCAATTAGTTCTGGCGCTTTTATTTAGTTTTAAACGATCCTCCTTTCCTTTTTTCAAGGAAACAAAATCATTCTACACTAAATTGTATAGTTGGTCAAGCATTTTGTTAAGCCAATTAAGAGGAATTGGTATATACATATTCCCAGAAATCAAAAAAAATGGAAATCATAATTGATTTCCATTTTTCTTAGTTTTACATACCACCCATGTAGAAAGCTTTCATTAAACTTTGGACAAAGGCAATTTGATTACTTATTTTCCATTCGCTTTCATCTTTCGAATTAACTTCAAGTTTAAGTTTGACATCTACTGGTGTTGATACGACATCTGCTTTTTTGATTTGCTCTGTATAAACTTCAAGCATTTTCTTAACAAGTTTATCTTTATCAGTAGCTAGTGATGGATCCGCTATAACTTCTTTTTGTAATTCCGTTGTTAACCCTTGTTGAACGGCCTTCATATCAAGACCTTTGACGGAAAAAGTAATTTCAGGATTTTCTTTATCGTCGTTGGTTACTTTTGTCGTATATGTTGCTTTTTCTTTCACACGGTTGCGTAGCGCACTATATAAGTCATCCACTTCTTTGTCGATATCTAGAGCGCTACCTGTCATTCGTGCTAAAGTGGATGTAAAGCTTTCTTTAAAACCTTCTTCAAACTCTTTTTCAGTGTCTGTTCCGTCTTCCCCATAAACGTCTTTTACTTTGTCTGTGTCTTTTCCGTACACAAGCGCGTTAACAGTAATTTCTGCTGCTTCCTTAGGCTCTACACGGTCATTTCCACATGCTGTTAAAAAGATGGACATTACGAAAATTAAAATTAAGCTAACAATACCCTTTTTCTTCAAAACAATTCCTCCCTAAATTCAATAATATACTTTCTAGTTCAGTATAGCATTTTCAAGCAAAGTCACAATAGATTTGTGGCAAAATTCACTTATTAGACACAGAATAAGTAGTTTTACTTCAAAAAAACAGAATTTTTAACGTTTTCTTCCAATCAAAATCAATATTCCTGAAAGAAAACTGGAAACACCCACAACAAATTGGATGCCGAATAAGCGATTTTCATTTTTGGCAAGGTCATACCCGTTTTTTATCGCAAAAGTCATCCATTGTTCGAACCAAGTATAGTTGACCAAATATAAAAAACCGATTCCGAGCACGATTCCAGCCATGAAGTAAGAGCCTCGTTTTAAGCTCGATGTTGCCGCTATCAGTAAGAGAAGTGCGCTCACACAAGCAAACAGTGCATCAAAGTCATTTGTAAAAATGTATGCATCACTCGCTTTAGGGTTTTGAAAATGTTGAATAATAATGACCGCTAGCCAAATCGCGAGCCCTGCACTTGCTACTAAAAAGACAATACTTGTAATCAGCCATTTTCGTTTCCAATTTTCATTTTGATTGAGCTCTGTACTAAGTTGCCCTTTTTTGTTAAAAATAAAGATAAAAAATAGTACGAGACTAATGACAGCCAAGATGGAATTGGTGTAATTAAATGGCCCTTGAATATCTTCTGTTTTATCAAGTAGAGGTTGAATTTGGTAAAAATAAACTGAGAATGCTTGGAACGCTGTGTAGGCTAGTAGAACGACAGCTACTGCTAAACGGAAAATATCATTTTGAATCATGACGGCTCCGCTCACAATTAGGAGTAGCGCAAATAGGCCGATAATCCAGTAATTCCACACAAAGTTATAATCTCCAGCGTCGCTCATGAAATAGCCGTACACGGCACTAGAAAAGCTATATAGTTGGGCGAAACCGATCATGATTGTGAAACTTGCAGCCACTTGGCGTAATTTTTGCAACAAAAAAATCCTTTCTTTCATAAAAATCCCGTCATCGCAATCGATAACGGGATTTTTAGGTTACTTAGTTTAAGCCCATTTCTGTGCGAACAACACTTGCAATTTGTTCGCAATAAGCTTCAGTTTTTTCGGTTGTTTCGGCTTCGACCATTACGCGAACAAGTGGTTCTGTTCCTGAAGGACGAACTAAAACGCGTCCGTTATCTCCCATATCGTTTTCAACGAGACGAATTGCTTCGCTTACTTTAGGATTTTCTTCTACCGCATTTTTATCTGTCACACGAATGTTCACTAATTTTTGCGGGAAAGTTTGCATCTCACTAGCAAGTTCCGATAATTTCTTACCTGTTGCTTTCATCACGTTGATAAGTTGAATGCCTGATAATAAACCATCCCCCGTTGTATTATGGTCAAGGAAAATGATATGACCGGATTGTTCCCCGCCAAGATTATAATCACCAGCGCGCATGGCTTCGACGACGTAACGGTCACCAACAGCCGTTTGCACATCCGCGATATTCAATTCCTTTAATCCTTTATAGAAACCTAGGTTACTCATAACCGTTGAGACAACTGTATTTTGGTTGAGCGAGTCATGTTCATTTAAATATTTAGCACAAATAAACATGATTTTGTCGCCATCGACAATTTCGCCGTTCTCATCAATTGCAATGACGCGGTCGCCATCACCGTCGAATGCTAAGCCAACATTTGCTTCTTTTTCTTTTACAAATGCAGCTAAACTTTCTGGATGTGTTGAGCCGACGCCGTCATTAATGTTTAAACCGTTTGGCGAGGCACCCATTGAAACCGTTTCTGCTTCTAAATCTGCGAACAAATGGTTCGCTAAACTAGATGTGGCTCCGTTTGCACAGTCCAGGGCTACAAGGACACCTGAAAAGTCTTGGTCAACCGTTTGCTTCAAGAATTGTAAATACTTTTGCTTTCCTTCCAAATAATCGCTCACTGTTCCTAATCCGTCAGAACTCGGGCGCGGAAGCTCATCTTTTTCTTGATCAAGTAGTTCTTCGATTTCAAGTTCTTGGTCATCGGACAGCTTGAAGCCATCTGAGCCGAAGAATTTAATGCCGTTATCTTCAACTGGGTTATGTGATGCGGAAATCATGACACTGGCTGAAGCACCTTGTGCACGTGTTAAGTAAGCAACTCCTGGTGTTGAAATAACACCTAAACGCATGACTTCAATTCCTACAGAAACAAGTCCTGCAATAAGTGCAGATTCTAACATTTCCCCAGAAATACGTGTGTCTCTTCCTACCAATACTCTTGGGTGTTCTCCCACATGTTTGGTTAGAACGTAGCCCCCCATGCGTCCTAAGCGGAAAGCAAGTTCTGGTGATAATTCCTGATTAGCTACGCCGCGAACTCCGTCCGTTCCAAAATATTTTCCCATTATAATTCTCTCCTTCTGTATCAAAACATTGGATTACATTTCTAGCAGCAGATTGATTTCTGCTCCATTCGTCAATTATTTCATTTCTATGCAAAAGACAATGCAAGTTCTATTATACCTTTTTTTGTTAAAAATTTCATCTTCTCAAGAAAAACATAGCTTTAGATGCCATTTGTCAGCTTACAGCAGCCGTTTCTTTTAGCTTAATTAAAAAGTCAGCAGTGCTTACCGAAAGTTTATAACTCACTTTATTAGGCAGATTATTCACTTGAATTCTAGTGCTATATTCGCCTTCTTTTGCGTTAGATAAATCCGCTACTGCGGTAATACTTGATGCACTAATTTGATTGATGGTACTTCTCGGACCGCTTAAAGTTACGTTAACTTTTCCATTAGTTGGCGTAATCATTTGTGCCGTGTACGTGGACGGTAAACCTCTTGTAAAGACGTCTAAACTCTGGAAAGTCTTTGAAACCGTTTGATCCCCGTCTGTTCCGTCATCTGAGTTTGGATTGTCATCATTTGAATCTGGCTCATTTTGATTAGCGTTTGAATCATCATTCGACTTTTTTACCGTCTTAATTCGCACCTCGACAGTCTGCGGTTGAACAGATTTCGCACCATTTGGAACAGGAATTGTCACTTCTTGTACCGTATCCGCCGTAATGTTACTTACATTTACATTCACACTAATTTCATCAATTTTAGCGAGCACATCTGCATCACCTTCGACCACGACTTCCTTCGTTTCAGGCGTTATGCTCGAAATCGTAATGTCCTCACTAGGCGTCCCGGTTTGATTAATTTTTAGCGGCACCGATTTACCAACTTTTTCTACCGGAACTGAAACATCTACTTTTTCAGGACTAATTTCAACATCTAGTTTGTTTAAATTATTGTCAAAAGCAGAAACCGTAGCTTTCGCTGTAAAGTCTTCCTTATGCGCTGAACTTGTCTCAACGTTTGCTTTCACGTAAGCAATTTGTTCAATCGTATCTTTTGCCCCTGTAATGGACACTTTGCCTGGATCTACTTTTGGTGTACCTGCCTCATAGCCGTCTGCAATGACCGAGTTACCAATCTCTGCCTCAACAGAAAATTTCTTCGTTACTTTTTCTTGGACATTGACTTTCGCAGATTCAGGACTAATTGTCACTTTTAAGCGTTCCGAAATATCTTTCACTTGGAATTCCACCGTTTGTTCACCAATTTTGGCATTTCTTAGATCGGCGTATACTTTAAAATCTTGTTGTGCGCGCGCATTTTGCACGATACTTCTAGGTCCAGAAAGCGTTACTGTTACCGTGTCTGGCACGCCAGAAACATACAGGTTTTCTTTGTCGTAATAAACCTCAACTGGAACATTTTGAATTGTTTCCGTATCCATCTGAGAAGCCGTTTGAAAAGAGCCATCGCCCGCATTATTTTCAGACGTAACCGACGTAAATAAAATGGCGGCTAAAACGAGTGAAAGAATACGAATTGACCATTTATTATTTAAAATGCGATCCATCATTTTTTATGCCCCCCTTTCAAACGTGAAAAGAAGGATTTTTTCGCTTCCACTTGCGTCACTAATTCTTTTTCCAAAATTTCTTGTAGCCGTTCCTCTGACACTTCACGGAACAATTCGCCATTTTTCGTTACAGAAATGCCACCCGTTTCCTCCGACACGACAATCGTTAAACTGTCCGTTACCTCACTAATTCCAAGTGCTGCCCGGTGTCTTGTTCCAAGCTCTTTGGATAAAAAGGGGCTATCAGATAGCGGCAAGTAACTTGCCGCAGAAGCAATTTCATTTCCACGAATGATGACTGCACCGTCATGAAGCGGCGTATTCGGAATAAAAATATTGATTAAAAGTTGGGAAGAAATATTCGCATGAAGCGGTATCCCTGTTTCAATATAATCTTCCATGCCCGTATCTTTCGCAATGGAAATGAGCGCGCCGATTCGGCGCCTTGCCATGTATTTCGTTGATTTCATAATGGAGTCAACCAAATTGTGTTGCTCTTTCTCGATTCTCGAACCGAGTCGGATAAAAATATTCCCCCGCCCGAGTGATTCAAGCGCGCGACGTAATTCCGGTTGAAAAATAATGATAATCGCAAGAAAACCCCATGTTAACGCTTGATCGGTAATCCATTCAACCGTTTGCAAATGCAGGAAGCTACTTGCCACTTTCACAACGATGATAATAAAAATACCTTTTAGAAGCTGTACCGCTTTTGTTCCGCGGACAAGCATAATTAATTTATAAATGACAAACCAAACAACAAGTATATCTACAATGTTAGCTAAATATTGTAAAAGTGGAATGTTCGCAAAGCTCATCTTTTCGCCTCCATTACTACAGCAACTTAGTATCTGTGCTAGTTTTTATCAACAGTTCGAACACTGTTCTTTCATAAGTTTCATTATAGCATAAGTATACAGCCATAAAAAGAAATCAAAAAGGCAGTTTGTTAAAGATTTTTATAAGAAAAAAGCTTTGCCAGATTTCTAGCAAAGCTTTTTTCTTATTGGTATGCGACTTTTAATTCTGTTGTAGATGTGAGCAAGTATTGAACACCGTAAACGAAAACTGGAATTTCATCTCCCGCAAGGAGTTTTAAGGTTACTTGGTCCTTTTCTACGCGAACTTGAACGAGTGTATGGCGGTAATTAATTTTGAAGGCATAATCATTCCATGTTTTTGGCAAGAAAGGAGCGAATTCTAGTTTTTCTTGCGTTGTGCGCATGCCCGCAAATCCTTGTACGATGGCGAGCCAGCTGCCGGCCATTGAAGTGATGTGCAGGCCGTCTTCTGTGTCGTTGTTGTAGTTATCTAAATCGAGGCGCGCTGTCCGTTCGTACATTTCGACGGCTTTGTCGTACTTGCCAATTTCAGACGCGAGGACGGCGTGAATCGCCGGCGACAAGCTAGATTCATGGACGGTTAGCGGCTCATAAAACTCGAAGTTGCGCTGTTTGGTGTCGAAATCAAATTGATTCGGGAAATAGTATATGCCTTGTAGCACGTCCGCCTGCTTGATAAAGCAGGAGCGCAAGATTTTATCCCAAGACCAATTTTGATTTAAAGGCAGATCGGTATCTTTGAGCGTGTCGGTTGCGCGTAGTTCCTTGTCTAGGAAGGTGTCATGTTGAATAAAGATTTGCCACTTTTCATCGTACGGGAAATACATGCGTTTGACGATGTCTTGCCATTTTTCAAGTTCTTGCTTGCTAATATGCAGGCGCTCTGCCGCTTCTGCATCTACGTGTTGCAACGTAAATTGTAGCGTCCAACTTGCCATGTAGTTGGTGAACCAGTTATTGTTGACGTTATTTTCATATTCATTTGGTCCGGTCACGCCGTGAATCATATATTTGCTTAAACGGTCGGATAGGTGAACACGATCTGCAAAGAAGCGGCTAATTTCAACTAAAACGTCAAGGCCGTATTCGGCGAGATAGTTTTTGTCTCCCGTATAGGTCACATAGTTGTATATCGCGTACGCAATTGTGCCGTTTCGATGGATTTCTTCGAATGTGATTTCCCATTCGTTGTGGCATTCAATTCCGGTGAAGGTGACCATCGGATAGAGTGCGCCGTCTAAACCGATTTTTCGCGCGTTTTGTTTCGCTTGTTCGAGTTGGTTAAAACGGTATTTCAGAAGGTTGCGCGGCACTTCTTCGCTCGTTAGTGCCAAATACATTGGGAGCGCAAACGCTTCTGTGTCCCAATACGTTGCACCACCGTATTTTTCTCCTGTGAAGCCTTTTGGACCGATGTTTAAACGGGCATCTTCGCCGTAGTATGTGGAAAACAATTGGAAAATGTTGAAACGAATTCCTTGTTGCACAGAATCGTCTCCCGATATCACCACATCGGCTTTATTCCAACGTTCGCCCCATGCTGCGACTTGCTCATCGAACAGATTTTCAAACGTTTTCGCCGCTTGGCTCGCTAGAATTGCTTGCGCGCGTTGCTCCAAGTCAGTTGTATCCCGCGAAGTTGTGATGATCACACGCTTTTCAAGGGTGACGGCTACATTCTGCTTCGCTAAAACCTTAAACCTTTTTTCGGTATAAAGCGCGCTTGAGTGTTCTGTTTCCGCCAAAACTTTACCCGAAATTTTATTTTCCATCAACGCATGAATCGTAAAACGTTCCGTATCAAATGCATTTGGGATAGTCCGTGTGGTTAACGAATTTTCCGTCACATGGACAGCTTCCCAAAACATTTCGTCATAGTTGGCATCTTCATTGTGGACTTCTCCGTCTAAAAATGGCGCTAAAACAAGTTCTGCGTCGCCGTCTAGTGCTGTAACCGTGTACGTTATAACCGCGAGTTCGCGCGTTTGAATGCTCAAAAATCGAGTGGCGCGAATTTCGTAGCGCTTCTCATTTTTTAGTACGGTGAATTGCCGCGTCAAAATCCCTTTTTGCATATCAAGTGTCATATCAAAATCGATTAATGTATCCGTGTATAAATCCAGTTTCTCCCCATCAATTAGCACTTCAATGCCGATAAAATTAAGTGCGTTAATAACTTTTCCGAAATAATCTGGATAACCGTTTTTCCACCAACCGACGCGCGTTTTATCTGGGAACCAAACACCTGCAATATAAGTGCCTTGGTGTGTGTCGCCTGAATACCCTTCTTCAAAATTGCCACGCATGCCCATGTAGCCATTTCCAATCGATGTTAAACTTTCCTGCAAACGTTTTTGTTCTTTATTTAATTCTTTCGTTTTCAGTTTCCATGCGTCTATCTCGAATAATCGTTGCCTCATGCTAAATCCTCCTAAACTAACCTCACATCTTCTTTGTAAAAACGGGTTTTTAAAAATGTCATTGCAATGAGTAAGACCGCACCGAGTGACTGAATCCCAATCATTACTGTAATATCAAAATAAATGAAACCGAAAATGGTCGCGATGAGCGTTGGTAGCCCAATTGCATTCAGTGATAAATTCATCGCTTCTTTAAACGAATTGATTTTTGAAAAAGAGCTCTTTTTCGTGAGCGCCAAGCAAATGGCACTAAAAAGTACGAGCATGAGCGAGCTCACGAGCGTTAGCGTTCCTAAAACGAAAACCATTCCTAGAAATACTATCGGTTTGTACTGCGCGTACCAAGTCGTGTTAATAAACTCTTCCAAGTTTGTCACGACGCCAGATTCCGGATAGGCTAAGGAAAACTGGTAGCCTGACGCATCTTTTAAGTCTAAACGGGTTTCACCAAATGAAATGGCATTTTTAGCCGTATCAAACGTTTCTTTTGGGACGAAAACGCCAGACACAGAAGCGTCGTCTTGAAAAATCATTTCGCTTGCATTCACTAGTTTTCCGTCTGCAATTTTAAGCCCGTCAAACTGACTAGCCGCCTGATTTGTCGCAAGCGCATCTAAACCGCTCGTCCATTTCAGAATTTCAAAGTCATTTTGCTTCGCTTGGTGGAGCGAAATTGGTATCAGAAGTAGCGCATTCAGCAAAATGAAGCAAAAAATCATTTTCAACCACGAAAGGTTTTTTCGGGCTGCAAAAATCCGCTTAGGGCTCCAAATATTTGGAAAATATAGTTCCGGGAAGGTTTGCTTTTTCATTTTAGGACTCCTTTCAAAAAATGATTACCCTTTCGTACCGCCTGCCGTCAAACCAGAAACAAAGTTTTTTTGCAAGAAGAAGAAAAGGAGACAAATTGGCAGTGCCGCAAGTATGGCTCCGGCCGCGAACAGCGCCACTTTTTGTTGCTGTGGGTTTGAAATGAAGCTTTGCAAACCGACCGCAATCGTTAAGTTTTCTGGCGTGCGTAGTAAAAATTTCGCGAGTAGGAAGTCGCCAAACGGTCCCATGAATGCCCACAGCGCTTGGACGGCAATCATCGGCCTTACGAGCGGCAAAATAATTTGCCCGAAAATCCGGAAATGCCCGGCCCCGTCTAGTTTTGCCGATTCGTCCAAATCGCGCGGGACGGTGTCGAAGTAGCCTTTCATGAGCCACGTGTTCATCGGAATCCCGCCGCCGATATAAATAAGCGTTAGGAACCAGTAGTGATCAAGCGCCCCAAGGAGCATCGCTAGCACGTAAAAAGCAGTTAGCGCCGCCATTGTTGGCACCATTTGAATGATTAAAAAGAATACGAGGCTGTTTTTACGCCCTTTAAAACGGTATCTGCTATACGTGTAGCCGGCAAATGTGACGATTGTAACCTGCAAAATCATTGTGAACGTCGCAATAATTAGCGTGTTTTTATACCAATCGAGGTAAAGTGTTTCATTAAACAGACGCACAAAATTATTTAGCGTCCAGTCGTCCGACCATTCGAGTGAGAAGGCCGCAATGTTGCCCGGTTTAAACGCTGAGGATGCTGTAATCAAGATTGGATAAAGGATAACGACAGAAAGCGCGAGTAAAAACAAATACGTGAAAAACTTCGTTAAAAAGTTCGTTGTGCGTTGATCTTTAAAAAATGCTTTCATTACATCATCTCCTCATTTCCGAATGCATTGGTTTTCTTAAAGGCAATCATGGAAACCCCGATGACAATCGCTGAAATAATAAGCGTCACAGCCGCTGCCAGTGCATATTGCGGGGACGTCCCCGTCGTAAGTTTGTAAATCCATGAAATTAAAATATCGGTCGAGCCGGCACCACCACCGACACTGCCTGGTCCCCCTTCATTAAAGAGGTATATAATTGAGAAATTGTTAAAATTAAACGTGTACTGCGTAATAAAAACGGGTGCCGTGACAAATAAAATCATCGGCAGCGTAATCTTTCTAAAACGCGCCATCGCGCTTGCGCCGTCAATTCGCGCCGCTTCGTAGAGCTCGCCCGGAATGGCTTGCAAGACGCCTGTCACCATCACGTAAATGTACGGGAAACCGAGCCATCCTTGGATAGAAATGAGGGCTACCTTTGTCCAAAATGGATCCGTCTTCCATGAAATGGCGCCAATATCAACAAATGGCAAATGATTGAGTAGCGGAATGACTTGCGAATTAATCGCGCCAATGCTGTCATTAAACATGTTTGAAAAACTCATAATCGTAATGAAAGCCGGAACCGCCCATGGTAACAGGAAGATAACACCAAAAAGGCGTTTTCCTTTAATAAAGCTTTGGTTGGCAACGATTGCGGTGAATACACCTATCACGATTTGTAACGTGGTCGCACAAAGTGTCCAAACAATCGTCCATGAGAACACGCTTAGGAATGTGTCGCGGTAAGCGCTCAAGAAGAAAATATTAAAGAAGTTTTTAAACCCTACCCAGTCGATTAGATTCGCTGGTGGGATATGGTAAAAATCGTAATTCGTGAATGCCATGAAAAGTGTAACTAGTACGGGGAAAATGATAACAAATGTCATCACAATATAAGCTGGCATCGTAAAGAGATATGGAAAGCCTTTATCCACCATATTTTTTAAGATGGCTTTTGTGCTAACATTGACACTTTCACCGAGGTTCCACTGTTTGGCTACTCGATTTGCATCGTATAAATTAAGTATGTAAAAGCCAATAAAAATCATTGTGATAATGAGTTGCAACGTGCCTTCAATCAAGAGAAAGAGCGAATGATCGACACCAGGAATAGATCCAAGCGTAATCAAATTATATAAAGCTCGAAAACCGAACATGACAAGCTCTATGACAAACAAAACGAAAATAAGTAAAAAGATGATTCCTTTAAAATTTTGCTTATTATAAAACTGGCCTAGACCGGGAATGATTGATAACAAAGTCGCTTTACGGACATTTTTTATTTCCTTTTGTTCGATATCCATTTTGTGACCCTCTCACTTCTTTATAGTCCGTCTGGGAAAGCGTGGCAGCTTTCCCAGACGTCATTTTATTTCGTGTATTTTTGTGAAATGTTATCTTCAATTACTTTTACAGCATCATCTGCTGATTTTTGAGGTGTTTTCTTGCCAGAAGCTGCATCAAACATTAAGTTTTCTGCCCCTGTCCAAACTTCAGCCATCTCTGGAATATTTGGCATAGGTTGCGCATTTTCATATTGTTCGATAACTGCATTGGTTAATTCATCATTTTTATCAAGAGCAGCTTTTCTTGCCGCAGTATTTGCTGGTACTTCATTTGTTAAATCATAAAGTGTAGATTGATTTTTTTCATTTGTTACATAATCTAAGAATTTTTGTGCTAAATCTTTGTTTTTCGAGTAGTTGCTAATCACCCAGCCTTTACCACCTGCAAACGGCGAGTATTCTTTGCCATTTGGAAGCGTTGGAATTTTAGCAACCCCGTAATTTAATTTCGCTTCTTTGTAGTTTGCTGCCGACCAAGGACCACCAATGATTGCCGCTGTTTTCCCTTTAACAAATTGGTCTTGAATAAAGTCATCGGCACTCTTATTATCTTGCATTCCTTTTGGCCATACATCTTGGAACCATTTCGTAGCGTAAGTAATACCTTCTACAGAGCCTTTATTATTTAAACCAATATCTTGTGGATTCGTACCATCATCACCAAAAACATAGCCACCGTATCCAGCTAAAAGTCCATAAGAGAAGTAGAAATCAGTCCATTTCGCTAAGAAACCAATATTTTTACCTTTTTCTGAACTAAAATCAAATCGCGCGTCTTTCGAGATGTTTTCTAAATCGCCAAATGTTTCAGGCGCCTTATCTAACAAGTCTTTATTATAATAAAGCACAACCGTTTCAATAATCGCTGGTGCTCCGTATATTTTTCCGTCTATTGTGACTTGTTTTGCATCTTTTTCATCATATTGATCTTTATTTCCTAGTTTCACTTCCGCCAAGTGCCCTTGTTGTCCAAGTCCCCCGATTCGGTCATAAGCAGACATCATAACGTCTGGTGCCGTTCCAGCTGGCCCATCAAGTGGCAGCGCCTCTAATTGTTCAAACATATCTTTTTCAACAATTTTGATTTTCGCATCATTTTCTTTCTCAAAATCGCCTTTTATCGAGTCTATATATTTTTTGTAGCCGCTATCAACTGAAACAGTTAATGTTTTCGTATCCCCACCACTTGCTTTATCATCAGATGCTCCCCCGCCACATGCTGCTAGACTTAGAACAAGACCAGTTGCCAGTCCTAAAACACCAAGTTTCTTTTTCAAATCCATTACCTTTTCCTCCTCAAATTTAAAAAATCAGTTTGACGCTTCTTTGTAAAACTAGGTTAACCTTACATGTATTATATCCTCTTCAAGAAAACGTTTTCAACACAAATTTTCATGTTACCGATAACAGAATTTCGGAAACTTATTTGTGAAAAATACGCAAACTCGTTTCCAAAACCTGCTTCCTATTTCACAATCCGGAAACCTTCTTTTGGCACGATAACTTCCGCACCCAACTTCTCATCGTGAAAAACGTCAACGCCCGCTTCCACGCGCACTGCTTTCTCTTCTTTTGCTTGGTTAAAAATAAAGGTGAGCGCTTCTCCGTCTAGTTCGCGTTTAAAAATAACCAAGCCTTCCTGAACACGACTAATATCCCAAATCAGTTCGCCGCGTGAAATGAGTGCTTGATACTCTTTTCGAATCGCAATTAACCGTTTTGTAAAGGCCAACATCTCTAAATCTTGTTGCGCTTCTTCCCAAACCATACATTTTCTGCACAGCGGATCGTTCGCGCCGTCCATGCCGATTTCCGTTCCGTAATAAATGCACGGTGAACCTGTGTGGGCAAACATGAACGCAAGTGCCTGTTTTACTTTATCTTTATTTCCATCTGCTCGCGTTAAAATTCGCGCCGTATCATGACTGTCAAGCATATTAAACATGACTTCGCTCACTTGTTTCGGATAGCGCATATATTGCTCATTAATACTTGCAACCATCTTCTCAGGCGAAATTTTATTTTCAATAAAGTTTTCAATAATTGTTTGTGTGAACGGATAGTTCATCACCGCATCAAATTCATCGCCAAGTAACCAAATCCACGAATCATGCCAAATTTCACCTAAAATATACACATCTTCTTTTTCGTTTCGCACCACTTGGCGGAATTTTTTCCAAAAAGCATGGTCGACTTCGTTCGCAACATCAAGGCGCCAGCCGTCAATATCAAACTCACGAATCCAGTAAGCCGCAATATCAAGTAAGTATTTTTGCACGTCTGGATGACTCGTATTTAATTTTGGCATGTGTGTAGTAAAGGCGAAGGTATCATATGAAATCGACGTCGCATTCTCCACATTCCCATTTTCTCCGTAACGAACTGGAAAACTATGCACGTGGAACCAGTCTTTATAGCGCGATTTCTCCTCATTTTGAACGACATCTTGCCACATTTCACTCGTATCCCCAATGTGGTTAAAGACAGCATCAAGCATCACTTTTATCCCGCGTTTATGCGCTTCATCAACGAGCTTTCTGAACGTTTCTTTATCGCCAAAATGCGGATCAATTTTCATATAGTCGAGTGTATCGTACTTGTGATTCGTAGGCGCCTCAAAAATCGGCGTCATATAAATCCCGTTAATTCCGAGATTTTCCAAATAATCTAAGTGCTCGATTATCCCCACTAAATCACCGCCAAAAAAGTCGGTCGTGCTTGGGTCCTTACTGCCCCAAGGAAGTGCATTTTCTGGTGATAAACTTGGCTCTCCGTTTGCAAACCGTTCTGGGAAAATTTGGTACCAGATAGTGTTTTTAACCCACTCCGGCGCTTTAAAAGTATCCACCTCATGAATGAATGGAAATTTAAAATAATAGTCCATCGTGTTCAAATTAACGAGCGTATCTTCAAAAAAACCACGTCCGCCGTAAAATATTGTATCTCCTTCGAAATCCTCTAGAATAAAACCATATTGCACACGTCTACGCTCCGGTTTTAATACAAAAGCAAAATAGTCGTGCTCTTCCGTCGTGGCGATTTTTTTCATTTCAAGGCGCTCGCTCATCCATTTCTCGTTTTCATAATCATACGGATCTGCACAAATTAGCGTAACCTTTTTAATATCGTCCTTTTTTGCCCGAATGCGGATATGTAAATCAAAACCATCATAACTAAATGCATAGTGACTTGCCGGTTGATGATAAATTGCAGCTTTTTCCACTAATACGTCCTCCTTTTTATTTTCTACCCCAACGTTAGCAAACAATGTAACCGCTCGCAATCTTTTTTTCCTCGTTAACGGTAACAAAAAAATACACCTAACTTTTTAAATAAAAGGTAGGCGTATTTCGTATACTATAATTTTCTTCTAGAAAGCTTCCACGCACCGTAGACAAATGCAGCTCCTGCCAAAACATAAGCGCCTTCCTTGTCGTCACCCGTTTGAGGTAATGTAAGGTTTGTTTCCTCCTGCGCATCGCTATCACTTAGGGGGCTTTCATTATTTGGGCTTGTATTTTCACTGGAATAGGTCGCTTGCTTTTTCGAATTCTCTTCGGTTACCTCTTCTGGCTTAGAACCTTCTTTATCCGCCTGAGCCGAATCTACAACATGAACTTCACTCGTTGCCGTTGTCACATTCTTATCATTATCTGAGACTTTATATTGGACGACATAATCTCCTGCTTTTGAGGTATCGACAGCTTCGCTAATCTCAATTTTGTCCGTCAAATCACCATCTTCTTTATCATAAGCTGTCACATTCTCTTTCAAGTTGATTTCGCTTCCAGAAGCTACTGTTTCATCCTCTACACCTGAAATAACAGGGGCTTCGTTTTGAATAACCGTCACTAGAGGAGATGTCTCAACCGAACCATCGCCATTTACATCTAGCGGGGTAACACTTCCATCATCACTAAACGCTGCATAATTAACATAAAAGCTAAAATTTGCCGGGAGTTTCGATGGTAGCATCATCGAAAAATGACCACTTTCATCAACGGTTGCTCTCGCTTCCGATTGACTTGATTTTTGCCATGACTCCATTTCTGCATATTCACTTGAAAAGGTTTCTTTAGAGCTAGGTGCTGGTGTGAGTATCACCGTTTCACCTGGTTCACCAGTTCCAGTTATTTCAGTACTACTGCTATTCACCGGATTGACAGTTATAGGCGCCACGTCTGCTCGGGTTACACTTAAATTTGATACCGTACCTTCCAATGAGCTCCCTGTCCCTTCAGTAGTGATATTAATCGTTGTTTCTTCCGACATAGCTCTAAATTGAATTTTACCGTCTTTCGTTTCTTGTGGAATAATAGTTGGCGTCGTATTGGGTGCATAAATTCCACCATCGACAAATTGAATATTTATATTCTCGGCGTCAGCCTTTAATTCATATACTTTTCCTGGCTCTGTCTCAAAAGTTTGCTGCAAATGATGATTTTCATAAACCCCATCCTTTCGCAATGTTTCTGGAATCATTTTCATAGAGCCGTCTTGGTTAAAGTTAATACCAATAAAGCTTTGTTTTACCTTGTCTTCCCCTTCTTTTCGCCAACCTGTCCACCCTGTTGTATTCATAAATTCAGTGTTTTCTAGAAGATTAGTTTTTTCAGTTTCGCTCGTAGTCTGAATTATATTTTCTGCATGAGATGTCTCCGCGGAAACTTGATTCGCAATTGGAAGGGCTACTAAACTCGTTGTGCAAAAAAATACTAATCCAAGATAATATCTTTTTTTCATCCGGTTTATTTGCCTCCTATATTTAGTTGCCGAAGTTTAACTGCTAAATCCTCTATTTTAGATAACTTCATTATAAAGAATAAAATTGATAACGCGCTTTGACTTTACTTAAAATCACATGAGATATTCTAAAAGCTTATTAATAGTAGCCAGAGTAAATTCACATTTTTAAACAAAAAAATACTCTTAACCTCTAGCTCGAGAACTAAACGTTAAGAGCATTAAATAGCCTAGTAGAAAGATTGTTCTGCCCCGGTAGTTGAACCGCGGACGATTAATTGCGGTTCGAATAAGATATTATCTTGAGGAGCTCCGGCGTCATTTATTTTCCGAAGAAGCATGCGCGCCAGTTCCTCCCCCATCTCAATAACAGGCGATTGAACAGTCGTAATATGCGGCGAAGAAATACGATCTAAGAAAACACCGTCAAAACCAGTGACCGCAAAATTCTCACCAAATTTCCGTCCAAAACTCAGTCCTGCTCGAACGACTCCGATTGCAATTCGGTCAGAAGCGCAAACATACGCAATATCATTGGAGTTGTAGCGGAGCAAATCAATCCCTTTCTGCTCTGCCACACGTGAACTGTTTTTTAAAAAATAGGATTCTGGAGTGAGCCCATGCCGGCGCATCGTTTCTTCAAACCCCGCCAAACGTGAAACCATAAATTGTTCTTCTAATAAATCAATCCCTAAAAAAACGATACGTTTAAAGCCTAAATTGATAACATGTTCCGTTGCAAGTCGCGTTCCTTTTTTATTATCCACATCGATAAAATCATAACCACGCGTATTTTCCCCATACAAAATGACAGGCTTTTCAATATCTAACACGCCTAAATCAAAATCCTCGTTTCGAATACCTGTCACAATCAAGCCATCGTAAGAACCGATATTTTTGGATTTTCGTGTAACGAGCTGTAAGGAATAAAAATGCTTATCTAACTCCCTGCTAATCCCCGTCAGTAAATTCATGTAGTATGGCTCAACCGTATCAATTTCTTCTAAAATCAAAAATTTTATCACCTGCGTCCGGTTTTGTACAAGTGCTCTTGCAGCAAAGTTAGGTACGTAGTCAAGCTCTTTCATCGCTTTAAAAACAAGGGTTTTTAATTCATCAGAAACTTGATCAGGATGATTGATAACGCGCGAAACTGTCATTTTTGAGACATTCGCTTTTTTTGCGACATCTGCTAATGTGGCCATCAAAATCCCCTTCCAATTCAAATCTTGTACTTTAATTGTATCATTTTTTCCGATTAGGACAAGAAAATAAAAAATATCAGACTACTGATAAATAACTTTTAACAGCAATCTGACTTTAATTTATCTTATAATTTTTCTACAAACCGAAGTATTCAGGCAAAAGTAATCCGTTAGGCCTTGTTGTACTGTGTCCCCATTTTCTTCTTGGGTGACTCTTTCGCGCGATATGTACGCACGTTTTCTGCGACAAGTTTACACAACTGATGCGTTGTACCTATAATAACGCCTGCTATACATGAGATGAGTGCCACAATAAAAAAGTTTAGTAGCGGGGAAGCCACGCTATTCATAGCCGCAATACCAAGAATAAAAATGATACAAGCTGGTAATACAAAATATCTAATATCCTGTTCCGACATTCAACGCACCCCTACTTTCATAACTTTGTGAAAATCTCTCACTTACAACTTTAGTATACTCCGATAAATGGCATTTTTCAAGGGTTTTTCAAAACGTCACAAATTTGTCAAGTTTGCGCTTTTTTTTCGACAAATGGGACAATAACACGCTTTTCAACTTCCTTACAAGCTAACTTTGTTTACGACATCAAAATGATACAATTGTTATCTTTTTGTAAAACCAAATTGTTACTAAATGCCCAATTTTGTATTTCATTGTATATAAGGCTACAAAAAATCCTCTTTTTGTTAAGACAAAAAGAGGATTTTCGAACGAATGTCATTTTAAAAACGGGATTTCCTGCTTTTTACAAAGCCAAAAGAAGTTGTTATTCTATAGCTGTTCCACAAATTACTTTTTCTTTCCCCCGAAGAAAAACTATTCCTTCAAATGGTATGGATACGTAGCAACAACGACATCGCGTTTCATCATAAGCTTCGTTCGTATCATAAGGCTTGTCTGATTATGCAGAACATTCTCCCAGCCTTTTTTAGGAATAAACTGCGGAATGAGCACAGTTAATGAATAATTATCCTGATCCGCTTTTTGTTTTGCGGTATCAATAAACTTCATCAGCGGTTCGGAGATGGACCTATATGTTGAATATAAGTGGGCAATTCTAACTTCGGGATGAACCCGATTCCACCTTTCAACAAACTCCTTCCCTTGTACACGGTCCACAGATACATGAACCGCTATGACTGTGTCTCCAATTGATTTCGCATATTTTAATGCCCCTTCTACAACTCTTGTCGTATCTGAAACTGCAATAATAACGGCATTTCCTTTAAAGTCAGGCATATCAAGATCCATCGACTCATCGACTCTAAGTTGCGGACCAAGCTTCACATAATGCCTTCTCGTCCTGTGGAATACATAAATCATGATTGGCAAGAAAATGAAAACCGGCCAAACAGATTCAATTCGTGTTAGAAAGAGCACAATTAAAACAGTAAATGAAATGACTGCTCCGAGCAGATTCGCTGCAAGTTTTTTCTTCCAACCTTCTGACTTTTCTTTCCACCATTTTACAATCATGCCCGATTGCGATAATGTAAACGGAATAAACACCCCGACAGAATATAATGGCACAAGTAATTCAGTTTTTCCTTTAAATAAAATGATCAACACGATGGAGCCAACTGCAAGCGTGATAATCCCGTTCGAATAACCTAAACGATCACCACGCGCTAAATACATTCTTGGCATGTATTTATCCTTAGCCAAATTAAAAGCAAGCAGCGGGAAAGCTGAAAAACCGGTGTTTGCTGCGAGTACTAAAATGAGCGCAGTAGTTGCTTGAATAAAGTAAAACATGAAATTACGTCCGAAAACATTTTCAGCGATTTGAGATAGCACTGTCACCTTAAGTTCGGGTACTGTTCCGTACATAAAGGCAAGCAAGGTAATTCCTAAAAAGAAAAAACCTAATAATGAAGCCATAATCGTCAAAGTCTTCGCTGCATTTTTAGCTTGCGGCTTTTTAAATAGAGGTACTGCATTTGAAATGGCTTCGATACCTGTCAAAGAGGCAGAACCTGATGCAAAAGCTCGTAGTAACAAGAATACGGTAACACCTTGAACGTGTGTCCCGACGGATGCTGTTTCGTGAGTGGCATCAACACCCATTATTAGTTTAAATAGTCCCGTAAATATTAAAACGACAATAGAAAAAACAAATAAGTAAACGGGAATTGCTAATATGCTCGCGGATTCTGTAATCCCACGTAAATTAATGATTGTCACGATAATGACTAATACAATAGCAATTGGAACCGCAAAAGGAAATAAAGAAGGGATTGCCGATATGATTGCATCGGTACCAGAAGATACACTTACAGCGACCGTTAACATATAATCGACAAGGAGTGAACCTCCGGCCACTAAGCCAGCATTTTTCCCTAAATTTTCTCTTGAAACAACATACGCCCCGCCCCCGTGAGGGTAGGAATAAATGATTTGTTTGTAGGATAAATTTAACGCTAGTAATAAGATAAGTACACAAAGTGCGATTGGAAGTGAATACCACATTGCCGCTGCACTGACGGTAACAAGAACAAGCAAAATTTGTTCTGTCCCATAAGCAATAGATGAAAGTGCATCTGATGATAAAACTGCGAGTGCTTTTAATTTCCCTAATTTTTGTTCCCCTGCTTCTGAACTTTTAAGCGGGCGCCCAATTAATAATCTTTTAAGAGGCGAAGCCATGATATTCCCTACCTTTTTTAGTTTAATTTAAAATAAGCAAAAAACAATATGACAAATTATAGCATAGCTAGCCATAGAAGTAACGAGTTTTTTTATTCTTCCTAATAAAGTGCCCATATTGCAATCAAATTTATAGATTAATACCCTCTTTTCAATAAGAAAACGTATTTTTATTTTCAGAAAAGTGAAACTTTATTTTAGGTATTTACAAATCTATAAAGTGTTTATATAATAGATTTTGGCTGTAAAATTACTTTTTATTTTTGGCCCGTTGGTCAAGCGGTTAAGACACCGCCCTTTCACGGCGGTAACACGGGTTCGAATCCCGTACGGGTCATCGTAATACTTATTTCTTAAAACTAGCTTTATTTAAGAAAATGTTATATTATGATGAAGTAACTTTTAATGGAAGTTGTGTTTACATCTGAAATTTTAAAAGAGACTGATATGTGTTGCCTCAACGTTCAGATGTGCTTACGCCGACTTAGCTCAATCTGGTAGAGCAACTGAATCGTAATCAGTAGGTTGCGGGTTCAATTCCTGCAGTCGGCATCTTAATATTTGGAGGAGTAGCGAAGTGGCTAAACGCGACGGACTGTAAATCCGTTCCTTAGGGTTCAGTGGTTCGAATCCACTCTCCTCCACCAGTAATGGGCTATAGCCAAGCGGTAAGGCAACGGATTTTGATTCCGTCATGCGCTGGTTCGAATCCAGCTAGCCCAGCCATTTTTGAGCCATTAGCTCAGTTGGTAGAGCATCTGACTTTTAATCAGAGGGTCGATGGTTCGAGCCCATCATGGCTCATCAAGGATGAAAGATTTTTCTTTCATCCTTTTTTCTTACTATAAAACAAAAAAGGGCGAGGTGAATATGATGGCTAACAAAGCTACTCAAAAATATTCGTTTTTAATGATTAGTATTATTTGCTACTTACTTTTTCTTTTTCTATGGATTGGTGTGATGTTTCAACTCTCTTTCATCTCAAAGCTGGATGATGCGCTTATCCCTCTTGTTCAAGGAAACATGACAGATGTAAAAACCCAATTCTTTACAATACTTACACAATTTGGTGGCACTGTAGCTATGATTATTTTCTCTCTTATTACGGTTATCATTGTGTGGCGCAAATTAGGCGTGAAAATTGCGGTCTGGACGGGTGCGACATTTTTTTTCGGTGAGCTTTTGCTGCCACAAATTTTTAAACATATCACTTTACGTCCGCGGCCAGATGAACCGCTAATTCCTATTTCCGGCTACAGTTTCCCAAGTGGTCATGCGACAGGCTCCACGACTTTCTACGGGTTTTTAGCCATCTTACTTATTCTTTTTTACCTAAAGAAAAAAAGCAGTAAGGTTATTGTGCCACTTCTATTTGGCTTTTTCGTGATACTGGTGATGATTTCTCGGGTGTACTTATCGGTGCATTATCCGAGTGATGTTCTCGCTGGGTGCTTACTTGGTTTGGGGACGATTTTCCTTGCGACTTTTATTTATGAACGGGGTTATTTCCGGATTAAAAAGTAGTCCACTAGCCTTATTGACTTCATTTGTTTAACAAGTTACATTAATAGCGTAGGAAAAAATTCGAGGTGACATAATGAAAAAAAGAAGATTGCTTGTTAGTATTGCGGCTTGCTCAGTTCTTCTCTTGTCTAGTTGCGGGGAAGCTCCGAAAGAGGCAAAAAGCGAAACGAGTCAAGCAGAGCGCCATTTAGCTTCTAATCCGTACACGAAAACGGAGTTCCTGATGGGGACCGTTGTAACGCTTACAATATATGATGATGGAA
Source organism: Listeria sp. ILCC797 (assembly GCF_900186185.1). NCBI lineage: Bacteria > Bacillati > Bacillota > Bacilli > Caryophanales > Listeriaceae > Listeria > Listeria sp. ILCC797. The sequence continues at coordinate 43,633 of NZ_FYBS01000014.1, forward strand.
AAGAAGCTGTTTTAGATAAAGGATTTGACCGCGTTCGCGAACTCGCAAATAAAATTGATGTAAATGATGAACAAGAAAGAGCATCTGAAATTGATAAAATCAACGAACAAAGCGGTGTTGCACCCGTTAAAGTTGATGATGATATTTTCTACCTCATAAAAGAAGGCATTAAATATAGTGATCAAACAAATGGTACGAAAGATATTACAATCGGCCCGATTACTTCTCTTTGGCATATTGGTTTTCCAGACGCGAGAAAGCCGTCTCAAAGCGAAATCGATGCTAAATTACCGCTTATCAACTATAAAAATGTAGAACTAAATGAGGACGATAAAACGGTTTATTTAAAAGAAAAAGGTATGGAACTTGATTTAGGTGGTATCGCCAAAGGGTTTATCGCTGATGAAGTTGGAAAAGTGTTTAAAGAAAATGGCGTCACAACGGCCATCATTGATTTAGGCGGAAATATTTTACTTCAAGGAGAAAGTCCTAAAGGTGGCGATTGGAATGTTGGGATTCAAGACCCCTTCTCCCCACGCAATACGATTCTCGGCAAAGTGCCTGAACAAAATAAATCGATTGTTACTTCCGGGATTTACGAGCGCTATTTAGAAGTAGATGGCAAAAAATACCACCATTTATTTGATCCTAAAACGGGTTATCCGTTCGATAATGATATTGCGGGTGTTTCCATTATTAGTAAAAAATCAATTACTGGTGATGGCCTCTCCTCTGCAGCTTTCTCAAAAGGCATTAAAGAAGGACTTAAATTCATTGAATCGCACGATGGTGTAGAAGCCATTTTTGTAAGCAAAGATAAAAAAGTCTATATTACATCCGGCTTAAAAGGGGAATTCGAATTGACGAATGACGATTTTAAGATGGGAAATTAAAAAAATAGTTTGGAACAACGTTAAATTTTGTTCCAAACTATTTTTTATGAACCAAAAAGTAAATTTACGTTATGCACATAAAATTGATTGAGCGTTTGATGACATTTTTCAAATTCTCGCTTATCGAGTGAATCAATTAGCGTGTCCAAGTAGTCGATTATGCCGCGTGCTTGCACATTAAAAAACGCCTGCCTATCTTCCTTTTCTAAAGAGATTAAAAGAGCAATTAAATAATCCGTATTTTTTTCTAGACTGGGCATTTCTGTATGCTCGATCATGCAGCCGTAAAAATTACGGATTCCACTTGTTAGAACATCAAAATTTTGTTCGCGAACAGCTAGTTTAATTTTCATAAGTTCCTGTTTTAAACAATCAAAACAAACGGGAACATCTTTTTCTTCTAATTTTTGAACAGCATAATTTAAATTATAAAAAGTCATTTTTAGCCTTGATATTAGGCGAAAATCTGCATAGTCAGTTGTAAGTATCTTGTAATCAAAGCTAAGCAAGCCAGTTTCCACTAAATTTTCAAGTGCATCCATCGCAAAAGGTCGGCAAACATTAAATCTGCGCATGACGTATTCCACTGAAATCTTTTCTTCTCGCTTGAACTTATGGTTCAAAATATCTTTTTTTAATTCTGCATAAATTTCGTCTGCAACGAAAGTTAATTTTTTCCTCATATAACTACCTTCTTCTTTAAAAAAATAAAAATATTTTGAGATACTGTTATCATATCGAATTATTCGCTCATTTTTAAATCAATCTTTTCACTATAAAAGGAAAAAATTTACATTATCCGTAAATTTACGCAAGCAATTCTGCATTTTTTTGGTAGAATAGAATGTGTAGAAAAAAAAGGAGGAGAGCAAATGTCACTCGAATTACAGCATGTTACAAAACAATTTGGTCAGAAGATAGCTGTTGATGACTTATCTTTTAAAATCGAACCTGGCGAAATACTTGGTTTAATTGGCCAAAACGGGGCCGGCAAAACGACGACTTTCCGACTTGTTTTGCATTTTATAGAAGCAACAAGTGGGCAAATTACTTGGGACGGGCAACCAACTACTAAAATAAATCCTAATTTAATTGGCTACCTGCCTGAAGAGCGTGGACTTTATCCGAACGTTACAATTGAAGACCAGTTGCTTTTTTTTGCTGAACTAAAAGGAATGAGCAAAAAAAATGTTCTACCAGAAATTGATCGCTGGTTGGAACGAGCAGAAGTCGTCGGTAAGAAAAGTGATTTGGTGAAGACATTGTCTAAAGGAAATCAGCAAAAAATCCAGCTCATAAGTACTGTTTTACACAACCCCAAATTGCTTATTTTAGACGAACCCTTTAGTGGACTTGATCCTGTAAATGCTGAAATTCTTAAAAGCATTGTTTTTGAAATGAAGGCGCGCGGGACGGCCATTATTTTTTCAAGTCATCGCATGGAAAATGTCGAAGAACTCTGCGATTCATTAATCATGCTGAAAAAAGGGAAAACGGTCTTACACGGTGATACGGATTCGGTGAAGCTTAGTTTTGGAAGTAAAAGGATTCGCTTAAAATCTCCTTTTTCAAAAGAAGAGTTACAGGTTTTGCCTGGTGTTAAGCAAGTCGAAGCGAAACGCGACGGTATTTTACAGCTTGAATTAGCCGATGAATCGTTTGCAAAAGCGGTTTTCGAACATGTGACAAAAGACGGCTTTATTCCAATGTTTAGCTTGGAGCCGCCAACGCTCGAAGAAATTTTCAAATGGAAAGCGGGTGAAGAAAATGAGTAAGTTTTCGGTCATCACGAAGCAAGTTTATAAGCGGCGCGTCAAAACGAAGTCTTTTCTCTTTTCACTGTTGTTTCCCATTTTAATCGCCGCTTTTATTGTCGGCTTGCCAAAAATTATGGATTATTTTAATAGTGATGATATGACTAAAATTGCGGTTTTAAGTGATAACGAAGCTTTTGTTTCGGCTTTTCAAAAAGATAAGGATTATTTTAAAGTACAAACCGATGTTAAGACGGAAGACGCAGCGAAGAAGGCTCTTTCAAATGGCAAACTAGACGGCTATCTCACGATTACGGATACAAACGGGCAAGTTTCAGCCGTATACACTACTGAAGAAACGGCCGGTCAAGAGGTGCTTGCACGTATTACGACCGACTTAACTGCTGCAAAGGTTGCTACAAAGGCAGAAAATTACAAGATTACGGAAGCCCAGCTACAAGACATTACTGCTCCTGTGCCCGTCAAAAATCATGTTGAATCAACTGACCAGCTGACGAATAAACAAAAAGAAGTGATGAGCGCCGCCATTTTAGTTTTAACCCTCGTCATCTTTATTTTTGTTGTCAGTTACGCGAATATTGTGGCGTCTGAAATTGCAACTGAAAAAGGGACGCGCATCATGGAAGTCATTTTGTCGAGCGTTTCTGCGACAACGCATTTGCTCGCTAAGCTCACTGCGATTATTTTAATGCTTCTCACGCAAATTGGCTTTTACATTGTGGTTTCGGTTTCCGTTATGCTCGTGATGAAAAACACGGATGTTGTGCAAAACATTTTAGATCAATTAGCGGCATTCCCAACCTACTATTTAATCCTAAACTTGCTCTTTATTTTGTTTGGTTTACTGCTTTATATTATTTTATCCGCGATGGTCGGGTCGATGGTACCAAACGTCGAGACGGTCGCACAGTTTATTTATCCGCTTACGATGCTCTCGATTCTCGGCTATTGGGGTTCGATTGCGGCGAGCAACGTGCCAGACAACATTCTCGTGATTATCGGCTCCTACATTCCGATGTTCTCACCGATGATGATGCTTGCGCGCATGGATTTACTTTCTGTTTCGAACACGGGCATTTTCATTTCACTCGGTATTTTAATACTCACAACAGCGCTCGCTTTCTTCCTTACGCTCAAGCTTTACAAAGGAAACGTGCTGCTTTACTCGAATGATGGGCTTATCAAAACCTTAAGAAAATCTTTTTCTTATGCTAAAAAATTAAATTAGAAGGTGACAAAATTTGGAAATTAGACATTCAAAAAAAGAAGATGCTGCGTCAATGATGGCGCTGGAACATTTAGTTTGGACACCCGGGACTACACCTAGCGAAATTCATTTTGACTCCCCCGCTGATTACTTAGCGAAAAACCCTGCTGGCGACAAATTTGTGGCAGTTAACGGGGACCAAGTTGTCGGCATTCTCGGCTACCACTCTCCGATTCCACTGCCATCAAACAAACATGTCGCAACACTCGACATCGCCGTGCACCCAGACTACCAAAAACAAGGCATCGCCAGCCAATTGATGACCTTCCTAAAAGAAAATGCCAAAAAAGAAGGTTACACCAAACTCCAATTGCGTGTCCTTTCCAAAAATGAAAAAGCGATTTCGTTCTATACGAAAAATGACTTTCACGTGGAAGGACGCTTGGAGAAGGAATTTCTAATAAACGGGGAATATGTGGACGATATTATTATGGCGTATTTTTTGTAAAGAGAACTTCCACTAAAAATGGCGGATAGAGAAATAGATTGAAAAAAAGAGAAGCATTTTCTGCATTAGGATTTGCTTCTTTTTTTTAGTCCAACTATTAAAGAATTGTAACCACCATTGTGGGATAGCTCGTTTTCAAAGTCACTTGATGTAACCAATTGGCATTTTTTCTGTCACAAATGCAGAATAAAATCTGTGAAAAAAGAGAAACATTTCCTGTGTTAGGATTTGTTTCTCTTTTTTAGTTATTGTAACAATTAAATCAATAACTCCCTGCTTGCAACATATTTATACGAATCCATCAACTATTACATAAAACGTCTTTAAATTTTTCGATTTTCATAATCCTCCCATAATCATCATCCACATAAATATCATTCAAAAAATTCTTTTGTGAAAAAATTTGCTTTAGTAATGAGACTGAAGAATAGGTTAGTATAATAAAATATGGGTGACTATAGGGAATATTTTTATTCTCCTCCTCTTCATACTCTTCCAATAGATTTTCAACATAATCATAAAAAATATGTTCTTCTCCAAAGTCTACAACGATTCTATTTCTATCTACATCCGCCATTTTATTTTTCTTATCATATTTAATTGCCTTTACTACCTCAAGATTAAAGTTCTCATCGCCAATTAAAATAATCCATTGCATGTTTTTAACTCCTCTTAAAAACTACTTTTTTTACCAGGTTTAGACGTCCACATACTTTACACTCCCATAATCATACAGCGTTCACAGATAAGCATGAGCTCGCATACAGGCAAAGTAAGGAAGTACTTTTAACTGTCTTAGATGACATTTTTGAGAATTATTTGGATGAGATTAATTCGGATGAATAGTATTAAAAGGGAGCTAAATTAACAGCTCCCTTTCTCGATTTGTCTTACCATTCCCCTAAACGAAAACTTTCACTATCAATTTCTTTTACAAAAATGGATATCCATTTTGCCGTATCATTCACAACCTCAGTTTCAATATATACTCCTTTTTTAGTTTCATATATTTCTTCAAAATCATCATACACGAAAGATGGTTCTATCTTTAAAAACTCCTCGCTCTTCATCCCTACCTTTATTTTACCAAAAAGAGTTCCTTTATATCCTCCAAGCGTTACAATTTTAAAAAGCTTTCCTGTCAATAGATCAAAAAATAATTCCAATGAATCGTCTATACTATAAACAATCCATGTATTGTGAAATACCTTTGTTTCCACATTTTTTCCAGTTATTATCTCTTTCACATCTTTGATAGTACTATATAGCTTTACTCCCCCCATACTTTCATATGGAATGATGGGTGCATTTACATCTATCATTTCACTTGTCTCCCTTCAAAAATAATTTGGAAAGCTTTTATAACCCACTATCTCTTTCCGAGAGGGGAAAGTGAAAGTTCTATTTTTTGATTTAATTAAGATTAATTTCTTATTATTACAATCTTGTTAATATAATACGTCTACCATTCACCTTTTTTAAATGCCTCCGTTCCTAGTTCTTTTACAAAAATAGATATCCATCTTACTGTATCATTCCGTGCCTCGGTTTCAATATATACTCCCTTTTCAGTTTCATACACTTCCTCAAAGTCGTCATATACAAAAGACGGCTCTATCTTTAAAAATTCTTCACTTTTCATACCTACTTTTATTTCGCCAAAAAGAGCCCCTTTGTATCCTGCCAGCGTCACAATTTTAAAAAGCTTTCCTGTCAATAGATCAAAAAACAGTTTTAACGAATCACCTATAGTATAGATAATCCGTACTTTGTTAAACACCTGTACTTCAACATTCTTTCCAGTAACAATCTCTTTCAACTCTTTAATAGTACTATATAGCTTTATTCCTCCTATACTTTCATATGGAACAATCGGCGCATTAATATCTATCATTTTTATCTTCCTCCTTCAAAAACAACTGTTACATTTTTTTCGCCATTCGAGATATACAAAGACTCTTCTCCATATACAATTTTTATCTTACCCACATCTGCACTTGTTGTACTAATTTTAGTATATGGTAAATCCCCATGTCTTCCTCCACCTGGTGAAACCTGTACCTGCGAAATATTTCTTCCTTCTTTCTCAGATGCATTCTTCACTTTGATAATCATAGCTCCTGTTTGTGACTTGGACGATTCCTCTACAACTACATCATATCCCGATTTTCTCATTGACTCTGCAATTTCATCTACTGTTTTCCCTTTGAAAGCCCCTGTATTTTTTTTAATACTATCTACAGTTATATTTTTGTTGAAAACTTGGGAAGCTTTTGCAGCCCCACTACCACCCTTATACGTCTTACTCCCACGAGCTATCGCAGCGCCTAGGCCTACGCCTGATAATGCCGACATAATGCCGGATTCAGCTAGTTGGCCTTCCCAGTCCTCCACATACGCAGAAGCTTGTAAGATGCTCCCTGCCGCACCTGAATACACTTTTCCGTCCATGTAATACGTCTTATCTTGCCAGGCTTTCATGATTTTCTCGTTTAACTCTTCTAACGTTAGTATAGTATATTTATCCTCATCTTGGTAGTCAGCGGTTCGTTTTAAATACGCTTCGAGTTCGCTGTTCGGGACACGTACCCCGTCTTTCTCCAAAATCCACATCGCTTGTTCTTTTCCACTGGAATCTTTGTACGCCACCTTGAAG